>CAMVJE010000001.1 GCA_947167745.1 uncultured Treponema sp.
ACAAGGAAAAAGATTAAAAGACATAAGTGATTTACCGTTGGATTTGGCTGTATAGCTTTAATTTCCCTGGGTTTGGGGCGGAGTCATCGACATCCTGTCGTGGACAAGAATTTCTTTCAGAAATTCTTGCGGGTCTTAATTGCTTTTGCCCACCTCCTTGTGGGCATTATTTGAAAAAGGACAATACGCTTGCTTTTAAGACTTCCTCCTTCCCCCTCTTTGTGTTTTTTTAACTATGTGCTAACATTTACCTATGAAAACTTACACACAAGACGAACTGAAAAAAATCTATACGGCTCGGAAAGAGAAATTACTTGCTTACATGACTGAGCATGGCATTACGGCGGCGGTCTTTGAGGACTGTGAGGAGCGGCGGAATCCGGCGGTGCGCTATTTTACAGGCCACCCTACGGACGCGCTTTTTATCATTGCTTCAAACGGAAAGTGCGCCCTTGTGCCTTGGGATGAAAATCTTGCGAAGGAACGCTCGGTGGATGTTCAGATTCTTCCATACAATAAATATGAGCGGCGGAACACGAGGGCGGTCAAGGAAGTGCTCAAATCTTTCAAAATCAAGGGAAATCGCCTCAAGGTGGAGATTCCGCCTTGCACGCCTTACCCCCTTTTTTTGCAATATGTTGACGCCCTTGACGGCTGGGATGTCCTTTGCCGTGAGCACTCAACCCATGATTTTGTCGTGGACATGCGTTCGACAAAAGATGAATACGAAATTGAATGTACCCGCGAGGCTTGCCGGGTTGGCGACTGGATTATCTCTGAGATTGAGAGGGGAATCCGGGAAAACTGGCTCCAGAAAGAAAGCGATGTCGCTCTTTTAATCGAAAGCGAGCTTAGAAAATGTGGCTGCGAGAGAACAGGCTTTGACACTCTGGCGGCAGGTCCTGGCCGAAGTTTTGCCATTCACGCTTTCCCAGGCTACACAAATGCCCCCTGGCCGGCACAAGGTCTTTCAATCCTTGACTTCGGCGTGGTTTACGAAGGCTACACCAGCGACACCACTTTGACTGTGGCAAAAGGGCCTCTCTCGCCCAAGCAGGAAGAGCTTCTGGCCCTGGTGGAAAAGGCGGCAGAACAGGCACTGCCTCTCTACAAGGCCGGCTCGCCGATAAAAAAAGCAGCCGAAGCCGCTGATTTGGTCTTTTCTAAGGCAAAGCGGGTTATGCCCCACACTCTGGGTCACGGAATCGGCCTTGAAATCCACGAATTCCCGCGGGTGTCGCCAAAGCAGGCCGATGATGTGCTTTTCAAGGCCGGCATGATTGTCACCCTGGAGCCCGGCCTTTATGATCCTGAGCTGGGCGGCGTCCGTCTTGAAAACGATGTGCTGATTACCGAGACTGGCAACGAGGTCATCACTCATTCAAAGATTATCAGGATATAAAAAAAACGCGGATTCACATTTTTTTGTAAATCCGCGTTTATCTGCGTAAATCCGCGTCTAAATCTTTTCTTCCAGACCGTCCGCTTCTTTGTTGAGAACTTCCCGCAAAGTCTCGTCTTCAAGGCCTTCGCTCAATTTGCGCAAGTCTGCGAGGACTTCCTTAACAAGCTCGATTCCGTCTTTTTCGCTGGCCTTGTTCTCCGGGTTTTCGTGGATGAGGCCTGAGCGAACGAGTGCCTTTGTTGTGGCATAGAGACCTGGCTTTCCGGAAAGTTTTGAAATTACATAATCCAAAAGCAGGCGGTTACGGCTGGTCATAAACTCGCGGTGCTGTTCAGGCGGCAGGTATTCCAGCATTTCCCGCAAAGTCTTGAACATTGAGAGGAATGAACGGAATCTGTAAATCACACTGCGGTCTTCTATTGCGGCAATAATCGAAGGAAGCATGTCAATTGCGCGGCGTAAAGTCAAATCATCAATCTTAGGTACTTCATTTTCTGTATTTTCAACTTCTTCCATTGAATTCTCCTCAGATTCTTTTTCCTCTTCCGTTAGATAGTCTGGAATATCATCCATGAAATCATCGTCTTCAGTCTCAGCCTCGGCAATATCATCTTCCGTAAGAAGTTCTTCCGCAGCAAGCAGGTCGGAATCAGCAAGTTCTTCTTCCTCGTTGAGTTCCTCTTCTGTTGGCACAATCTCTTCTTTTCTGCATTCCACTTCTTCAGAGTCTTTTTCTTCCTCGACAACAGCTTCTTCAGGAATTGCTTCTTGAGTAACTGGCTCCTCAGGAATTTCTTCAGGCACCCTTTCTTCAGCGACTGGCTTTTTCCACTGAACGGGTTCTGAATCAATAGCATGAGCAGAATCAGCTGCATGGGCTGCGGCCTTCCATGCGCTTTCTGCAGCGTAATTTGCTTTTTCAGCGAGTTCTGCTGCTTTTTTTATCTGTTCTTCAAGTTTATCCAGTGAGTCTTCAGAAATTTCATGTTTTATTGCGGCCGGTGTTTCAACTTCTGCAACCGGACTTGATTCATTATAGTAATCAGCTCCATCAGGAAGCGGAACATAATCCATATTTCCAGCATCCTCCTCATCTATTGGTGCTCCATCATCGACTAACTCATCAAAATCAAGTGCAGAATCCTCTGAAATTGCATTTTCATCGCTTGAAAGCAGATTTGCGATTGAACCGACATCATTTACACCTGAATCAGCATTTGCAAGTTCATCCATTCCAAACTGATCAAAATTAAAGTCTTCATCTGCTACTTCCGTCTCTTCACCATCAGTCAAAGGAACAATCTGCTCGCAATCTTCAACTTTATTCTGACCATCAGCCGTATCCCCGATTCCTGCATTTTCTGCATTCGAGTCATCTTCTGACGAATCAGTAGAATTCTCATCATTCTCCGCGACTTCAGGAATTTCTATCGTATCATCCCTGCTGATTCCATTTTCTTCATTTTCAGAATCAAGTTTTCCACCTGAAAATAACGAATCGTAGTCAATCGGGTTAGCTTCGGCATTAAAATCAATAGTCATGAGTTTCCGATCATCTCCCATGATTCTTTCTGATGCCTTTTTGGGAAGCACATTAAATTCATCAGCACTGCTGGCACGCTTATAATACTGCAAGGCCATTCCAAGCTGGTTCTGCTTTTCATAGAGTTCACCAAGTTGCACCATCGCAGCAGAATCGTTGGGATTTTTTTGAATTGCTGCCTGAAGATAGGGTTCAGCTTTTTTGCTATCGCCCTTCTGTACGAAACGCTTTCCCCAGTCACGATAAACATCATTGTAATCAGGATTAATTTTTTTGATGGAAGCAAAACAGTCCTCAGTTTTTTCACTCTCGTCGTTGCAGATATAATACTGACCAAGAAGGTTCAGCGTCTGGACATCATTTTTATTGAGTTTTTGCAATTCAGCGATTCGCTCATAAGCTTCTTCAAGTTTATTAGCAGAAATATGAATGTAAGCCGACTGTTTTTTAATTTTCGTGTCACTAGGATTCATTTTTTCGGCTTTACTGATTGTCTCAATGGCTTCGTCATTCTTTCCCTGATTTTCAAGGGCATTTGCGAGACCTGTCAGTGCATTTTTATAATTTTCATCAGTATCAAGGGCTTTTTTGTACTCAGATTCAGCATCATCAAAAATCGACTGGCTGGTATAGACATTTCCTTTTGCCGTATGCATCTTAACATCGTCAGGATTGATTTTTAATGCCTGAGTAACAACTTCATCAGCTTCTGTAACTTTATTCTCAACGAGCAGAAGGTCAGCGTAAGCTTCGATTGCCTCAGTCCAGCCCGGTTTTGCACGAAGGGCACCCTCAAAGAAAGACTGAGCCTTTATAATCTCACCGATTTCAGCATAACTCTTTGCAATGTTGAACTGGAGAATAGGATGATTGATATCGTATTTAAGTCCGCGGTTATAGGCTTCTATTGCCTTGGTATGATTTCCCTGAAGAGCGTAAATCGCTCCAAGATGGTTGTTAGCAAGAACATCAGTCGGATTTTCTTCAACGACTTCTTCAAAACATTTAATGGCATCGTCGTAACTTCCCATCTGGCGATAAGTAAATCCCAAATTATAAGAAATTTTTGTGCGACTTTTTGAATCAGTGTTGCAGGTAACGAGGGCCTGCTCCAGAACAGCAACAGATTCCTCATATTTTTTTTGACGGCGATAAATGCCAGAAATTGCAATAAGTGCATCGAGATTTTCAGAGTCTGTTTTAACAATCTGATTAAAAATAGTTAAAGCCTGGTCATCTTTACCTGCTTTGACATAAAGATTTCCAAGCTCCATTTTATATACGCTATTGTCAGGCTCTTCAAGAATCAGTGATTTATAGATTTTTGCTGCAAGTGTATAATCTCTTGCAAGAACCGCAGATTTTGCTCGATTACGCAATGTGTTTACTTCTGACATTTTATTCTCCGTTTTATTTTTTTGATAATCGTGAACTTGGACGGGCAAAAACCTCTTTTGAAAGGCTTCCGTTTATTCTTCCGTCGACTTTTGAATACGCGCTTACCGCAAAATAATATATTCGCCCATTTTCAAGCCCTGTGAGTGTAACTGAAGTTGTATTTCCAACACGAACAGGAGAAGCGCCCTGAATTGCAGCGCGTCCCAAATATTCTCCCGGGCGATTACCGTAGTAAACATAGTAACCGCCTGCATTATCATCAACAGAATAACTCCATGAAAGTGTAACAGCGCCGTCTCCAGCAACTGCATTCACCATAAATGGCGGGAGAGGATCATTCTGCTCATTGTATTTCACGGCAATTTCTGAGACACGGGGAGTCTGGCTTCCGTTTCCGTCTGGCAAAAGTTCTGCCGAAAGCTGGAAATAAAGTCCTTTAACACCTTCAATCCGCTCACCGGGAACAATTTCTTTCCATGCAGGATAATTTTCATTCCAGCCGTAACAGTTGTCGCCACTTCGGATATAAAATCGGACATCAGTTTGAGAAGGAACATTCATCAAAGCATCAATTTCTTCGATAACTGCCGACTGAGAAATCAAGAGAGGTTTTGTGACAAATTTTCCGCCTGAAACATGGAATTTTTCGTTTCCATTGAGGAAAATATCTGAATACTCACGGCTTGCAGAAAGTTTTGCGATTCTAAAATTATCGATTTTTCCTACAAAATCAGGGCAAAGCTCAATTGCAGCTTTTACACCGAGAACCGGATAGCAGACAGTTCCATTTTCGTGACCGCTTTTAGTCACAAAAACCAATGATTCAGTCCGGCCATCAACAAGATATTCCAAAAGTCCGTTTTCTTCGTCAAAAGAAATTGTGTGTCTACTCCATTTGTTTGGAATCACAGTATTACAGCCTGCGAGATGAATTTCCTTTGCTGCGTATCCGACGAAAATATTGTTAAAAGTCCATTCGAGGTGATTGTTGAAAAAAGAAGCTGAAATCATCTGATACTCTGAGTGAATATCATCATTCAAAGATGAACGCCAGGAAAGAACAGTCTCTCCGTTTTCTGCGAGTGACGGGCAAAGCCAGAATTCAATCGTAAAAGAACCGACAAAACCTGATTTACCAAAAACCGCCTTGTTTGAGCCAGAAAGACTTACGCCTTTTTTCAAACCACGGCTCAGAGCCGAACCGTTTCCTTTTACAGAATCAGCTGAATAAACTAAATTACAGTTTGAAACAGAATAATTTCCGGCTAAATCATTGAAAGAGTTTTCATCAAAAGTCAAAAGCATATCAGTTGTTGAATCAACTTTTACATTTTTGTTCGCAAGTTCTACCGCATCATAGCCAAACTGTCCGCTTTTCTCAGTAACGACGACGCCTTTCATCTGAGAAATTTCATTCCAACCGGCTTCACCACCAAGGATCAAGGTCTTTTGAGTAGAAAATGCTGGAAGAGCCAGCAGGAAAAATTTCATAAAAGAGAGAATCTTCGTCAGTCGTGGAAAAGATGCCACTTTTTGTGATAAAATATTTTTAAGAATACCCATTATGCTTACGACCAATAACCCAAATTACGAGAAACTTCACGAAACTGCGTTAAAGGCGCCCTCCTCAAGCGGTGTATATTTGTGGCGGAATCACGAGGAAACCGTCATCTATGTTGGCAAAGCAAAGAACCTGAAAAACAGGCTCTCATCTTATTTTTCGGGCAATCGCGCCATTAAGACGGAACTGCTCGTTTCAAATGCGGCTTCAATCGAATACATCACCACGGCCAATGAGTACGAAGCCTTTCTTCTTGAGAACAACCTGATAAAAAAATACACGCCCCGCTACAACATTCAGCTCAAGGACGGAAAATCTTATCCTGTTCTCAAAATCACCAGCGAGGAATTTCCCCGCTTTTACAAGACCCGCCAGGTTCATCGCAATGACGGCGCCGCATATTTCGGTCCATTTCCTGATGCATCCGCTCTCGACACTTTTATCGACACGCTCTACAAGGTTTACCCTGTGCGCCACTGCCGGACTTTCAAAAAGCGCGAAGCTCCCTGCATGTATTATCACATCGGGCAATGTAAAGCCCCCTGCTGCAATAAAATCGACAAACAGACCTATACTGAATTTATCGAAGAAATAAAGTCTCTACTTGAGGGAAAAGGGGACGAAACGGTCACAAAAATCACCGCCAAAATGAAGGAAGCCGCCGCCGCCCTGAACTTTGAGAAAGCCGCCCGCCTCAGGGATGGACTCCGCGCCCTCACAATCATGCAGAATCAGAACATCGTGGAAGACTTTGCCAGCGAGGACAGGGATTACATAGCCCACTGGCGGGAAGGCGAGCTGGTCAGCTTTACCGTGCTTAAAATCCGGGACGGAAAACTTTTGGGCCGCGACAATTACCGGGTGGAAAGCATGAATGAGGACAACGAGCTGCTGGAAGAATTCGCCCGCGCCTACTACGAGAACGAAAATTCCCTGCCGCCAAAGATTTTCATCGACGAAAACGACGACACGGAATTTTTGGAAAAGTTTTTATCCACAGATTGGCACAGATTTTCACAGATTAAAGATTCAGAGGGCGGTACGCAAACAATTCTTGAGCGCGTGACATCTGCCTCTTCCCGCCGTGACATTGCCGCCCTGAACATGGCTCGTGAAAACGCAAAGGAAGACATAATCCGCCGGATTCGGGAGCGGGGAGACATGCCCGCCCTCAACGAGCTTAAAGATTTACTTGGCCTGCCCCGCCTGCCAGAGCGAATCGAAGGCTTTGATATTGCCCATATCGGCGGAAAATTCCCGGTTGCTTCCCTTATCAGTTTCTGGAAGGGAAACCCTGACAAAAAAAATTACCGCTACTTCCGCCTCAAAACCACCAACGGCGTAATCGACGATTTTGCCTCCATGCGCGAAGCGGCCACCCGCCGTTATTCCCGGCTTTCCAACGAAAATGCGGAATTGCCCGATTTGATTTTAATCGACGGCGGCATAGGTCAGGTAAACGCCGTTGACGGAATATTAAAAATGCTGGGATTAGACATTCCCATTGCGGGACTTGCCAAGCGGGACGAAGAAATCTGGCGGCCCCATGCAAGCCACCCAATATGCCTACCACGACGCAGCGATGCCCTCCGCCTTTTGCAGCGAGTCCGAGACGAAACCCACCGCTTTGCCACCAGCCGAAACCAGAACCTCCGCACAAAAGAAAACACGGTCTCTGTTTTCGCTTCCCTTCCCCATGTGGGCGAAAAGCGGGAGAAAATCCTCATAAAGACATTCGTCACGCTGGAAGATTTGGCCGCCGCACAGGAAGCCCAAATCGCCCAGGCACTGAATGTGCGTTCTGACATTGCCTCGGAAATTTTACTGGCAGCCAGAGCCGCCCTTGAAAAACGCAATGAAACGAAAAATGCAAAAAAAGCCATGTTTGCCGCCCAGGTTGGAAGCCCTTCCGGCGAGAAAGAATCCAGCTACGCCTCGGATTTGGCCGCCGCTGCCCTGGAGTGAGGGCAATTTTCACAGTTTTTAGTCTTCAGCCTTAACAAGAAAAAGCTTTATTCCCTCGCCCGCGAATTTTTCCTTGACGGCGGCGATAATCGCTTTCATCACGGATACTTCTTTATCCTCAACATAGCTTACGAGGATAAAATTCGTTTCAGGCCAGGTGGCACTTCCCATTTTGTAGGAGTTTTTGCCGCGACCGACGACGGTGGGGATAATCGTGTAAAGCACGCCTGGAATATGCTCTTCCATAAGGGAGATTATTTCGTCCTGCACGGACTGATTGGCGATAATTTCACATCTTGTCATATTAATCCTCGGTCAATAGAATTTGAATCTTGCTCTTATCGATTTTCTTTTCTTTCATTACCAGAGAGTAGAGGACTGGGATGAAGAAGAGAGTTACGAAGGTTGATGAAAGCAGACCACCAACAACTGCCACACCAATCGGCTGAACCATGGCGGCGCTTCCGCTGGTGGCAAAACACATTGGCAGCATACCCAAAACCGTGGTCAAAGTCGTCATCAAAACCGGGCGCAAACGGCTGGCTCCGGCTTCAAGGCAGGCTTCTTTCATTTTGTAGCCCCGGTCAATCAGAAGATTCGTGTAGTCAACCAAAATAATTCCGTTGTTGACGACGATTCCAACCAGCATAATCAGGCCGACCGCACTGACCATTGAGATTGCCTGTCCCATAATCTTGTAGATGGCCACAACGCCGATAATCAGGAATGGAATGGTCATCAGGTTGATAAATGGTGCCTTAAAGCTCTCGTAAGTACCGGCCATTACTCCAAAGACCAGCAGAATTGCCATCAAGATGATTAAGCCGTAGGTCTTTCCCTGATCCTGCATGTTCTGCCATGCGCCGTCATAAACGAGGGTCACATCATCAGGAACGATGAAAGTCTCGGCGATTCCCTCTTTGATTGCCTCTTCAACTTCGTAGGCGTTACGGTCTGTGAGGATATCGCAGGTAACGGTGACGATTCGCGATTGATTTTCCCGCTTAATGCTTACCGGCCCCAGGCCTTTTTTGACCTGAGCGAAGTTTGCCACGCTGACTTTTCCGCCCGTACCGTTTACGAAAATCTGCTCCAAGTCGATGACCTGCTTGCGGTCTTCTTTCTGGTACATGAGGACAGTTGAATAATCTTTTCCGCCCTCACGGTAAGTCGTTGAGGTCACGCCGTTCATCGCGTAATTGATTTCTTTTGCCACGGTGGTCACATCAACACCAAAAGCGTAGGCTCTCTGGCGGTCGATTTCGATTTCAACCTCAGGAACGCCTTTTTCAATATCCACCGAAGACTCTCCCAAATCGGGAATTGTCTTCATTACGGCGGAAATCTGGTCTGCAACATCCAGGGCTTTTTCCAAATCATCGCAGCGGATTTTGATTTTAATGTCGCTTCCCGTCATCTGACCGCGCATTCCCGCACGGAAACCAAACTTTGCCCCGGCAAAATCATTGAAATGAGCGCGGAGTTTGTTTTGAATCGTGCTTGCATTGTCAATCTGCTCATCCGAATCCGGGAGTTTGATTTCAAGGGTTCCACGATAAGAAGAACTTGAGGCGCCGCTGGTTGAAATCAAGGTTTTGTAGCCCTTCACTTCATCCCGGACAATCTGCTCAAACTGGCTCATAACGGTCATGGTCTCTTCAAGATTTGTTCCGATTGGCAGAGTTACATTAAGAGTTACACTGTCATCGTTTCCGTTAGGCATCATGTTCACATTGAGGGTAGTGGCCATGGCAAGGGCGATAATGAGGGCAGAAAAACAAATCACCACCGTTGCTTTTCTGTGACCCAAGGCAGATTTAAGAGCCCGCCTGTAAAGAGCCGTCAGTTTGACCAAAGGAATATCCAGCAGTTCGTAAAATTTTTTGAGGGGCTTGAACGTTACCGGCTTTTCATTGCGGTTCGACAGCGGAAGGAATTTTCCTGCAAGAACCGGAACAAGGAAAATAGCCACGAAAAGTGAAGAAACGAGTGCAATTACAACCGTAAAGATGATTCCCTTGAACATCTGCCCCATCATTCCCAAATCCGACATAAAGAAGAGGAAAGGAATGAAAACGCAGATTGTAGTCAGGTTTCCCGAAAGAACGGACATAACCATTTCGCTTGAACCAAGGACTGCCGCCACTTTGGGCTTTGCGCCACGGCTTCTGTAGACATAAATATTCTCAATCATAACAATGGAAGCGTCTACAATCATACCGACACCCAAAATCAGACCTGTCAAAGTCATCATGTTAAGGGTGATTCCTGCAAAACTCATACAGAGCATAGTGATGATTATCGAAAGTGGAATTGAAATGGCAATGATAATCGTTGACTTGAAATTCTTCAAAAAGAGGAAAAGCACCAAAACCGCAAGGAGCAAGCCCTGATAGCAGCTCTCCAAAAGAGTGTTGATTGTATCGCGGATTGAATCAGTTGTATCCGAGATGATTTCCATTGAAACATCAGTGGGCAAAAGTTCCTGAATCTCTTCGATTTTTTCGTAGACACGGTTTGCCACGGTGACTGAGTTTTTGCCCGACTGCTTGGTGACGCTCACATAAATGCCCGGCTCGCCGTTGATGTAAACATCGTTGGTCTTGTCCTTGTAGCCCATGTAAGCCCTGCCGATGTCAGAAAGGCGGACAACATAATCACCTTTTTTCGTGATGATAGCGTCATTGATTTCGTCTATGCTGGCAAATTCACCGACAGTTCGGATTGAGTAATCGGTTTTTCCCTCGGTGATTTTACCGCCGCCTAATTCCAAATTCTGTTTTGAAAGGGCAGAATTTACCGTTGAGAGGGTAAGTCCGTAGGCCGCAAGCCTGTTCTGGGAAATGTCAACCCGCACGATTTTTGTTCGTCCGCCAGAGACAGTGGCCTCAGCAACGCCGTCAGTCTGCTCTAAAAGGCTTACAATTGTGTCCTCGGCGAGAACTTTGAGCTCGTCACGGCTTCGGTTTCCCCGCACGGCAATACGCATAATCGGCATGGAGTCCGAGTCCATTTTCATAATTGTAGGGCTGTCCGCATCATCAGGGAGCCGTTTTAGCACACGGTCGATTTTATCCCGCACATTGTTGGTGGCGATATCCAAATCAGTACCATAGTTGAATTCAAGGGAAATGCGGGAAGAGCCTTCAGATGAAGTAGATGTAAGATTTTTAAGCCCCGAAACCGAAATCAGCTGGGCTTCAAGCACTTTCGTGACAGTTTTTTCAACAGATTCCGGCCCCGCATTGGTGTAAGTCGTCCGCACAGTTAGATAGGGATTGTCGATGTCCGGCATAAGGCTGATTGCCACATCGCTCAGGGTAAAAAGGCCCATGATTCCAAGCAGAACAAAGACAATCAGGGTAAGCACCGGATGTTCAAGTGTATTTTTTGAAATATTCATAAGTAAATCCTATTTCGTGATGTCGCGGATTTTTGAGCCATCGTTCAGGGAAGTCTGGCCTTGGATTACGACTTTTTCGCCTTCATTTACGCCTTCAAGAATCTGGATTCTGCCGTCTACCGTTTCGCCGGTCTTTACCTTGCGCCGCTCAACACTGTCCCCGCCCTCTTTTACCACATAAGCATAATATTCGTCGTTGAGGGAAACCAAAGCGTCCGCAGGCATGGTGACATAGCCCGCATAATCCACTGTGTACAATTTGATTTTTCCGAACATACCTGCATTGACCCGTTCGTCTCTCTGGTCAAAATGAAGGATTACTTCTTTTGTACGGCTGGTGGTGTCTACGACTGGGCTTACCCTCGTAACCGTGGCGTTAAAAACTACTCCAGGGTATGCCTCAACAGAAACCTCTGCCTTTAATCCAGTTTTTAAAACCGCGACATATCGCTCAGGAATGTCCGCGCTCACCTGCAAGTTTGAGATATCGCCCACAATGGCAATCACCGTGCCGGTTGAAACCGTCGTTCCGTTTTTGAGGGGAGTTGAGATAATGCTTCCGTTAATTGGCGCGTAAACAGGGCTTTTTTTGTAATACTGGCCGGGAGAATTGGGGTCAACATAAGCGATTATATCACCGCGGCGCACGGAAGAGCCCAGCATCACGTTCGTTTCCATGATTTTACCACCAACATCAGGGAAAACATTCACCGAGTTCTGGCTTTCAATCTCGCCGTTGGCAATCACATAGCCGTGCAGGGTTTCTTTTTTGACAGTCTCCGTTTTGACAGAAAAGACCGTGCTTCCGCCCCGCCCCCTGCCTTTTCCGCCTGGAGCATTTCCGCCAGATTTTTTTGAAATAGCAACGCCTGCAACTACAGCTACCATAAGGGCAGCCGCACCAATCATCACGATATGTGACCGTCTCATTTTCATCTCCTATTTTCCAAGCGTGCCGAAGGGAACGCCGATTGTATTTTCAAGATTCAAAATCGCCTTGATGAGCGTTAAGGTCTCGCTTTTAAGGGAAACCTGTGCGTTCAAGAGCGAAGTGTTTGCATTCTGCAAAGTGAGCAAATCCTTTGCGCCGCGATTGTAGGCTTCTTGCGTCATGTCGTAGGTTTTCTGCGCCAAAGTGACATTTGCCTGCTTGTATTTAATTGATTCCTGACTCTGCTTTATCGAGCGGAGACTTGAATCAATAGTCCGTTTTAGATTTTTCTTTTCGTTCTCAAGCTGAAGCTCCAAATCCGCCGCCGTATCTTTTGCGCTGTCGATTGCGTCATTTCTGACCGACCAGGGAAGCAGGCCGTCCAGAGGAATGGTCGCCGAAAGAGTAAGGCTTGTCGTTTTTGTAGGGTCAGGAGCCGTTCCCTCGTAGCCCATGTACCAGTATTGGTCGCGCCAGTTGAGGGAAGCGTTCAAACTTGGAGCAAAGGCCGAAAATCTTTTTTCAAGTACGGTGTTTTTTGCCGCCGCAAGTTTGAATTCGAGCAATTTAATAGAAGAGGACTGCACATTTTGTGAATCCAGGGAAATTTCATTCAAATTGATTAAATCATCAAGGGAACCTTCAAGGTCAATTTTCTCATCAGTAGGAATTCCCACTGCCTGCTTAAAAGAATCCAAATCGTTCAAGAAAGCCGTGCGGGCGCTTTCCACGGTTGGAATTTTGCTCTTGTAGTTGACTTCCGCCGAAAGAACATCGATTTCGCTCAGCCGCCCCTGATTGTAGCGGGCTAAGTTGCTCGTGTACTGGTTTTTGGCAATCTCAAGATTTTTTTCCTGCAAGACGATGTTTTCTTTTTCATAAAGAAGGCCGTAAAATGCTTCCCGAACGCTCAACTCCACGGATTTCACCGCATCGTCAAAAGTAAGTTTTCCGGATTCATAATTGATTTTCGCGCTTTGCATTGAAGTGTAAAGATTTGCTGACAGAGAGAGTGAAAGAGTTGCTGTAAGACCAAGATTAGCCTTGTAGTCAGACTTACTATCGCTCAATGCTTCAATCGGAATTGAAGAAGACGCCCCCACACTCGCAGTCGGACTTACGGTGTTCCATGAATGATTTTTTGTTCTTTTTGCCGCATCAAGGGTAATCTGGGCGCGGGCCACAGAAACATTATTCTTTTTTGCAAGTTCCACCGCCTCGTCAACCGAAAGCGCGCCAGCTCCAAACAAAGCCGTCATAAAAATCGCCGATAAAATCACCGTTCGTTTCATACCAATATAATATCGGTGATTTACCATAGTTTCAAAAACAAAGTGTTATAAGGGAAGAAAAAACAAAATTTTATTTACCACCCTAAAATCCCAACAAGTGTTGATAATAGCTCTTCTGTCGCGTAGTGTGTAAAATTACTGCATTATCAAAAGAATCAACTAGACTTTTTTATAATATTTGTTAGTCAAAAAAAAGCCTTGATTGAGGAAATGAGGTTTATTTTCACTCAGAATCAAGGCTTTTTTAATAAAAAACACAAATTAAAGTGCTTTTACAATTTTTACTCAACTACAATCTTAGTAATTTTTACACCACTTCCGCTTATAATTACATCAGAAGATGTTAATGTATAGCTAAGTTCTTGCTCAGAATCTGTTACAGTTGTGCCATCAGTCCATTTAAAAGACTTGTCCCCAAAACTTATCTCAACGGCATTTACCGAACCACTTGAACCTGTAGCTTTGGTTGTCGCATTTTTACATGTCACAGTAACTTTTCCCCCAGTATATCCACCTACCTTTGCGATTTCAAATGCCGATGAGCCTGTATTTGATTGTAAACCGCTATTAAACTTTGGTTTTGATTTGTCATTTGCAAGTAAAGTAAGTGTAGCTCCACCATTCTCAGTCGCAGGCACTGCAACATCAGCAGACAAAACTGATTTACCGTCCGAAGAAACCCCAGAAAGAGAGGTTATAGTTGTTAAATCCCAGGTACCTGTAAGTTTTCCTTGCGAGACAGAAGAGCTATTATTGATAGTTGCACTGGAAGGACTAACAGAGCTAGAACTATCGCTGTCTCCGTTTGAGCAAGAAAGGAAGAGTCCGCTGAGAGCGAGAGCTCCGATTGCAAGAATGGCTGTAAGTTTTGAAGTTTTTTTCATAATAATCTCCTTTTTTTATGAAATACTTTTTTTAATATCATGCGTCTGCATGAACTTTATACCACCATACTAGAACATCTTAAAATTCTTATACAAGCCATATTTTGTACTTTTCAGTCATTATTACAATCGATTTTTTGCATTTTTGGACTTTACTTGCTTTTCTTTGTATATACTCCATCCCAGACTTTTGGAATCGAAGAAGTCGCCCCCACGCTGGCAGTCGGGCTTATGCTGTTCCAGGAAAAAACAAAGTGCTATAAAAGAAGAAAAAACAGAAATTTATTTTACCACACATAGAGCATCATGTTCTCGAAGTCGAACTGCACGCACTTGTCCTTGAAAAAGGGATAACCCAAACTATTATAGACAGAGAAGAACGCATAGTTTTGTGGTGCGGCATTCTCAAACAACAATTTTGTATACGGATAGAAGATTAGTTTTGCATTCAAATCTCCAATTTTCAAGTTTGCTGTTCGGCTTATTCCTGTAGATACAGCATCGTTTGAATTTGCAAAGGCTAGTATTTTGTCCAATTCTTTTCCTTCATAAATTTTGCTTTCTTTCATGTTTTTCCGCACGATGTTGAACATGCCCAACACATTGATTGTAAAAGGCTGTACAACGCCGTCTAGTTCTGCCTTTATATAGTAACAGTACACTCTTTCCGTACTGAGTTTGTACAGTGGAATACCCTTTCCCTGGTGAAATGGAGAATTCACCTCAAAGAATTTATTCTTATAGTCAATGGTGATACTTTTTGCCTCTTTAAATGCACCTATGGAAATTATTCCGTCCACATCGTCGCCCTTTGCCTGAGTGACAAAAAAGATTGTTTTACCCACTTTTTGATCACCGACTGCTATTCCGCCTTCAAAAAGACTAAAACTGCCATCTTTTGTTTTCTGTAACACTTCCTCGAGCTCTTGTGTGGTCTTTTCGGGGTTGTTTTTAATCTGCTCCTGCATTTTCCAGTCATATATGTCTTTTCCCATGTATTCGGATACTTTGCCTATCCCCTTCTCAAAAAGATAACCATTTTCCCCAAATGAATCAAAAATGAAATTTAATTTATAATTTTTGTTGCCGACAGAAACTGGAATTATAACCCTGCCATTTTTCACTTCAAGTGAGACTCGCTCATAATCCGGACTAAGTGAGCAGGCATTTTCGATATTCTTTTGCAAAGCATTCTTTTGGGAATCTGTGGCAAAAGACATGGCAGTCTTAAAATCGCTCAAAGCTTCCATTTGCTTTTTCATTTCTATATAAACGAGACCTCTAGCTTGATAAGATGTGTACATGAAATACTTGCTGTTTTTTTTCTTAGCGTATTTTATGGCTTTTTCCGCATCGGCAAGGGCTTTTTTAAATTCTCCTATTTTTTGATATGCGTAACATCTATTTTCATAACCTGTCACATACTTTGAATCTTGCTTAAGTGATTTCGTGTATTCTTCAATGGCTTTTTCGTAATGTCCCATTTTAGAATAGACTCTGCCCTTCATATTATAGCCCAATTTAGATTTCGGGGAAAATTCAATGTATTTTTCACTGTATTTCAAGGCAACTTCATATTCCTTACGCTCTGAATATATCCTCATGAGCGTGTTGAATGCCTCATATTGTTTACCGCCTGCCGCAACAAAGCGTTCGGCATCTGCTATTGCTTTGTCATATTCGCCAAGCCAATAATAAGCATTTGACCTGTCCGCATAAGCAAAATTCAAATCCTTTGGACTCAGGCGAATTGATTCTGTGTAATCTTTAATAGAATCTTCGTATTTTCCATAAGTATATTGTTTTATATCACCCCGCAGACTGTACACATAGGCGTTTTCTTTGAGAAAGAGCGAAGCCGAATAATCGTTCAAGGCTTTCTCTTTATTTCCCATCTTGTTGTAAGCCTGTCCCCGAATGAGATAAACGAGCGGATTCATTGGGTAATAACATAGAAGATTGTTGCATTCTTGGATTGCTTTTTCAGGATCGCGACGGGAAAGTGCTGTTGCAAGAAGAATAATGTTACGGTAGTTTTCGGGGGCTTTTTTCAAGTAGCGTTTCGGCCGCATTACAGAAGAGGGCAGAAATTTTCCAGCTTTGTATAAATTGACCACTTCGTTTTCGATTGCTGTATGGGCGGCTTTTGAGCCAATGAAATCCTTTAACTCTGGCGCATACTCTTCGCTCAAACAGTTTCCTTCAATGAAATATCTGTCGAAGAGTTCCTTCGCTTTTTCGTACTTGCCCGCATCCATTTTGGCACGCACATCGTCAAGCACGGTTCTGTCGCCAACAGGGGCTTCAAAACTGATGAAGGGCCAAACAAGTTCTGTGGATTTTACATTCTTCTTGCTTTCTTTTTTTGTTGCGGCAAGTTTCTTGGTCTCGTCAATATATTTCTGAGTCAAAACTTTTCTTGAATCTATAGTAAGAATTTTCAACGCCATCTCAAAATCAGCAAGTGCGTTATCATAGTTTTTCATTTCACGATATATATCCCCGCGAATATTGTATCCATATGGACTATCTGGAAACAAACTGATGTATTTGTTGCTTACTTGCAAAGCTTTTTTGTATTTTTTTAATCTTTTATATATGTCCGCCAGTATGACAAAAGTGTTTAGTTCCTTGCCGCCTGCATTTATATAAGTTTCAGAATCTACGATAAATTTTTCGAGCATTTCACCTTCAATCTTATCAGAAAAAATAACCATTATATCATAATATGCCAGTGCCCTATCTGCGTAAGCCGTATTAAGCCCGTTTGGGCTCAGCCGAATTGATTCTGAAAAATCCGCTATAGCTTTTTCATATTTACTTTTATCTTTATATTTTCCATTTAAATAATATGCAACTCCCCGACAGTTATACTTGAAACTGTCAGGGGAAAGAAGAATAGCAAGCGAATAACTTTTTATCGCTTTTTCGTACTCATTCATGCTGATATATGTTTTCCCACGGATTACAAGAATCGAGGGATTCTGTGGAACAAAATAGAGAATTTTATCGCACTCTTTGATGGCTTTTTCTGGATCCAACTCTGAAAGTGCTGCGGCCCGAAGGACAAGGGCTTCATAATCTTTCGGATTTTTTTCAAGGATTTCAGAAGCAGTTTTCAACGAAGCTTTGTATTTTCTGCTGTTATATAATTTTAGGGCCTCATTGTCGCTAGATTCGGAAATATCCTCGATCTTAAGGAAGATTTTCATACTTTTCATGTAAGGCGATTCAGGATGAGTTTTCTGGTATTTTTTGAACACCTCGCCAGCTTTTTCGTAGTCTCCGTTCTCGCAAAGTTGGCTCACCTCGTCAAGAACAGCTTTATCCTGCGAGTCAAGCACAAAATCAGAGAATGGCCATTCTCGAGCGAAAGACAAAAACTGGAAGAAAAATAAAATTAAAAAAATTGAATAAAGTTTTTTCATATTTTTACATTTCCTTAGCTTTTTTTATTAAATCAGCGAGTACCTCAGAATTTGCACTGACAGAACTATACCAGAACCGAAAATTTGTCTTACAGTTTTTCTGAAGGGGGTTATCAGTGAAAGGAAATTCATGAAATTTGATTGATCGTTTGTTTTTTTAAATTTACGGTATGAAGAACGGAGGGGATGGGAACTTCTTTTCCGAAATGACTAAGAATCATCGCAAGACAGGCCGCCGCACAATCGGTTTCATCATGTTGTAAAATCGTTCTCATAAATGCCTCTCCGATATGCAATTACGCTTTCAGTATAATTCGGAGAGATATTTTTGCAAGATTTTATATTAAACAGAGTAGCTTTTTGTCAATTTTTTTTCGATGATTGCAATGAAACCTCTATTTTCTCTATTTGCTCTTCATTGTGTAGACTCCATCCCAGATTTTTGGCAGCCCGTTTTTAACAAAATCTTCGCATCGTTCCATAAAGACTTTTGAGCTTTCGTCCATCGGGTATAGTTCATAGGCCTGCTTGTAGAGTTCGTAAGCTTTTTTTAGGTCTTCGGGATTTTTGGGAACTTCGGGCGTATCAATTCCGTTCAAATACCATTTCATGCCCTCGTTGAATAAGTCAGTTGCCTTGATTCGCTTTTCTGAAAGTTCACTTCGCAAGCCGATGATTGAGTAGATTCCGACTGGTTTTTTGACATTGATAACACGAACACAGTCAAATTTTCGCGCGACAATTTTTCCTTCGTTCTCGCCACTGTTTGCCGCATTCCAAGTTGACTCAGAGCACATAATCCAAGAGCCGTAAACCTTGTTTGTTCCTTCGAGGCGGCTGGCAAGGTTTACATTGTTGCCCATAATCGTGTAGTTGAGCTTTTTCTCAGTTCCCATGTTTCCGACGACCATGTTTCCAGTATTCAAGCCAACTCGTGAATGAAGATAAAAAGGCTCGCCTGTCTGTGGATTTATCGGAAGACGATGCTTATTCTCTTCATTAAACTGATGTTCGGCCTGCAACATACGGATTCCTGCCAGACATGCGTTGTAAGCATTGTTGTCGTCATGAACCGGAGCGCCAAAAAACGATACAATTTCATCACCAACATACTTATCGATTGTGCCCTTGTTATCCATAATCGCATCGCTCAAAACGCCGAGATAATCATTCAAGATTGCAACAAGCCGTTCAGCGCCCTTGTCTTCACCCTCTTCATTATTAATGACTTCTGTAAAGCCAGAGAAAGTTTTTACATCAGAGAAAAGAGCCGTAAGATTGTCACTTCGGCCTCCCAAGCGGGCAATTTCAGGATTTTTTACAATCTGATCAACAACGGCAGGTGCAACATAAGCCCCGAATGTAGCCTGCAGGAATTTTTTGTCTTTTTCACTGGTGGCAAAACGATAGATGGTCATAGCCAAATAAGAAGTGAATGCAATCATAATTGCCGCGAGTGCAGGAATGTAAATACTGAACAAAACAATCAGAATGACAGGCAGAATAAGACAAATCAAAAAGAGGCTTACACCTGTGATATTCTGAAGGAAAGCCTTTTTTTCTGCAGGAAGCACGATAAGAATGAAAGAAAGCAGGGCTGCAATCAAAACGCCCCAGCCCCAGCGGACAGGATAGATAAAATCCTGATTCATAATTGTATTGTAAACATTGGCATGAGTTCCGACATTCATGTAAGAACGCTCAAATGGCGTAGTTCCCATATCAGTTGTAGAACTGGCCGTATGCCCGAGAATACAAAATGAATTGGCATAGATTTCTTTTTTCTCGTTAAAAAGTGAATTGTAAAGAGTGTTTTCACTCGTCAGGGTATCAAAGTCACTGGCTAATTCCTGCTCTATCGACTGAAATTCAGCTTCAGGGATATAATCACGAATTGCCGCCATTTTTTCACCAACTTCTTCCAAAGCACTTCCATCACACAAACTGGTTACACCTGCAAAGAAGTCCTTTCGGGCCGCAAAATACTGAATGTAGTCAGAATATTCAACGCCACCGCCGATTGGAGTTCCATTTATATCATAACCTTCGCATTTTGAAAGAAGAAAATCCTTAAAATCACTTATATCTTTGTAGTCAGCAAGAAGTTTTTTTACGGAAGCGGCAGATTGAAGTGGCTCGAATGTGAGGTTATCAATCTGTACATTATCAAGGGAATAAAGGAATCCGTTTAAGGAAATGAGCAGGGAAACAATGTTTTTTTCAAGTTCGTCCATTTGGGCCAGAAAATACATGCTTTCATGACGGAAAGAATCAACAAAAAGTGAATGGAGCCAGTTGATTATCATTTTTCCATCGGAATCAAGAGGAATCTTTATGTTCTGACCACCCACTCCCCGGCAATTCTCGAGACGAAGGGAACTTTTTTCGCGGATAACATTTTCCGGATTTAAAATTGAAAGAGTCGGAGCAAATGAAAGCTGGGCAGAATAGACATCGTCTTTTTTGTTGAGAAGCTCGATACGGCGGCGGGTGCCATCCATATCAATAATAACGTTTGTAAAACCGGCACCGGCTGCATGACTCATAAAGAGATTCATAGCAGGAGAAAATCCGATCAAATATTTTTTAAGACATTCCGGGTCATTCCAGTCAGGCTTTGGAGTTGTAAAATTGTCTATGAATGAAGTTTTTCCACTGTCAACACGGCTTTTTAGAAAATTTTTCAGAATTAAATCATCTTTATCTTCGACCGTTCGGAGAAAACGTTTTTTAACATATTCGATTTCCTCGTCGGAATACTTCATATTGATATCAAGCGTATTGACTGTAAGCCATGTGTTTCCAAAAAATTGAATTGCCCGGGCAAAATAATCATCGTTATCGCGGACAAATTTATTAAAATCAGGCATTGTCCCGTCAAAATTTGCAGCAGCCTCGATGATTGCATCTTCATTGACGGCAAGACTTGAAGGAGCGAGATACTCAATATCGAATACGGCCGTAGACGCACCAAATTCTTTCATGCGCATAAGTACATTTGCAAATACGTTTCGCGGCCACGGCCACAGCTTCATTTCATCATAAGAATCATTACTCGTAGAGGCATTATCAGCTTCAACAAGAAGAATTTCCTTACGGGTCTCAGGAGCTTTCGTAAATCCAAGCAGCAGGTCATAAATACGGTAGTCAAATTTTTGCAAAGCACCGATTGAACATACCAAAGACCAGAAAACTACTGATGACAAGACAATCAGAACAGCAACTGTTTTGCGTGAAAAGATTTTTTTTGCGTCTTTTCGGTTTTTATTATTTTTTTTCATGACAAACAGTATAACACAAGATATAATAGAATTGAATTTTTTTTAATTAAATTTCAATAATCCAAGAAGGAGTAACATTAAATGAAAAAAGTTCTACTCTGTTTCTTATCTGCCTTACTATTAACCATTCCTGCTTTCAGCCAAAGTGCAGATCAGATTTCAAAAATTCTCGATTCACAAAAAGCTACCTTTGCCCAAGTTTCATACCTTCCTGCTTTGTATGCAAATCTCATAAACGAGAATGATTCAGAAGAGGCATCCTTTGAGGCAATTAAAAAAGCCGGTTGGGTTCCAGAAAGCGCAAAAGCTGAATCAGAAGTTACGCTTTCACAGCTGAGTTTAATTTATGCAAAGGCAATTGGTCTTAGTGGTGGTTTATTTTATTCACTATTCCATAACGAACGCTATGCATTCAAAGAGTTAAAGGCACGCCGAATTCTCCCTGGAGATGCAGATCCGTCAACCAAACTTTCTGGACGGGAGTCAATCGATTTGTTCAACAGCTGTCTCACACAGAGTAAGGAGAGTAAATAATGAAATTCAATGCAAAAAAAATCCTTGTTTGTTCAGCATTATTTGCAGCGTCTACTTTTGCTTTTGGTGTCGAAACTGGCGGACTTCTTACAAACGAAACAAAACTTGCAAACACCCCGACTTCTGACAAAAGTCTCAAACTCAATCAGAAAAACGGAGCAAACCTTTGGCTCAGAACTCCCCTTTCTCAAGACGGCTCAAGCTATTTTGCAACAGAGGGCTCTTTTACAACTGAATACAATGCTGCTGCCAGTGAGTCAGACAAAAAGCTCAAACTTACACTCGACCTTAATCTTTTCAAACTGGTAGCAAAAAAATCTCTCCGCTCCGGGAATATCACTTTTTCTGCAGGAAGATTTTTCAATTCTGACCTCACACAAACCGTATACGCACAGAATGGCGATGGCATTAAACTTGAAGGCCGCTTATCACATTTTCAGTTCAGTGTTTTCGGGGCTTACACAGGTCTCTTAAACGCAAAAAATGTTACAATTCTTGAAGATAAACGCCCTCAGATTGACGGCAAAGAAAAAACGCTTTATGTTCATGCAAATAAATATGCAGTTGGAGCTCTCACTTTCAGTTTGCCCCACATTGTTCTAGGGCAAACAATTTCTCTCGAAGGAATCGGAGCTTTCTCCCTCGAATCTGAAGCAAAAGAAAACAGATTCTATGGAACGCTTGCATTAAACGGTCCGATTGTGTCACCTGTCTTCTATAATGTTTCATCGACACTTTCTTTTGATAAAGTTGACGGTAAGGACATGCAGAAGGGAAATCTTTCTAAAGCATCTGTTTCGATTTATCCGGCCTATAAGTCAATGTCAATTTCCATCAACGGTGTCTATGCTTCAGGCGAGCAGGGCTCCTTCAGTTCCTTCAAAGGCTTTACAAGTCGCACCGCAGTCAATGATCTGGCACAGCGGGAATACACTGCAATCGCAAAAGCAGGTTTAGGCGCAAGTATCAAACCGCTTTCAAATCTCCTTCTCAAGGCTAATGGCGATGTTGTTTTAGATGCCAAAAAAGACATTGAGATGGCAGGTTTTGTATACAGCGCAGGTATCGACTGGCAGGTCGTAAGCGATGTTTCAGCAGGAGTAAGCTTTGGCCAGTATATCGGCAAAGAAAATTCTGACAATAATAAAACTGAGCTTAAAATCACAGCAGCAATTGCATTCTAAAGGAGGCAAATACTATGAAAAAACTCTTTTTATCAATCATTCTGGCATCACTGACATTCAGTACATTTGCATTACAGGCAAAAGTTGTCTCAACAAAGGGCAAGACTGAAGTTCAGAAAGGTTCAATGTGGGTCGCCCTCAAGGAAGGAGATGTTCTTGCACAAGGCGCAGTAATTCAGACAGGCTTCAAATCAGAACTTGTTCTCAAAATTAACGAAACAACTGTAACAGTTGAACCACTTTCACGCCTCACATTGCAGACTCTTGCAGAAAGAAAAGGCATTGCAAGCGCAAAAGACAAAGATGAAACCACAATCTATTTAAACACTGGTGCATTAAAATCTCATGTCAAAAAAACAGAAGACCGGCGCGTAGGATTTACAGTCCGTTCTCCGGTTGCAACGGCTTCTGTCCGCGGAACTGCCTTTGGAGTTTCTTCCGGATATAAAACACTGGCCCTCGAGGCAACAGACGGAGTCGTCGCATTCTGGGAAAACACTCCTGAAAGCGAGGCTATTCTTAATAATTCAAATACAAATACTCCTGTAACTGACCCGTCTGAAGGAAATGAACCGGGAGATATTTCTGATTATGCTCCGTCAAATGCAATCGTTGTCACAAAAGGCGAAGCTGCTTCAGTTTCTTCATCTGGCGGAATGGTTACACCGTCACAAGCCGCTCAGATTAATGCAATTTCAATCGGTGATGGCACCAAAACTGCTTCTGCAGCAGAGCTTCCTCCAGATTTGGCAGGAGCTGTTACATCAACAGGCGGATCAATTCCTACAGGCCGTATTGTAGCAACAATCAATTTTATCGATGAGTAATAAATCATAATCGCATAAAGCTGCTGGATTTTAAATCTAGCAGTTTTTTTTTGCATATTCGCTTTAGCTTTTTTTTTAATTCTGATAAAATTATATTATGCTTAGAAAAAACAGAAGAAAGACTTTTATATTTGCTGTCAGCTTTTTCACAATTTTTACATTAATTTCACTATCTTCATGCAAAGACAAGCAAAAGAACGGAGATTTTTCAGGTCAACCTCCAAAAGCTCAAGTCCCCACAAAACTAAAGAAAATTTCACAAGAAACAAAAACATATCTTGAAGGAAAAAACATACTTGTAGTTCTCGGCTACGGCTACAATGATGTCCAGAATGTTACAAAAATCACCGAAACCCTCAACGCAAATTTTGGTGTTGAATCCGAAGACAGTCCGGGGCTGATTTCAATTCTTGTTTATCCGGCTGATTTTATGGTTGCTGGCAAAGAGAGAGTCAGTTCGCTCGCAGATAAAGTTGAGGATAAATCTTTGGCCGGAATGATTATACTCGGTGCCCCAGAAAAAATTCATGTTGCTCTGTCAAAGATTCAGGATAAAAACGAAAATGGTAAAATTCCCTATCCAGTCTTTACACTTTTTTCACAGGATGATGTGCTTGGTTCTGAGTCAACTTCGGACTTTGTCTTAGATTACGCACATAAAACAAATACAATCGAAGGCGAAGTAACCGATTTTATTCCGGATTTCGATGCTTCATCAATTCTCACAAACGCAATCACACAAATGATAGAACTTCGGGAACCGCTAAAGGCTGATAAAAACCTGATTAATTTTGTGCAAGGGCTATTAGATAAAAACCGAAAGGTTGACCATTATGTAGATGGCGAAACTGGCCTGCAATCAATCAATCACTTTATTTTTGAATAAAACTTCGGGGCGGGGGGGATGATAGAAATAATTCAGCAGGAAAATCTTGCGATTGGCTCAAAAGAAATTCTGGATTCTCTATCCCAAAAAGAACTTGTAAAAGCCCTTGTTATTTCTGACTCTCACGGAAATCCCAGAATTTTGCAGGCAATAATCTCAAAATTCGGCGACGAATGCGATTGCCTATGCTTTTGTGGTGACGGACTTTTGGATTTGGTTGAAACACTGGAACTTACATTTTTTGACAAAGAATTCGGGAAGCACTTTCCACCGGCACTTTTTTTCGTGCGTGGCAACGGCGATAATTCCACAACAACAATTTTTACCGACAAAAGAATTCCCATCAGCGTTCCTGAATTTCTTGAAATAAAACTTGCAGGAAAAAATTTATTTCTCACCCATGGACACCGCTATAATGTCTACTACGGAAATAAAGATTTGCGCACAGAAGCAATAAACCGAGGTATGGATTTGGCCTGGTACGGTCACACCCATGTTCCAAATTCGCTGCGCAGCCATGTCACCCGTAACGGCAAAAATGAATTTTTAGGAATCTCTAATCCAGGGAGTTGTGCTCAGGCCCGTGGCGGAATGCCCAACACTTTCGCAATCATGGAAGTACACAAGGAAGAGGAAAAAAATATCTGCCATTATTTCAGAATCACCCAAGACCGCTTCGGGGATTATAATTTTACTGAAATGCCCACTCCCCGCGGTGAAATAAAATTGTACTAGAAATTTTCGCCTAAAATAAAACTTGAGCCGTCATGACCAGAATAAACACGGCTGTCTTCTTCACAATATTCCATAATCTTCAGCAGGCTCTCATGTATTTTCTGTTCGCTTCCGCCGATTAAATCCGTGCGACCCCATGAATGATAGAAAACTGTATCACCAGAAAGAAGAATTCTCTCCCCTTCATTGTAAAGGCAGCAGGATCCCTCTGTGTGCCCTGGTGTGTGGAGAATCTGCCAGTTTTCAAGAGATTTTTTAACTTGGTCAGATAAAGAATAAGAAGAGAGACAGTCTGCAAGATTTTTACCGTCCTCAAGGAATGCATTGGCCGCAGGAAGACCTGATACAAAAGGAAGGAATTCGTCAAAGCCCATCTGGGCGAGTGCCCTGCCCTGCATGTCCGCCGAGTCCGCGCCAATCATGTTTGAATCAGCAGAGTGAATTAAAACCGGAAGGTCTGGAAAGGATTTTTTGAGTGAGAAAAGCCCCGCAACATGATCAAAATGCCCATGAGTCAGAATTACTGCAAGAGGCTTTAGATTTTTGGAATTAAGATAGGAAATGATAGAACCTTCATCGCCAGAAAAGGCACAATCCGCAGGGTCAAGTACAAAAACATAATCCTCACAGAGGGGAACGATGTATGTGTTGACCGAAAGCGGGCCTGTATGCAGCAGATGAAGGTTCATAAACAAGCCTTACTGAATGTCGCTTGATGAAGAAGAGCGAGGAGCACGAGCTGCCATAATCTCTTCGTCTGTCATCTCAGCCTGAGCCTTTGCAAAAGCTGCCTGCTGAGCCATTGTGTCATTATTATTTGAAGTGTAGCTGTCAACGATTGGAGCTGATTCGTTTGATACATTTGGAACCGGCTCGTTGTTCTCGTAGTTGTCTACTGACTCGTCTTCCATACCGTCTTCACCCTCTGGGCGCTGGCGTGAGTAGCTTACACTCAAAGCACGACCACGGTAAACATGACCGTTCAAAGCAGCGATTGCCTTTTCTGCGTCCTCTTTGAAGAGCTGAACGAATGAATAATTTGCGAGAACACGGATATCACCAATGCGCTCTTTTTCGATTCCTGCAACGCTTATAAAAAGACCTACGAGGTCGCGTGGGAAAACGCGGCGGTTTCGGCCAATGCTTACAAATACAGTTTCTGAATTTTCTGCCGGAATCTGAACGCGGGTAAAGCGCTCTCTCGGCTCTGCTGAAGCAGTTGTATCATCTGCCTGAGCATCATTGCGCTCGAAACGGTTAAATCGTTCTTCACGGTTTGCATGGAAATCTTCGCGGTCTTTATGGGCGTTAAATCTGAAAATTGCTCCGCCTGCGTTTTTAAGAAGGTAAGCCGCAACATAAGAACGAAGTGTGAGCGGAACATTCTTTTTGAAGACTTTTTTGAGTGCTTCAAGTTCATCAGGATTAGCTTTAACCTTTGAAACAAGATCTTTGAGATAGTTAGCTGCCTGATCAAGGTCAATTTCGCGATTCTGACGGAAATTGTGTCTGAAATTTCTTCTAAATGCCATAATAAAAATCTCCTTTTAAGATTGGCTAATTTTCTTTTCTGTTAATTCGAGCACATATGCCGAGCCTTTTTTTTCAAATCCACAACGGGCTAACAATGGCTCAATATAATCTGGTATTACTGAATCAACAATAATAAAATAATGAATTCCCTGCTCTTTTAACTGGGAAATACCGCGTGAAAAAAGCTCTCTGGTAATTCCTAAGCCTCGGTAATTCTGATTGACAAAAAATGAAGTGAGAGCCACCACATTTTTTGAAAAAGGTTCACAATCTGAATATAAAAGACAGCCTGCAAAATCTTCTGACAAGGTACGGCATAGGATTCCGCCCGTTGCAGAGGGGCCTTCATGATTAAACCTGCACAGCCAAAAATGAGCTAGTGCCATAGCCAGGTTGCTATCGTATTCTGCTTTTATTTCATCTGCGATTTTTTTCGCTTCTGTGAGAATGCAATCACTGTCCTTAGCAGGATTGTATGGCTGGAATTCAAAATCAGCCTGAATCAGTTCATCATAATCTTCAAAATCCTGATTCAGCTTTTCCAGACCCCAAGATTCACGGAGCGAATTGTACCATTCCACAACAACTGAACGCATTTTTTTTTGCTTGAAAGCATGAAACTGCTTTTCAATCTGCGGATACTGGCTCAATACATTCTTAAAATTCCTGAATACCCCCCTTCCATTGGAAAGAACCTGCTCAAGCTCAGCGCGGACTTTTGGTACCCGCACAATGCCGGCAAAATCCTCCATGATGTCAAAGCCGTCATTTGAAGTCCATGGCGGCAAAGAATACACAGATTCGTTTTCTTCCAGCCCGTCAATTTCTGACTGTAACAGCGAATCAAGGGAAATCACACAGCCCTGACTGGCATCGAAGGCAAATTCTCCATTCTGGTCTTCCATAGAGAAAATGATATCTTCGATTAGCGATTTCGTTAACTCAAACTGCATAATCTCTTTAAGCGACTATTGCAAATCAGATCGCTTTGAGACAATCTTACTTACAAGGCCGTAATCCAAAGCCTCTTCGGCGGTGAGCCAGTGGTCGCGGTCACAATCCTTTTCGACCTGCTCTTCGCTCTTGCCAGTCTCAGAGGCAATGAGTTTGATGAGCTTCTTTTTTGATTTTGCGATTTCTTCGGCCTGAATTTCAAGGTCTGTAGCCACACCGCGAGCCACGCCGCCAATCAAAGGCTGGTGAATGAGATAATGACTGTTGGGAAGGGCAAAACGACGCTCTTTTGGCACAGAAAGCAAAATGATTGAACCCATGCTGGCAATAAGCCCTGTGCCGATTGTGTAAACAGGTGCGTTTATAAAGCGAATCATGTCGTAAATGCCGAATCCAGAATCGATTGAACCTCCTGGCGAATCGATGTAAATGTAAATCGGCTTATCGCTGTCGGCTTCGAGCAAAAGAAGCTGCTTGATAACCTTTGCCGAGTTCTCTTCGTTAATCTCACCACTCAAAATAATCTGACGGGTTTTTAAAAATTTCTCGGAAAGAGAGTCTTCCTTCTGTTCAGACTTTTTTTCTTCATCTTTGTCGTTAAAAATTCTCATGCTATAAATATACCGAATAAAATGCAAAAATACAATCAAAAAGAGCCTTGAGGATTTATTTTACGCCCTTAGCCTCGTTCCATAAATCCATCATGTCCCTGTGATGCTCGTGGTCCATAGGAATCTTTTTTTCTTTTAAGTCTGCTTCTACACAGTGAAAGCGGTATTCGAATTTTTTGATTGCCCTCTGTAAGGCTATATTTGAGTCAATTCCAAGCCAGCGGCCATAATTTATCATAGAAAAAAGGGCATCTCCGAATTCTTCTTCAAGATGAAGCTGAGCTTTATCAAGTTCAGGATTTGAACTTGAGACCGTGAATGGCTTTTCCCCTTTGTATCCAGAACTCTGCTCGACATCGATGAGTGCATCGTGCATTTCGGCAAGTTCCTCGCAGAGCTTCATACGCACCTCAGAAAGACTATTCCAGTCAAAGCCGGCTTTTGATGCCTTTTTGAACATTTTGTAGGCCTTGAGCACTGGCGGAAAATTCTCCGGGATTGAGTCAAGGATTGATTCGCTTTTACGGCCTTCAACATTTTCTTTGATTCGCTCCCACTGATTGAGAACTTTTTCGGGATTGTCGGAAACATCTTCCTTGACCTGAGACTTGCCCTCGCTCTGGGCAAAAACATGAGGATGGCGGCGGACAAGTTTTTCGGCGATTCCGTCAATCACTTCCTGCACGGTAAAAAGGCCCTTTTCTTCAAAAAGATGGGCAATCAGAACCACATTTAAAAGGACATCACCTAATTCTTCTTTAACATGAGCCGAATCTTCCTGCGTGATTGCATCGATTGCCTCACATGTTTCTTCAAAGAAAGTTGAGCGCAGAGAAAGAGGTGTCTGATCTTTGTCCCAGGGGCAGCCCTTTCGCACAGCTTTTACAACATCATAAAAATGAGAAAATGAGGATTCTGTTGTCTTTTTTTCAATTTTCATTTTTCAAATTTCCGTTTTAGATTTCTATTATTCTTTTTTTGCTCCAGCCTTGCAAGATTCTGTTCGGGTCCGCAGAAAGAAGCAGTTTACAGAACATTTCGTTTGTAGGGACAAATTCCTGAGCCAGAATTATTTTTTCATCGGCGGTAAAACTTGAAAGCACATAGTCGGCGATGTTTACATTTGCAGGTTTTGAAATGCCAAAACGGAGCCGCCAGAAATCGGCCGTACCCAGCACTGCTTTTGTCGAACGCAGACCGTTGTGACCGCCTAAACCGCCACTCCATTTGAGGCTGACAGTACCGATTGGAAGCTCCAGTTCGTCATGCACGACAAGAATTTCGTCATTTTTGATTTTGAAAAAGTGAGCAAGTTCTCCGATTGATTCCCCACTGAGATTCATGTAAGTGAGGGGCTTTAAAAAGTAGATTTTATCAGGAGCATTTTCGGGAACTCTTGGAGAACCACCGTCTTTTGTGGTGTAAACGCCACTTTCGCCCATCCATTCGGCAAGGGTGCGGGTCTCAACGACAGCATAATCACCCTTATATTTGTTCTGAAAGTAAAATTTATTGTAAAAAGGAAGCTGCGACGCAAACTGCCAGGCCACATTATGCCTTGTATTCTTGTATTCCTCGCCATAGTTTCCTAAAAAAGCGACAAGTCGAATCATAAGAAGAATTATAACACAAAGAGAAAAGAATTTAAATTCCTTTAAGAAACTGCCTGACAAACAGGACAAAAAGTCAAAATCAAAAAAAGTGTATCAAAATGACTCAACTTTTACTCTATTAAAAGTCAGAGGGTAATTTTGACCCGTTTAGTCTGTTATGTTTCTTCGCTTTAACGGGCTAGGGATTGGAACACCGCGCGAAGCGCGTTCCGAAGCGAAGGAAGGGGATGACTCATACTTATTGGACAGCCCCTGACTGAGCGTAGGAATGGAGCGCTTTGCGCGGAAGTGCGGAAAGCCCGCCCCTGCAAAGCAGGGAAGCCCCCATATTCTTATGAATTATGCATTTTCTATTATAAATTAAGAAATCTTGGCACAATTCTTGCTATAAATACCGTATAAACAGTCATTTTTACAGGAGACGGCAATGAAATATAACGACGAAACAATGGACGCATATTTGAAAGATTTGAACAGAATCCCGCTTTTAACTGCGGATGAAGAAAAAGATCTGGCTGTTAAGGCTGCCGCCGGCTCTAAGGCTGCGAAAAACAAACTGGTAAACGCCAACCTCCGCTTTGTCGTTGCCATTGCAAAAACCTATCAGAACCGGGGCTTTGAGCTCATGGACTTAATCAGCGAGGGAAATATCGGTCTCATGGCGGCCGTCGACCATTTTGATGTGTCAAAAGGATACAAATTTATTTCTTATGCAGTATGGTGGATCCGCCAGAGCATTCAGAAAGCACTGAGTGACCGAAGCCGGGCAATCCGCCTGCCTTCAAACAAGGTGAATGAACTTTATCAGATTGAAAAAGCCCGAACTCTTGTTGAAAGCGACAAGGCAGAAGAAGAACAGACAAGAGAAATCGCAAAGATTTTGGGCATGAAGACAAGTTATGTTCGCGACTTGCTCAACTTCAACCGTGACATGATAAGCCTTGACGCTCCAATTGACGCAGAAAAAGGCGGCGCTGTATTCGGTGACACTTTCCGGGACGAAATCAACCCCACACCAGAGCAGGAAGCCCTTACAAGCGCACTCAAACGGGATGTGGACAGAGCACTCAAAACCTTGAAGCCAAAGGCAGAGCGTGTTCTTCGCATGCGCTACGGATTAAACGGCTACAAACCAATGTCACTCAAGGAAATCGGCGATGAATGCGGCCTTACGAAAGAACGTATTCGTCAGATTGAGAAAACTGCCGTTCAGACACTCCAGTCACCTTCACGAAGAAGACGGTTGGAAGCTTATGTAGCTTAAAAAAAACGGGCTTTTGAATCGTTTTCGTGCCTTATCATAGAGAAAGCCTCTTTTCTCGCTTCCAGCATGATTTTTTCGTCACGAGCGAGATTTGCTATTTTAAAGGCAAGTTCTCCGCTTTGGGCTGTTCCGGTGATTTCGCCGGGGCCGCGCAGGCGCAAATCTTCCTCGGCGATTTTAAATCCGTCGGTGGTCTCGTGCAGGGCTTTCATTCGCTCGATTCCGTTTTCGGTGATGTTGGCACGATAAATCAAAAAACAGTAAGACTGAGCGCTTCCCCGCCCAACACGCCCGCGAAGCTGATGCAGGGCGGCAAGACCGAATCTGTCTGCCTGCTCGATGACCATGCAGGTGGCATTGGGCACATCGACGCCAACTTCCACGACGGTGGTTGCCACCAGCACTTGAATTTTATTCTCCCTGAAATCCTGTAAAATGCGGTTCTGTTCTTCCTCATCGACTTTTGAGTGAATCAGGGCACACTTGAAATTGGGATAAACCTGATTTTGCAGGAATTCAAAGCTTTCCTCGGCGGATTTTAGAGGTGATTTTTGTTTTCCGAATGAGTCTGTGCCGAATTCACCATCATTGGAATCCATGTTCCCTTCAATGGCCGGATAAACAAAATAAGCCTGATGGCCAGCGTTGAGTTCCTTGCGGACGGCTTCGTAGGCATTGCGCTCGTTGCCCGCCTTGGTAAGATAAGTGATAACCGGTTTTCGTCCCTGTGGCATGGTGTGAATGGTGCGGACATCAAGGTCGCCAAAAACTGTAAGGGCGAGCGTCTGTGGAATGGGGGTCGCGCTCATCATTAATAGATTCGGCTCACGGAATGGCGGCTGGGCGAATTTGTCCGTGACGACGACAGAAGTGCGGCCCTTGTCAAGAATTGCCGAACGCTGCATGACGCCGAATCGGTGCTGCTCGTCTATGATTGCAAGGGCAAGGTCATGATACTGAACATTTTTTGAAAAAAGGGCATGGGTGCCAATTACAAGGTTTATTTCGCCTTTTTTGAGGGCAGAAAGAAGATTGTCCCTCCCCTTTGTCTTGATGTTGCCTGTAAGGTAAGCGACGCTGACCCCCACGGCTTCAAGCTGCTTGGCGGCATTTTCGGCGTGCTGGCGGGCCAGAAGTTCTGTTGGAGCCATTAAAGCCACTTGTCCGCCGTAGTCAATCACCCGCAGGGCTGCAAAAAAGGAAACCAGCGTTTTTCCAGAGCCAACATCGCCCTGAAGAAGAGTGCGCATTGAATAGTGTGGGGAGGGGAACGACTCCCCCTTCGCTCCCACTTCGTTGGTCGCTACCCCCTCTCCTAAGGGGCGCTGCCCCTTAAAATCCCCGCTTACAAATCCATAATTCCGGTCAATATCCTCGTTCATCAGGGCGATTACGCTCATCTGGTCGCTCGTGAGTTTGTATGGAAGACGCGCAAGTAGACTTTTCTGCCTTGTAGAAAGGGACTCAGAAAATTCATCTTCAGAAACATGCCTCTGCTGATCTTGCGAAGAATTCAGCTCGATTTTTGGAAGCTTTCCCCGGTGTGCGATTGCCCGCTCGGCCAGAGTTTTTTGGAACAAGAAAAGCTCTTCAAATACCAGAGAGTTTCTCGCCCCGATTGCCTCGCTTAAAGTCTTGGGAAAGTGAATTGAGCGGAGAGCATCTTTTTTGGAAAGGAGATGTCGTTTTTCGATGATTTCTTCCGGCAAGTCGTTTTCAAGCCCCAAGCAAAACTGATTGAAAGCCGCCTGCACTGTCTTGCTGATGATTTTACTGGTCAGACCTTCGGTGAGTGGGTAAACTGGGAAAACCCGGCTATTGGGAACGGCGATTCCCTCAAAGGCATCAAGATTTCCGCCGTCAGCGATTTTTGAAAGCTCAAAGGAAGTGGACTGGTATTTTCCGAATTTGACTTCACATTTTGCTGACAGGGCGACAATCTGCCCCACAGGATGAGTTTTTTCAAGGAAAGCCCGTCCGAAAGCGGCTAATTCAACTGTGCCTGTGCCATCACTTGCAATGATTTTAAGAGTTTTCATGCGACCATAACCGAACCATTCATGGCCGGTAATTTGAGCAATTGTATGAATCTTTCCAGTCTGATTCTGCAGGCTTTGGGCGATTGTGATTTTTTGGGTGCGGTCTTCGTAATCACGAGGATAAAATTGAAGTAAATCCGAAATCGTAAAAATATTAAGACGGGCAAAAAGAGCCTGTTTAGCGGAACCGATGCCAGGGAGGGCCGAAATTGAATTGTTTAATTCTGAAATGTGCATAGGCTTCTAAAAGGGAATCATGCTTATCAAGTTGCCGAGAATGCCAAATACATAGGAAATTAAAACAGAACTGACAATAAGTGCGATAAGTGATGTGACCATTGCCTTTATAAAAGAAATTGACCGACCCCGAAAGAAGGCAGCTGCAATTCTGAAAATTATCGGCGAAATTGAGCGGTCAACGACAGTCCATATTGAATAAGTTGAAGAACCGTCTCCCACAAAGAGATAGACTATCAGACGCACGAGAATTATCACTGCCAGGAAGCGGAGAAGCGATACAAAGATATTTCCTATTAGCATGACCAGCATTGCAAGAATAGTTGATAAATGGAAGCCGCTACCGGTGGCAAGACTGTTGAAAAATGCCTGGATAGCCATGAGAACACAGAGGGCGATGGCCGGAGTAAAATCAAAAGAAGAAAAGCGTAAAAAACGGAAGCGGCGGAAAATATCAAGATATGGGTCGCACATTTGGGAGAGGATTTGCCCGAATTTTGAATACTCTACTTCTGGAAACCATGAAAGCATTACTCGGATAAAACAGAGCAGGATATAAATCGAGACAACCAAAGCCAAAACTGAAAAAATTCCGTTCATATTCATACAATAAATATACTATTTTCTCTGCAAAAAGACAAAGAAAAATATAGGCGACAATTTCCTAAATGAACCACACATCTTTTACAAAAGGAATCGCTTTTAAGTCTTCGGCAAATTCTTTTGTTGCCGGAGCCGTAAGCTGATTTGAAGCCTTAACGATGAAGGTGTCAGTTCCAGTGTCGATATGGAAATATACAGAACATGCACCGGAAGAACCGAAAAGATATTCTTTCAGATTGAAAATCTGCTTTTCATCATTAAAACCGCTTTCAAGCTGAATATGAACTTCTTCTATAGCCTTTTCCTGCAGAACTTTCGGATCCTCGATTGAGTCAACGAGCATACTGGGCTGCTCACGACTGGAATCAATCTTGCCCTTGAAAGCATAGACTGTATCGTTCTGAACTTTGTCCTTCAGTACTTCCCACGTTTTTGGGAAGAAGGTCAAATCAAAGGAGCCGTTGTAATCCTGGAGTTTTGCAAAGGCCATTGGCACACCTTTTTTTGTTACAATAGTGCGTAAATCCGTAACCATGCCAACAGCAGTGTGAGAGCGGCCAGCATTTTTGATCTTCCATGCATTTCCGCCGTTTGCAGCAAGCATGGCGTCTTTTTCGGCTTTGTCGTCCTTTGCAGCACGCGCAATCGTCAGGGAATTGACAGTCGCCTTATCATATGCTTTTTTGAAATCGTCCAATGGATGTCCTGAGACATAACAGCCAATCAGTTCTTTTTCCATATTGAGTTTTTCGAGTCGTGAACAATCTTCCACTTCTTCAAAAACATAGTCGGTATATTCTTTTTCGTCAGTGTCCCCAAAGAGGGAGAGCTGACCATCATCACTTCCAAGAGCAATTTTTTCGGCATAAGCATAAGCCCGGTCAAGATTTGAAATCAAAGTCGGACGATTTTTCCCCAGATTGTCGAATCCGCCGCACTTAATGAGGACTTCAACCGCTTTTTTATTGATGGGAGAACGACCCGCAATCTTTCCTTCGGCCTTTTCTTCCGGAGTAAGTTCTTCCTTTGCGCCGATTACACGAATCAAAAAGTCCATAAAATCTTTGTATGGACCGTTTGCCTCTCTTTCTTTAACGATTGTTCTTGCCGCGCCGTCACCCATGCCCTTGATTCCCTTGAATCCGAAGACGATATGACCGTCAACAACATCGAAAATTGCGTCCGAGCGGTTCACATCTGGCGGGTCAACTGGAACTCCGATTCGACGAGCCTCGGCAATGTAAGCCGGAAGACCATCAGTAGAGGTAATTTCGTTGGTAAGGTTGGCCGCCATGAATTCAGCGGGCTTGTTGGCCTTTAGCCAGCCTGTGCGGTATGCGAGGACAGAATAGGCCGCCGCGTGAGACTTATTGAAGCCGTAGCCTGCGAAAGGAATCATGATTTCGAAAATTTCGTCGGCATGTTCTTTTGTAAAGCCCTGTTTGACAGCACCTTCCTCGAATTCAACTTTTTTTCCCATCATGACTTCAGGTTTCTTTTTACCCATGGCTCGGCGGAGCATATCCGCGCCTCCAAGGGAGAATCCCGCGATTTTCTGGGAAACCTGCATAATCTGTTCCTGATAGACCATAACGCCGTAAGTTTCTTTCAGAATCGGCTCCAGGCAGGGGTCAGGATAATGAATGGTCTCAGGCTTCCATTTTCCGTCGATGTAATTGGGAATGTAATCCATAGGGCCTGGTCTGTAAAGGGCGTTCAAGGCGACCAAATCTTCCAGTTTTTCCGGCTGGAACTGGCGCAAAATTTTCTGCATGCCGGGAGATTCAAACTGGAATACAGCCGCAGAGTCTCCACGCTTAAAAAGCTCGAAGGTTTTCGGGTCAGTTTCGCTCACATTTGCACAGATAAAGTCGGGTTCGCCCGGCTTTTTGTGCTTGTTGATGATGTTCTCTGCGTAGCGGATGAGGGAAAGGGTTTTGAGTCCAAGATAGTCGAATTTTACGAGACCGCATGGCTCAATGATGTCCATAGTATACTGAACGCCGACCTTTCCCGTTTTTGAATCCATGAAAACCGGCGCCCAGTTGGGAAGCTCCGTAAGACCGATAACCATGCCGGAAGCGTGAAGACCTGTGTTTCGCTTACAGCCTTCAAGTTTGAGTGCAAGGTCAAAAAGTTTTTCGTAGCGGGGATCATGCCTGTATTCTGCAAGCTGACCACCGTCAGGGAATTTTTCATTGGCCGGCTCGAAACAGTTCTTGAGTTTGGCCTTCAAATTCTCTGAAACCTTTGACTTGAGCATGTTGACTTCAGAAAGGGGAATACCCAAAGTGCGTCCAACATCAGCGATGCAGTTCTTCGGCTTTAATGTACCGAAAGTGACGATATGACCGACTTTTTTGTCTCCGTACAAATCCCGCGTGTGCTGGATGATGTCCTGACGATAGTCGAAGTCCATGTCAACGTCGAAATCCGGCATGGAGACTCGCTCAGGATTCAAGAATCGTTCGAAAATCAGTTTGTAGCGGAAGGGGTCGATATCCGTAATCGTAAGGCAGTAGGCTACAAGAGAACCCGCGCCGGAGCCTCGGCCAGGGCCTATCGGCATGTAAGGCTTGGGGCGCTTGTTCACATTATCGTAGGTTGACTTTGACCAGTTGATGAATTCCCATACGATGAGGAAGTAGCCGGAAAATCCCATCTTCAAAATGATTGCCATTTCGTATTCGCATCGCTGGCGGATTTGAGGAGTGATTTCCTTATAGCGTTTGCGCAAGCCTTCCTCAACAAGGTGACGCATATAGTCGTCCTGGTTTTTTGCGTAATCTTCCCCATGGGTCTGGAATTCTTCTGGCAGGGCAAATCGCGGCAAAGTGCCTTTGAGTTCCATCGTTTTATACTGGTGGATTGTAAGATTACACATATTGGCAATCTTAATCGTATTGTCGTAGGCTTCGGGGCAATCCGGGAACAAAAGACGCATTTCCTCTTCGGTCTTAAAATACCACTCGTGCCTGTCGCCGCCCATGGTCTGATGAGGCTCGTTCATGTTCTTTTTAAAGCCGATACATCGCAGACAATCCTGAGCTTCCCAGTCTTCCTGCTCGATATAGTGAATGTCGTTGGTGACTACCAGAGGGATGTCAAGCTCGTGAGCCATTGCAATCAGTTTTTTGTTGACGATTTTCTGGTCTTCAAGGCCGTGATCCTGCAACTCAATGTAGTAGTGGTCAGGTCCAAAGAGATTTTTGTACTTTAAGGCAAGTTCTTTTGCTTCATCGTCCTTGTTTGCAAGCAAAAGCTGGGGAAGTTCTCCTGCGATACAGGCAGAAAGACAAATCAAGCCCTCGTGATATTTTTCCAGCAGCTCAAAATCGATTCGCGGCTTGTACCATGTTCCTTCGGTGTAGGCGATTGAAGAAAGCCAGCTCATGTTCTTGTAGCCAGTCTCATTTTCGCAGAGGAGAATCAAATGGAAGTAGCGGGCCTGCCTGTCTCCGTCTTCACCCTTGTGTGAATATGGAACTGAATTTTTCTCTAAATGTGAGCCGAAAGCGACATAAAATTCCTCGCCGACAATAGGGTTGATTCCGTTTACATGGCAGAGATGCTCAAAGTTAAGGGCTCCGAACATGTTTCCGTGGTCAGTGAGAGCAAGAGCCGGCATGTTGAGTCTTTTTGCCTTAGCCACAAGGGCGTCAATGGTCGCACAAGAATCGAGTAAAGAATAGTCCGAGTGAACATGAAGATGAACAAAATTAGCGATCGGTGTTCCCTCTGGGGCCGGATCGAAAACATGGTAGTCCGCCATATATGTTAGCGGCATGGATGCCGCTGCCTCCCTTAAGAAAATAAAAGCCGCAAGTTTTGAAAAAACTTGTTAGTTCGCGTAGCCACGGATGGCGTAGCGAACGACATAATCTGCCAAAATATACTCCAACATGCCCTGCATGGATGCAGGGGAAAAAGCAAAGAGAGAATTTTTGGAAGAAAAATTCTCGTGCGAACAGAAAATCCATGGATGGATTTTCTGTTCGGATTATTGTAACACGATTTTTAGAATTTTGTCATGGTCAACGGCACTCACAGCTTCACACAGGGCTGCAAAATGTTCAGTTTTTTCGGCAGGAATTTTATAATCCTTCATCATCAAGATAATCTGATCCGCCGTGTCGTAGTCAAAGGCTTGGACACATTCACCGATATTGGCCACAGCTTCTTGGTACTGAGAAAGGGGCATTTCCTCTTTAAGAGAATCATCATCTGCCTCTGCGCACAAGGGGGCAAGATGATTTTTATAAGAGCGGTACATTTCAAGGAGCGTGGGTGTTTTTTCTGTGATTTCCGCCACATTCTCTTCGTCTCCGCATTTTTCAAGATATTTTGCGTCATCAGAAAGTTTTTCAGCCCCAATCAGGCGGGCTGAACTTTTAAGGGCGTGAACCAGAATCGTATAATTTCGCCAATCTCCCGCTTCTGCGAATTTTTCTATTTCATCAGCCTTTTTTTCGATATTTCTGTAAAATTCTTTAAGAGTTTGCTCTAAGATTTCCGCGCCGCCAGTGTATTTTAGGGCGTTTTCAAGAGAAATTCCTGCAATTGAAGAAAACTTTTTGCGCTCGGCTTCAGCCTGATTTGATTCAACCTCGCCGTTTTCATCAAGCGTCATGATTCCGTCTTCCATTGAAATTTCAACATTTTCGATTAAATCTTTTGGAAGATATTTCAGAATCATTTCCTCAAGTTTTTTTCCTTCGATGGGCTTTGTCATATAATCACTGAAGCCCGTCGCCAGGTACATTTCCTTTGCACCAGAAACTGCATTTGCCGTAAGCGCAATAACAGGAACTCCCTTGCTCTGATTCTTTTCAAGAGTGAGCATTTTTTGGAAAGTCTGAATTCCGTCCATGCCTGGCATGCGGTGATCAAGGAAAACGATGTCGTAATGTGATTTTTGAAGAGCTTCAAGAGCATCGTAACCGCTTATAACCGTGTCCACCTGAATTTTCGTCTGCTTTAAAAGACCTTTTACGACCGTAAGATTAAGTTCCGTGTCGTCAACTACCAGGATTTTTGCCTTTGGAGCCGTGAAAAGCTCATGGTAAGAGACCGTATTTTCAACCGTTTTGCGGTAAGTATCCTTGAAATCTCCGATTGGCTCCCAGTCGATAACTCCCTGCATGACCGAAAATGAAAAATCAGAGCCTTCACCGTAAACACTCACAACTTCAAGCCTTGAATTCATAAGATTAAGCAAACTCTGAACGATGTTTAACCCCAGACCAGTTCCCTCAATCGTTCGGTTTCTCTCTTCCTCAATGCGTTGGAATGCCGTAAAGAGTTTTGGAATATCCTTGTCTTTGATGCCAATACCAGTGTCCACGACATGAACCGTAATCAGGGCATGGGAATAATCAACCTTTTTGCTGGTAATATTGAGAGAAACAGAGCCTTCGTTGGTATATTTAATTGCATTCGTAAGAATATTGAGACAACATTGTTTAATTCGAACATCATCTCCGTACAAATTATGCGGTGTATCAGCCGCAACGCTGACATAAAATTTAAGATGCTTGTCTTCTGCCCTTTTTGAAATCATATTGACCAAATCATTGACAGCAGAACTTAAATCGTAATTCGTTGGGATAATCTCAAGCTTACCGGCTTCAATCTTAGAAAAGTCAAGGATATCGTTTACGATTGAAAGAAGCCCCTTTCCTGCATTTTCAACATCCTTTGCATAGCGGGTGATTTCACTGTCCTTACTCTCCCGTAAAATCATCTCGTTTAAGCCTAGAACCGCATTAATCGGAGTGCGGATTTCGTGAGACATATTTGAAAGAAATTCTGATTTTGCCTTACTGGCTGCTTTTGCCGTTGCAAGCTGGGTTTCAAGCAGCTGGGATCTCTCAAGATTTTTGATATAACTCTGTGTAGTTGAAAGCATTTCCACCAAAGAATCATAAAGAATTTCAATTTCATCTTTTGAATGTATCTTAAGGGATTTTATATCAATTCTCGGGATATTTCGGGTATGTTCCGTAATATTGCCAAAAACACTGTCTTCAACGGCTTTTGACATAAGAGTGATAGGATTCGTTACATTGATAGTGGCGTAAGTAAAGAAGAATATAACGATAGGAACTGCAATCGTTGCCATTAAAATTGTAAGTCTGGTTGCAAAGACAATTTTTCCCCAATCATCAAAAACATGCAATTCCGAAAGAAGACCGTTTGCAAATCCAAAGCCTGTAAAAATCAGGATGACCGCCTCGGAGACAATCATTCTGGTCATTTTAAAACTAATTCGCCTGCTCTTTCTTTTTGCAATTGCAGCCCTTAATCCTGCAAGTTCCTCAGACTGATAAGTGCTGGCAAAGAAAAGCACTTGAATATGTTTAGGTGCAAAATTCGTAAACAGATACATGACAATGGCTACGACAGCACAAGAAGGAAGAGCCAGAACAAAATGCATAAATTCCGGCTGAAAGCGAGCTGAGTTTCCTTCTAGAATATAAGAAAGAAATTGCCAGCCGTTACCAAGAATCAGTGCATTTACAAAAATAGTAATTACAGATTTCCAGATGCTCTTGTACCAGTTCTTTATTGCAGGAACATTTGAAATCAGAGAAGCGCACAAAAGCAGGAAAGCGTGGTAAGGAAGCCCAGTTTGTATAAAAATACACTCGATTGCAAAAAAAATCAGAATGGTGAAACTTCCAATCATACAACCAGAAAGAGATGTAAGAAACATTACAGGAATAATCTGCAGATAACACCTGTTCTGTGCGCTAAACAAGTCCGATAAGAAGGAATTATCCCCGCCAGAAAAATGCTCCATAAAAAAAAGCAGCGCAAGACAAATCAGCGAAGAAATTATCATTGTCTTTTGAAAGTTTTTGTTAAGAACAAAAAAGTAAGAAGTTAAATCCTGTTTTTCCATTAATTGCCTCGCAATGGAAAATTATTTGCCTTTAAAAAAATCGTCAACTGTTTTGAGAAGTAAATCTGGCTCGCTAGATTTAAGAAGATACTTTTCGGGCCCTGCAGCAAGAACTTTCATAACGGTCTCTTTATCGTCCTTTGAGGTAAGGAAAATGACCGGAATATTGCTGAGATTTACATCGTGCTTGAGCATTTCAAAAATCTGTAAGCCAGAAGCTACAGGCATTTCATAATCAAGGAGAATCAAGTCAACATGATTTGATGAAAGGAACTGAAGTGCATTGAGGCCGGAATTGGCCATATACGCATCATATCTCTTTGAAAGCCAGATTTTCATAGTGCGCAACATTACACTGTCATCATCTACAACGAGAATCTTTTTGCGCCCCGGAGTACCGCCCGCCTCACTTGTGATAAGTATATTGAGTTTTTGGATTACATCCTGAATATTAACGGGCCGGCTGAAAGAAGCTGACACAAGTGCTTTTGGATATACATCGTAAGCCGCCTCAATTTCCATAGGATTTCCGATGAGGTATAAAACCCGATCGTGACCATCTTCTGTAACAAGCTTTTTAAGATATTTGAGAGTTCCGTTAAATTTGTTTAAATCGCCTTCCAAATACACAATGTAAATGTCGGGAATATTTTGAATAAGCGAAATCTCGACCATATCAGGCTCTGCTGTTGATACTTCAAATCGAGCTTCTTTTAGAGCTTTTATCATTGCGGAAACAAGAAAATTTTGTGCTTCGCTTACAAATAATATGCTTCGTTCCATTTATAATCCCCAAAATATCTCCATTATTATAATATATTTTTTCAATTTTTCATAGAAAATTTAATGCAGGATTAAAAATTATTTTTCTTGCCGATAAGCGAAAAATTCTATATTTTTATAATATCAAAATGTACTAATTTTGGAGGAAATATATGAAACTTAAACCTTTAGCTGACCGCGTTCTTCTTAAGCAGGAAAAGGCTGAAACAAAAACCGCTTCTGGAATTATCATTCCAGAAACAGCACAAGAAAAAACTCAAACTGCAACTGTTGAAGCAGTTGGTCCAGGAACCGAAAAAGACCCGATTACTGTAAAAGTCGGTGACAGAGTAATGTACGACAAATATTCCGGCGTTCAGGTAAAAATGGACGGCGAAGATTATCTTATCGTAAAGAATTCTGACATTATTGCAATCGTTGAATAATTTAACCAGAGATGAGGGGTGTAAAAAAATACACCCCCCTTTATTTTTTTTCTGCTATCTGCCGTTTTAATAATCTGGCGTCTGCATTTCCCATATCTAAAGAAAGACTGTATTTTAACGAAGTTTCGGCAGCATCATAATCGCCTTCATCAGCCTGAATTCTAGCTATTCTATAAAGAAGTCTGGATTTTATCTGAGGCGAGTGGCTTTTACCGGCTGCGAGAGAATAAAGCGAAAGAGCTTTTTTTGTTTCGCCATTGCTTGAATAAATCATGGCAAGATTAGCCCCGCTTGAGGGAGCGGCCAGTGATGACACTGAAATAATATTTCCGCTGGCATTTGCACTTTTTACACCGCCCGTCTCAAACAAAACATATTCATACAATCGTTTTGCAGCAGAAATATTTTTTTCAAGGAGTGAAAAATAAGCCGCAAATTCAATTTCCCAAACTTCCATACGATCTGACTTATCAGCAGCCCTGTCTCCAAAAGCAAGTCGAGCCACACTCTCTGGAATTACAGGAACTTTTTCAAATTTTTCGCCACCAAAAATATCAGTTTTGACTTTTTCAGTTACGCCAGCCTCCAAAGCCTGCTGCCGGTAATTTAAGTCAAACTTTGCGTCAATATAATTCATAAAAAGCTCTCGTCCCTCATCAATCAGCCCATACGAAAGGAATTTTTGAACTGCAAACTGGACAAGTCGCGAAGGATAAAGGTTTGTGCCGATCTGGTTCCGTTCAAGCTCCTCCCATATTGCAGCAGTCCGCTGAGTAAGATTCAATTCCGGATTATTCTTTAGATAAAGTGAAAGACGTTCAACGATAAGATTATCATTATGCTTTAATCCGGCCCGACTTTCCCTTTCCAAAGTTTCTTCCATTCGATAAAGGGCATCGGCAATTGTGAATTTCGGACGCTCGTCATATTCGCGCATTTTATTGGTTCTTAAACTTGTTTTTCTTAAGGCTTTTTCCAAATCTGACAATTCTTTTGGCTGCGAATCCTTCCATGATAACTTGCCGTAAGAAATCAGGGCAGGAATATAATCAGGACTGTCCATAAGAGCAGAAAGAAGATAATCATAGGACTTTTTGTACTGTTCATGCCGAAATGCGTAAAGTGATGAATTAACGTAAATTGAAGGAGGAATATCTACAGAAGAAGTTATAAAACTTTCGCGGGATTTTTCTGCATTTTCTTCATCGTCCAGCATCATATAAGCATCAGAAGCCAGCAGGGAAGCCCTTCCTGCCAGAAGAGGAGATTTTACCTGAGTAAGATTGTCTGCTGCAATGTCATAATTACCTGAATCATATTGAACATACGCCCAGAATAAAGCATCCTCTGAATCCTGCAAGTCGCTCTGCAATGCGGCCGCCTTAGGATAATCTCCCAAAAGAAGATAAATCAGGGCGCAGTTTCGAAGCCAGCGGGAGTCATTTGTACCAACATACAGGTCATAATAAATTGAAGTAAAATCTAATGAAAAAAGAGGTCCATTGATATCAGTAAGTTTATCAGCGTCAAGAATTGAGCGCATTACAGCTTCAGAATGAATTGAACCGTACTTACTTCCTTCCAAAAGGGCTGTTACAGAAAGAGCCTCCTGAAGACGGCCGTGTCGAATAAGAAAATGACCATATACAGCAGAAAGTTCAGAATTGCCGGGAAGTTTTTTTAAACCCGTAGTAAGGATTTTTTCTGCCCGTTTTTCTTCACCCAAAGTCATGTAACGACGAAAAATTCCTATTCTGGCAAAGGAACTGTAAGCATATTTTTCCGATTTTTTTAGAAGCCTCATAGCTTCACTGGTGTCACCGCTTTTTATAAAAACATCGACGCTTTCCATATTTTTTGTAAAAGAAGCGTCGTCAGATTTAGAACAAGAAATAAAAAAAAGCCCCGTCAAAAAAAACAAAGAGCAAAGCACAATTATTTTTCTTGAAAAAGGGGCATTTTTCATAAAGCACTAATCCAGTGATTTATTGATTTTATCGAGGATTGCATTGACAAATTTATAGGAATCATCCGGTCCGTAATTTTTAGCAATATCAATCGCTTCATCAATTACAATTGAAGAATCAACATCTTTTGTGAACATAAGCGAATAAACGCTCATCCGCACAATTGCAATCGTAACTTTATTAACACGCTCAAAATCCCAGTTTGTGAGATGAGCTTTGATTTTTTCATCGATTTGAGAAATATTCTCGATTGTTCCAGCAATCAGCATACGAGAAAAAGCAGCACTCTCATCATCAAGTGCAATTTTTTCAGTTTCAGCCTCATCCGGACCAGGGGCATTTACCCAGGCCAGTTCGAGAACATCTTTTTCGCTCATACCGCCTACATCCCAGGAATATAAACCCTGAAATGCAATAATCCTAGATTTTCTTCGTGACATTATTTATCCCAATCAAGCAAAGCTTTGAGTTTGTCATCCTTCTGCTTGTATTCAAAATTGCTTGGTGTTCGCAGTGTTTTTGTAATATCCTGTACCGCAGCCATAAGAGCCTGACTCTGCATTTGATTTGTAAGATTCTGTTTGATGTAGTCGTAGACAGTTATAGTTGTTTCCGGCTGAACCAAATCAGAAATTGAAAGCATCTTTGCAGCATACTTCTGGCGAACGACATAGAAACGGTAATCAGTTTCGTTATCTTCAAGCGATGAAATATAGCCGACTTTATACGAGAAAAGTTCCCGTAAATCATCGTAAGAGATTCCGAGCTGCTGTGCGTGCTGAGCAGTCTGGCTGATTAACAAATCGCCACCCTGATAATCCTTTCCGCTGTCAGCTTTAAGTTTGTCGAAAGAAATGCTTTTATCTGTAACACCTTTCATAAGAGCTTCTGCCTTGATTTTTGCTCCTGCAGCGTTTCCTGCTTTAGGAACGATTACCAGAAGAATCTTAACCATATCATTCTGAACAAAAGAAGCTTTATTCAAATCATAAAACTTACGGATATCATCATCTGTTGGTGCTACTTTTGAGATTTCACCCTGCTTCTGCTGGAGGATGTACTGCTGGGCCAAAAGCTGATTTTTAAGGTAGGCCTTGTATTCATCGAGAGACATACCCAGCTGCTGTTTCATGTAATCATCAAGTGAAAGACCTGTTTCCTTTTTGATGATGTCTGAAAATTCAGCCTCTGTAACATTTCTTCCAGCCTGCTGACTGATATTCTGCAGGAAATACTGATTTACCTGGGTATCTGTAATGTTCATTCCGGCCTTCTGTGCTGCCTGAACGACAAGTTTTTCGTCAATAAGAGACTCTAAAATTTCTTTCTTTTGGTCAACTGTTAGAGAAGGAATATTACTCTGCTTCTGAAAATTCTCAACCCGGTTTTTGAGCTGTTTGAGAGTAATTGTCTCAGGCTTATTGAGTTTGACAACAGCCAATGGTTTTAAATCTGACTGAGCAAAAGCTCCGAAAGCCACAGAAATTGCAAGTGTTGCAGCAAGTAAAATCTTTTTCATATTTTATTTTCCTTTATAAATAAGAACTGTCTTATTTTAGTTTAGTTACAAAAATTATTGCGGATCCAATGGAAGACCACCAGAAATTACGGCACGGATTCGGCGGACACCAGCTGAAGAAGACTGCTCCTTCTGGATTTTGAAGTCACCAATCTGGGCTGTGTGCTGGACATGAGGACCACCACAGACTTCCTTTGAGAACCAGTCTTTTTTCGGGTCTTTTCCGATTGTGTAGACTTTGACATCCTCGCCGTATTTGTTGGTGAAGAGAGCACGCGCTCCCTCAGCCTTTGCAGCTTCAAGAGACATGATTTCCATTGTTACAGGCAAATCTTCCTTAATCTTTTCGTTTACGATGTCCTCGACCTTCTGAATTTCTTCTTTTGTCATTGGGCGCTCGAATGTAAAGTCAAAGCGCATTCGCTCGTTATTGATGTTGCTTCCTTTCTGAGCGACCTGATTGCCAAGAACATTGACCAAGGCCTGCTGTAAAAGGTGGGTAGCTGTGTGATATTTTGTGGTTGTGTCACTCTGCTCTGCCAGACCGCCCTTTGCCTTTCCTGCATCCAGAGATTTTGAAGCTTCCTGATGCTTTCGCTCAGCCTCTTTGAAGCCCTCGACATCAACCGTAAAGCCGTTTTCAGCTCCCAATTCCTGGGTAAGTTCCAGAGGGAAGCCGAATGTGTCGTAAAGACGGAAGGCGACTTTGCCAGAAATTTCCTTTTTAGGATTTTTCATAAGATTTGGAAGGAGCTTCTGGAATTCAGCCTCACCGTTTTTGAGGGTGACGCGGAATTTCTCTTCCTCGGCGGTAAGCTCTTTGCGGACTTTTTCGCCGTTCTGCTCAAGCTCAGGATATGCGCACTTGAAGTTTTCGATTACCACATCAGCTATTTCTGCAAGGAATGCCTTTTCGATGCCAAGCTTCATTCCGTGGCGGACTGCACGGCGAATCAAACGACGGAGAACATAGCCGGCTCCCACGCGGTCAGGTGAAACTCCCCGGACATCCCCGATGATGAAGACAGATGCGCGGGCATGGTCAGCGATGATTCGCACTGACTTGTCCTTTTCTTCGTCGCTTCCGTATTTGTATGAAGAAAGCTCTTCGATTTTTGCGATGATTGGCTGGAAAACCTCTGTGAGGTAAACCGATTTTTTGCCCTGCAAGATACAGTTCGTTCGCTCCAAGCCCATGCCAGTGTCGACGTTCTTTTTTTCGAGAGGAAGCAGGGTCTTTTCATCAACGCGGTTATACTGCATGAAGACGTTGTTCCAGATTTCCATCCAGTTTGCGCTGTCAGTACCCTTGTTGCTCCCCACAGGAGGCAGGCCTTCGCCAACCCAGTAGAAAATCTCTGTGTCAGGACCACAAGGACCGGTCGGCCCCGCTGCCCACCAGTTGTCGCTGGCAGGAAGATAGGCGATTTTGTCTTCAGGCATACCGTTTTCCTTCCAGTAGCCGGCGGCTTCTTCGTCGCGAGGAGCGTTTTCGTCGCCTGCAAAGACAGTGACGGAGATTTTTTTTGGGTCAAGCCCCAGCCATTTCGGGCTGGTCAAAAATTCGTAAGAAAAAGCAATTGATTCTTTTTTGAAGTAGTCTCCCAAAGACCAGTTGCCCAGCATTTCAAAGCAGGTAAGATGGCTTGGATCGCCGACTTCCTCGATGTCGCCAGTACGGATACACTTCTGATAGTCTGTAAGACGAGTTCCGGCCGGGTGTTTTTCGCCAAGAAGATATGGAACGAGAGGATGCATTCCCGCCATAGTGAACAAAACTGACGGGTCATTTTCTGGAATCAAGCTCTGTCCAGAAATTTCAACATGATTCTTAGATTTAAAAAACTCGATATACTTCGAGCGCAATTCGTTTGCTGTCATAATTCACCTACTATATTACTTTTTCAAAATAAATTCTACTCGCCTGTTCTTCCAGCGGTCTTCCAGAGCTGTTGAAAGAGTTGCAGGATTTTTACTTCCGTTACCTACAGCCTTTAAATTTGAAGAAGAAACACCGTCTTTAATGAGCCAGTTTCGTACATATTCTGCCCGCTGCTCAGACAGCAATCTTACTTCATCTTCTTCAGTCTGACTTCCGGAAAGATTGTTAGCATTTCCTTCAATCGTGACATTGTATTCACGGAATTTTTTAAGAATTTCAGAAATTCGGCTCAGGACTTTGACATTGTTCTCAAGAGTCCGCTGATCAAGCCCCTTTGTTTTTCCATCGTACTTCGGATTCTGTTCAAGCTCAGCCGTAGTCTTAAAATCTGCGGCATCACTTCGGAAAATAATAGAAGGAACCTGCATTTTAATTCGTTCTCCATCACGAATGACAAGAACATCAACTTTAACAAAGCCTTTAACTGTAGCTGAAAGATTGCTTGAGTCCGTGACGGTAAATTCATAAGGATAATCCGTAGCAGACTGAACGACCTCACCACGGGAACTCAAACCATTCCATGTAATTTTAGCCGGAATGGAGTCTGTGCCGCTTTTTGACCAAAAAGGCTTGAGGGTTGCAGGATCTTCAATTACAAATGACCACGACTTCATGGGGCTCTCACATTCAGCCTTAGCCATAACGAAAAGCTCGTCATATTCACCATCGCCGTCAGGAGAGAAATATTGTGGAGAAATACCCACTGAAATTTTTGGTTCTGAAGGATTTTTACCTGATACAGACTCAGTAAATGACTGAATTTCGCTTTCGGGTGAAATTTCATCTTCTTTTGGAGGAATATATTTTTTGAGGACAAGGGGAGCCGAAGGTTCTTTATAAAATCCTTCCGGGCTTAAAAAAACAGGATATAAAACGACCGTATCCCTGTCAGCAATTTCGCTTTCAACCGGGCGACCTCTAGAATCACGGCTTGTTTTTTTGCTTGTCTGAAATTCCGGCAAATAAGAATTTTTAAAAAAGGGAGTTTCGTGTACAGAGCGGAACTGAAGAAGAGTTGTTTCAGAGACATTATTAGTAGTAAATCTGCCTGCATCATAATTTGATTTTCCTTTAGCCGAGTAGGAATTTTCTTTAAAAGTAAGAACAATATTATCTGATGTTTCCCATGTTTCTTGTTCAATTAAGCGGGCAATACATTCACTTTCTTTTGTTTTTTCTTCGCTCTGGGATTCTTTTGAGGTAAATTTTTTGTAGTTTCCATCCCAAAGCGTACTTTCATTAATCAACATGCGGACATCATCCTGCAGTTTGATTTTTATTTCATCAATTCCTACCAGAGAAATGTCAAATCGGCGCTGAAGGTTTTCGATAGATTTGTTTACTGCCGAAAAATAGATTCCGTTACGACGCAGTGTGCTCTTAAGCCAGGAATAAACTTCCTCGCTGTCTTCATATTCAAAAATTATTTCAGCATTCTGATAGTCAAAAGAAATAAAACGAATTCTTGAACCGGAATTTTCGGTTTTATACCAGAGACCGTCAAGAAAGCGAGCAAAAGTTTCTACGGTTCCATCCTGAATACGAGCCAGTTCTTTTTGCGCAACCCTGTTACCTGCAACGCGAAGTGTTTTTGAAACAGTATAAAGACCTTTCTCTTCGTTCCATTCGTACATTGTCTGAATCTGGTCAAGACGGGAACTGTCCGTACCCACACTCTGGGATTCAGAAGTGTAAACCCAGACAGGAAAACTTTCCCCCTTAGTTTGTGAAAGCTCATAACTCTCAGAACGCGGAATCTGCTGAATGAAAATCGTACCATCAGCCTCAAAATCACCAATAGGAACCAGTATAAAATTACCGTCCTTATTATGACTTCCGTTGAAGATTTTGAGCACAACCGAACCGGAGTCAGTAACTCCCTGATAAACGAGAGAATTTTTGTGGTTACCAATAACATCTAGACTCGTGCAGGCAAAAGTCTTCATTTGAGTGATTTGCGTAGCCAGATAGTTTGACCGCTCATAACTTCCTGTTTTGGGATTATAAAGGCCGACAATAAGCACGATATAAGGACTTGATGCAGTTTTTACCATATTAATCTGGTCGTCAAAGCCATCACTGTTTATATCCATTTCAAGAGTACCGACCAGAGTTTCGCCGTTTGACAGCTGAATAAAAGAAGTCTGCTCTAGTGAATCAGAATATTCCTGTTCTGACTTTCCGTCCTTGTATTCACCCACAACAGGAATAACCACACGGGCGCGAGAAATAGTTTTATCTTTTACAAAGAGATTGCGGCTAAAAAACAAAAGTGCAAGAGCCGCCGCCGTCAGTAAAAAAATGACGGGTATCATTCGTTTCATAGTGAAACAGTTTATCAAAAACCTGTAAAATGATAAAGGGAAGTTCAAAAACTCACCCTCAGTGATTTTTCAAACTTCCCTATGCAAGAATGTCAAAAATTATTTTTTAAGCCGGAAAATTACTCGCTTTCAGCAAGAGACTTTGATTCTGTCTGAGCTTCCATCTTTTTAAATTCAATGTTCATATAGAGAAACATACAGAAAGCCATAAAAATTGAGACATAATCTGCGATTGGCTGAGCAAGGACAACACCTTTAAGTCCGAAAAACATATTTAAAAGGATAATCGCAGGCAAAAATACAAACCCCTGTCGGCTTACTGCAAGTGCAAGCGAAGGAAGTGCCTTTCCCATTGCCTGAAAAGAAAAATTGAACATAAAAAGAATGCCTACTACAGGACTTGAAACCATGAGTGCGCGGAGCATCCGGATACCAGCCTCAATAACGAGCTTATCTCCGATGAACACAGAAACGATATTTTCGGTAAAAATGAAGTATAAAGCCGTAAGGGAAACGCCCGCCGTAATATTGCAAAGCATTCCGAACTTCATGGCAGACTTCATGCGATTAAAATTCTTTGCACCAAATGTATAACCAATGAGAGGCTGAATTCCTGCCGCAATTCCAAGCTGAATGAAAATAACCAGCATATTCGCCTTCATTGCGATTCCCATACCGGCTACATTTACATCGCCGTAAGTAACAAGGAATTTATTGGTGAGAATATTACTCAAACTCATAAGGATATTAGTAAGTGAAGCCGGAAGACCGATTAAGAAAACTCCCTTCAAGATTCCATGCCGCATGGCAAAATATTTGGGACTGAGGGTAAGTACAGAATTCTTTGAAAGAACATGGCAGAAGAAAACCGCGATAGAAACAAGGTTTCCGATGACGGTGGCAATAGCCGCTCCAGCAACACCCATCCCCAAGCAGGGAATAAAAAGGAATTTATCAAGAATGAAAATCGGATCAAGGATAATGTTGGCGACAGTTCCCAGCATCATGCCCTTCATGGCGCTTTGCGCAGCCCCTTCACCACGCACAAGATTTGTAAATGCCGTTGAAACGACAATAGCCACGCCGCCATAAGCAATCCATGAGAGATATTCTTTTGCATAAGAGAATGTATTTTCACTTGTCCCGACTGCTTCAAGAATCTGCCTCATAAAAGTGAGCATAAAAATCATGCCGACAATGCCAACCACGATTCCTGCATAAAGACAGAATGAACTGATATTTTTTGCCTTATCGTACTTTTTTTCACCGAGAGCCCGGCTTAAAAATGAAGAACCGCCCATGCCGAAAATATTGCCCGCAGCCATAAAAAACAAAAATACCGGAGTTGCAACGCTAACAGCAGCCATCTGATTTGCATCCCCCGTCTGACCAACAAAGAAAGTATCAACCATGTTATAAAAAACGGCTACAATCATACTCAAAACCGTTGGGAGAGCAAGCTTTAAGATAGCAAGAGGAATCGGATCCTTTTCAAATACATCGATATTCTTAAGCATGTAAAGAATTTACAAAAAACAGAAATAAATGTCAACAAATGTTAAGGAAAGGTGGGGAGTTTAAAAAAAAGGGGACGAGCCGAAGCAAGCCCCTTTATTGTATGGATTGAGCCGCACTGAAAGTGTCGGCTCGAAGCTGATTTGACACGCTTGCCAGTGGCAAGTCGTGCTCATAGTCGATTATGCTGCACGGAGTGTCAGCGTAATCAGACCTTGAACTTATCTACCTGTTCACCAATTTTAGCGATCGAGCCGTTAATCTGGCTAGATACTTCGCTCAATGCAGCGCCAGTCTCGTTGATTTTGCGGGCACCAACAGCCATTTCTTCCATGCTCTGACTCATTGCCATTGCCGTATTTTGCAAAATCTGGACTTCCTTAAGGATAAGTTTGTTTCCTTCTGACATTTCGGTTGAGGCATTGCGGACTTCAACAGTGCTGTCGTTCATATTGTGAAGGGCCTCTGTAATCTGTTGAGAACCTTCATTCTGCTCTTCCATTGCAGCCCGAATCTGCATGACAAGGGCATCAGTTTCTTCAAGTTTGCGCGAAACAGCCTCAAATGCGGTTGCAGATTCACCAGAAGCTGAAACAACTGAATTAATAGACTCCTTAATGTTTGAAAGCTGGTCGCCGATTGTCTTTGACTGAGCAGTTGAAGTTTCTGAAAGCTTACGGATTTCGTCTGCAACGACTGCGAATCCTTTACCAGCCTCACCAGCGTGAGCAGCCTCGATTGCCGCGTTCATAGCGAGAAGGTTTGTCTGTGAAGCGATTGCCGCAATTGCAACGTTTGCTTCCTGAAGCATTTCTGACTGGCTTTCGATTTCAGTGATTCGGTCATTGACTGCCTTCTGTTTTGCGATACCGGCCTGTGAGTTAGAGCGCAACTCGCTGAATGAGTGAGCCATTTTTTCCATTGAACCGTTTACAGAAGAGATGTTTCCAATCATCTGCTCAACTGCAGCAGAAGCCTGAGTTACGCCACTTGACTGGCTTTCAATCATGCGCTCCAGCGACTCGATGTTTGAAGCAATCTCGTTTACAGCCCCTGCTGTCTGGTTTACAGACTGGTTCTGGCCATCAATCTGATGCTTCATTGAATCGATGTTTGCGATAATCTGTGTAATAGAAGAAGATGTGTCCTGAGTTGCCCCGGAAAGGTTCTCGCCGGCCACCATAAGCTCGTCTTTTGAAGATTTGACATCACCAATGATAGATTGCAATTTTGAGGCGAAGGCATTGAAACCTTTGACAACATAACCGATTTCGTTGTTTGAATTGATTTCAATTCGTTTTGTAAGGTCAGCGTCACCGGAAGCAATTCCTGAAATTGCCCCTTCCACAATCTGCAAAGGTTTGAGCGAACGGAGCAAGAGGAAGCCGGAAACAAGAATCAAGGCAAGAACTGTAAAAACTGCAAAGCCCAGCAAGAGGGAGCGAATTTTATTTACAAGGTCATAGATCTGATTCTCTGGAATTGAAAGAGCCAGAGACCATGGAGTTCCTTCAACAGGGCCATAAACGATTAAGTCCTGACCGGCATGCTGATTTGACTTTTTCCAGCCTTCTCCCTTTTCGCCATTGACCATTGCCTGAGCAATAGCCGTATTATCAGCACCCATATTGCCGTCTGTGAGGAAGTTTCGGTTCATGACTAAATCTGTCTGTGGGTGAGCGATAACGAGACCATCACTTGCAAGTAAGTATGCGAAGCCCTTCTCGCCAATCTTAATATCCTCGACCAAGTCAGTAAGAAGCCCGACATTAACGACACCTGCCAGCATGGCGAAAGTGCGGCCGTTGCGGTCTTTTACCGCGCGGGTGATATGAACGACAGGCTTACCTGTAGTTTTTGAGATAACCGGGTCATCTACATATTTATCCTTACCTTCCTGCATGATGGCCTTGAAATAACCTCGAGTGGAAATATCTGTAGTTGAACCAATATCGTTGTAAGAAATGCCGTCTGGGCCTGCGAACATAATGTAGTCGAACTCGCCCCGCATGCTAGCGTGATCAGGATCCTGAATCCATTCATAACAAGCCTGCAAATTACCGCCTTTCATTACATCAGCATGAAGATAGCCGTTCAGTTCTTTGAAATAACCTTCAACATCATTGAAAAGCGAATCTGAATAACCATCAATCATATTTGAATACATGTTCAGATCTTCCGCTACGATATTCTTTTTTGCATTCGTAGTAACGAATAAAAGCTGAACAACATTAAATAAAACGATGACTGCTCCAACAAAAATGAGAAGTCTTTTAATCAAGCTTGAACGCTTTTCACTAACTGAATTTTTAGCCATAAATACTCCTATTAAAAGTGACCAAATTAACTTTCGTAATTATAAAGTATAAGTCATAAGAAATAGCTTTTCAAGAAAAATTTAAGATATGCCAAAAAAAATCCAATTTTCTATTCCAGCACCCCTTATTTTTATTGAGAATTTTCTATATCAATGGTAAATTCTAATCATGCTTGATTCTTCTAATTTCAGAAGAGCCGTCAAACTCACCATGCCTGTCTTCTTCGGCTATATCGCAATTGGTATTCCTTTTGGTCTCATAGTCGTAAATGCGGGCTTTCCCTGGTGGCTTGCCGTGATTATGAGCCTTCTCATTTATTCGGGAACGGGCCAATATATCGGAATCGCGCTTTTCTCTTCTGGACTTGCAAACACTTCAAGCTTTTGGGCAAGCCTGCTCACTTTTGTCGGCATCGAATTCTTTATCGGTTTACGCCATATCTTCTATTCACTTTCACTTTTAGAGATTTACCGTAACACAGGAAAATGGAAATTTCCCCTCATTTTCACAATCACCGACGAAACCTTCGCCTTGATTTCTTCATGCAACATTCCCCGCGATGCAGACAAGGGTGCATATCTGGCCGTAATTTCTGTTTTCGACTATTCATACTGGGTTTTGGGAACTTTAATCGGCGCCATCATCGGAAATTTCATTCCAGACGGCTACTTAAACGGCGTGGATTTTGCCCTCACAGCCCTCTTCATCGTCCTTATGATAAACCAAATCAAAGCCAGCAAGGATTTTCTGCCCTCACTTGTGGGAATTCTAGCAGCATGCCTTGCCACAGCCCTTTCTTACATCAAAATCAACGGAAAAATCATTCTGCCAAGCCAGCATTTAATTCTCACAGGTCTTTGTCTTGGAATTCTTGTTATGATTTTGCTCCGGAGTGGATCTTCAAAGTCCAAAAACAATGAAGGAGGCGAAAAATGAAACTGACTGCAACAGAAGCTTTAATCGCTACCATCGCAATCGGTCTTATGATGCTTCTTCTCCGCTTTCTGCCCTTCGCGATTTTTGCAAAACGCAAGACCCCGGAAGTTTTCTCCTTTATCGAAAAATTTATTCCTGCTATTTCGATAGCTGTTCTTTTTTTAATCTGCTTCAAAGAGAGAACGAGCGACCTTCTCTTTAAAAGTATAAATCCTCTTTCTGAACTTCCCTCGGTCATCTGCGCCATTGCAGCTTCAATCATTACCGTGCTGCTTCATCTCTGGAAGAACAATGCCATGCTCAGTATTTTTGGCGGAACCATTCTTTATATGATTCTTAATTATTTTTTTTAATCCTATTCAGTATTTAATAAAATAAAAAAATCTAATTATTTGCCACAAACTTATTGAAAAGATTGGCTATAAAAACTATTTTATCAATATGAAAGGAAGTCAGGTCACAATCAGTGGTGTTCACAAACACTTTGGGGATTTTGTCGCGCTAGACAATATCGATTTTACTATTAAGCAGGGAGAATTTTTCACGCTTTTGGGGCCATCCGGCTGCGGCAAGACAACTCTGCTCCGCATTCTCGCCGGATTTGAATTTGCCGACGAAGGAAGTGTTCTTTTTGACGATATTGATGTCACCGATTTGCCACCAAATAAACGACATTCAAACACCGTTTTCCAGAATTACGCCCTCTTTCCTCATCTGAGCGTCTACGAAAATGTGGCATTTCCCCTTCGTCTCAAAAAACTTCCCAAAAACGAAATTGACGAAAAAGTCCGCCACTATGTTCACCTGGTAGAGCTTGACGAGCATATTTTCAAAAAGCCGAACCAGCTTTCTGGCGGTCAGAGGCAGCGTGTCGCAATTGCCCGTGCCCTCATTAACGAGCCAAAGGTTCTTTTGCTTGACGAGCCGCTTTCTGCCCTCGACGCAAAATTGCGCTCAAACCTTCTCGTTGAGCTAGACCGCCTTCACGACAAAATCGGCATCACCTTCATTTTCGTAACCCACGACCAGAGCGAGGCCCTTGCGGTCTCAGACAGAATCGCGGTTATGAATCACGGTCATGTCTTGCAGGTTGGAACTCCCTACGAAATTTACGAAAGCCCGGCCACTCAGTTCGTCGCCCAGTTCATCGGCGAGACAAACCTTTTTGAGGCCAGCGTAGTAAATTGCGAAAGCTACAAGGTCGAAGGTAAGGCTGACATCGAGCACATGGTCACCCTCAATGTTCCCGCTCTGGGGCTTCAGGCTCAGCTAAAAGGCGACACCCAGGCCACAAAAGAAGAAGACAAGAACATCCTCGTTACCGATTACGAGCACACCGACGAAGGCCAGAAGGTCGCATTCACCGTTCGCCCCGAAAAAATCCGAATCACTTTGGAAGAGCCGGATGTAAAAGGCCGCAAGGACATCAATGTCTTCAAGGGAATCGTTGAGGAGCCGGTCTACACAGGCTTCCAGTCAAAATTCTATGTCAAACTGGAAAAGACAGGCACAATCGTCAAAGTCTTCAAGCAGCACCAGAACTACCTTGATGACGGCCCTGAAATTCAATGGAAGGACACAGTCTATATTTCATGGTCGGCGGAAGACGGCTACATCGTGGAAGATATTGAAAAATAAAAATCAGCAATGAGGAATTAAAAGTTGGGGGAAGTCTCCCCCTTCGCCCGCACTTCGTTGCGTGCTACCCTCTCTGCGGGCTCAAACGCCGCCCGCAACGCCTGCTTTTTTGAGGAAATCGCTTATGAAAAAGAAAAATCCTGGTCCGTTTTACAGCTACCCCATGGGGCTTTGGTTCTCGCTCTTTTTTGTCGTGCCGCTGGCGATTATCGTCGCTTATTCCTTCATGAAGCGCGACATGTTCGGCGGAGTCATTCACCAGTTCTCCCTTGACGCCTACAAGCAGATGTTCACAGCCGCTTACGCCAAGATTTTTTTGCGCACTCTCTGGATGACTCTTGTGGCAACCTTCGTTTCGATTCTGATTGCCCTTCCCTGCGGCTATGCCATTGCCCGGAGCCGCCATCAGACAGCACTTTTGATTCTTGTAATCGTTCCATTTCTCACAAACTCGCTTATCCGAATTTTTGCCTGGATGACTATTCTCGGTGAAAACGGCGCGCTCAACGGTCTGTGTGAGATTTTTGCAAAATTTTGCTTTTTTATAACGAGAAATCCCGACGGCCTTTTCGTTCCCCACAAATTCATGTTCACAAAGGGCGCGGTCATTCTCGTAAGCATTTACATGTACCTGCCTTACGCAATCCTACCGATTTTCACTTCGGTTGACCGCTTCGACTTCACTCTGCTCGAAGCTGCCCGCGATTTGGGAGCCACAAAAGCAGGCTCGATTTTCCGCGTGATGATTCCAGGAATCAAGTCAGGCATTATCTCCGCCCTCATTTTCACATTCATTCCGATTTTCGGTAACTACACGGTTCCCCAGATTATCGGCTCCACCGAAAGCTACATGCTGGGCAATATCATCATGGATCAGATTCAAAAAGCGCGAAACCTGCCTCTGGCATCTGCCTTCAGCGTTGTACTCACGGTGGTTTCAATGGTAGCGATTCTCTTCATGATTTCTTCTGATAAAAAAGAAGCTAGTCTAAAGAAAATGAAAAAGGAATAGGAGCGAAAAATGGATTTTCTTGTATCGGTAATACTTTCACTTTTAAAACGCAATCCTGTCGCTAAAAACGAATCTAACAAACACGCAAAGCGGGGCTGGAAAAAACGGGCGCGGGCTTTCTCTTTCTCGAACACCATGCTTGTACTTGCTCTGCTCTTTCTTTTTCTGCCTCTTTTCGTGATTATCTTCTACTCTTTCAACGCGTCAAAAGGTTCTCACTTTACGGGCGTTTCCTTTGTCTGGTACGAGGAATTGTTTTTGAATTCAGGCCGCTTGTGGATGTCACTTTTATACAGCGCAATTGTGGCTTTGGTTTCAGCGGCAATTTCTACAATTTTGGGAAGTCTTGCGGCAATCGGAAACAGCTGGTATCGTTTTTTTGGGCGCAGTTACATTCAGTCCACATCTTTTTTGCCAATGGTTTTGCCAGAAGTCATCATGGGTGTTTCCCTTCTTATTTTTTTGAGCGGAATTAATATGAATCTTGGGCTTGGCACAATCATCATCGCCCACACAACTTTCTGTCTTCCTTTTGTTTATCTCATGGTTTCTGCCCGCGTTGACGAATTTGACTATTCCATCATTGAAGCCAGTTATGATCTGGGAGCAAACGAAAAACAGACTCTCTTCAAGGTTATTATCCCGGCTATAATGCCTGGAATCATGTCGGGTTTTATGATGAGCGTTACAATGTCTATCGAAGATTTCGTAATCACATCGCTTGTAAACGGAAATGTTGAAACGCTGCCTATTTATGTTTACAATATGATTCGTCACGGAGTCAGCCCGGTCATCAACGCGCTTTCCTTCGTGCTGATTCTGCTGATTGGCGGTCTTGCCGTTCTGCTCCGAAAAAGCTTGAAGGGCTTCGCCTCAGCACACTAATTTTTATTGGAGAAAACGATGAAACTTCTTTCACGCATTTCACTTGCGGCATTGGGATTTGCCGCTGTTTTGGGTCTTTCTTCTTGCGAACAGAAAAAGACACTCAAACTCTTCACCTGGACATACTACACCCCAACGAGCGTGGTTGAAGCCTTTGAAAAAGAATTTAATTGCAAAGTCATAGTTACTGAATATGATTCCAACGAAACTATGTTCAACAAACTTGTAAACGGTGGTGCAAAAAGTTTTGACATTGTAGTTCCGTCACAGGATTATGTTTCAATCATGATGAAGCGGGGAATGTTCCAGCCAATCATTCAGGCCAAATTCACAAACCGCAACAAAATCAATCCAAAAGTTCTCGAAAAGGCAACTTATGACCCTCAAATGGTTTACGCAGTCCCCTATTATTTTGGAGCTGCCGGAATTGGTGTAAACAAAAAGAAAATGCCTGCAGGCGATTACGAGCGCACATGGAATATTTTTGCCGACGAACGCTTCAAGGGTCATGCCTCGATGATGGACGATTACCGTGAAGTTATCGGTGATGCCCTCAAATATAAGGGGTTTTCTGTAAGTTCAACGAATGAAGCAGAAATTAACGAAGCTGTTGACTTAATCCGCGAGAAATGGCTCCCCAACATCGTAAAATTTGATGCAGAAGGATTCGGAAAGGACTTTGCACGAGGCGATTTGTGGCTCTGTCACGGTTATGCCGAAGTCATGTACGGCGAAGTCCCAGAATCAGAATGGGAAAGCACAATCGACTTCTTTATTCCTGAGCAGGGCGGAGCTTCTTATCTCGACAGCCTCTGTATCCTTAAAGACTCAAAAGAAGCGGATCTTGCTACAGAATTCATCAACTTTATCCACAGACCTGAGAATTACGCAAAGTTTCTTGATGTATTCCACTTCCCGAGTTTTGTAAATCTTGAGGCAGCGCAATATACGACAACAAAACCACTTTATGAAGCAAGCGCAATGGATAAGTGCCAGCTCAAAGACGATTTGGGTGAAAACCTGGATATGTACTACAAAAAGTGGGAATCTCTCCGCTTACAGACAAACTAAGCAGAAGCCGCTGCAATTATTTCAGTTTTTCCATTTTTTCAACAAAGCCCGCACCCCAATAGTCACAGAGCATGGTGCGGGCTTCTTTTTGCAATTCGGGGATTACAGTTTCCTTCATCTGCTTAAGATTGTTGGCAAGATAATAGCGAGTCATGACTCTGATTCGCTCGATTTCGTCAGGCAAGATTTGGCTGCCAGAATTTTCCTCAATCCACTGTGAAATGACGGTAAAGACGCTGGCCGTAGAGCAAATCATCTTCCACTTATGCAGATTATCGATTTTTCGGGCTGAGGACATGCCGCTGTTGGCCCGGTAGCGGTAGACTTTTGCCTCAATGCCCCTGTAGGATTTTGCGTATTGCGCCAGAAAGAAGAATAAAAGCACATCATCTGCCATATTGCACTCTGTGTAGGGAATGTTTTCGTAGGCACGGAGCCACAAATTCCGCTTTATCAGTTTGCCCCATGTGTTAGCGGTAAACTTTCCCTCAATCAGCCAAGTGCGAAACACATCACGGCCAAGAATCTCGCCGTAAAAAATAGTTCCGTAACGGTTTTCTTTTGCAGGAAGGAAATTGCCGTCTTTATCAAATGTTCCCGCCGTGCTAGTGCCATGCACTATGTCAAAAGACGCATTATTTTCAGTAGCGGCGGTGTACAGAGCGGTCAAAGCACCTTCTTCCATTTGGTCATCGCTGTCCAGCTGGGTCATGTAAAAGCCGCAGGCTTCAAATGCAAGCGTACGGCGCACTTCAATCAAGCCCCGGTTTTCCCTGTGCTCAACAAAGCGGAAAGGAACCGGCGGCAGATTCTTTTCTTTTCGCAGGCGGTCACATTCTTTTTGTGCGAGTTTTACAATCTTTTTTGCAGACCGCCCCTTTTCATCCCGTCCTCTGCTTGCGTCGCTCGCCACAATCACTTCAAAGTCAGCAAAATCCTGCACCGCCACAGAATGAAGACACTGGGCAAGAAACCGCTCGGTGTCAAAAAGGGGAATACAGACGGAAATAAGGGGTCGCGATTTTTTCATATCATACACCAAGCTCACTACAGAAATGCAGCCATGTACTGGGGAAAGCCCTTATTTTTCTTTTGTGAGAATACGTTTCGCCTCGTATGAAAGTTCAGCAGGATTGCAAAGCAAATATATCAATATATTTGTGTCAATAAGATAGTTCACATATACTCCTTAAAGCACTCCGGTGTTTCATCAAAGTCAGGTGCCATGTAAAAACCTTCCTCAAATCCGCCAAGAGGTCTGTAAAATGCAGATGAAGCAGTGTCGCCTTTTGCAAGAATAAGAGATTTAACCTTTTCATAAATTTTTGTAAGTTCTGGCAATGCCAGTTTATCAAGTTCTGTATTAAAATAGTCGTAAGCAAAATCTGACATATCAAACCTCCATAAGCATTAGTATAGCATAAATTTCGTAAAAAGTAAAAAATCCCCCGCCCACAAGCAAAATGCCATGAGCGGGGGAAAGCCTTCCCCCTGGGCTCAGCCCAAGGTCTTCGCCACACCCCCTTCTCCTAAGGGTTGCACCCTTAAAATCCTGCGGGAGTGGCGAATGCAGAAAGATTATTCGCCTGAGCTATTCACCGTCGTCAGAGCATGGAATACCGAGTGTGAAAGAACCATCATCCGCAGTAGCATTCCAATAAGAGCCGTTTGCAATATATACACTTCCTCCGATTCCAGTGAATGTATTACAAGCCGTGGCTGTTCCCCAATAGAGAAGGTTAGTGCTGTCAGCTTCAAAGGAAACGGAAGCATCGCTTGTCTCAGCAATAGCGAAGGACTCCAAATCAACGGTAACGATGCGGTTCACGTTCTTATAGCTGAGAGCGCCATCGTTATTCGTATATACGGCAATTCCCTCGTCTGAAATAACCAGACGGCGGGGTTTTATCGCAATGAACTTACTGGGGCCGTAGAAGGCAGAGGAAGCATCAGAAGGAGCATACACACTTGGCTTAGATTTGGCATAGCGCGCAACAACCTTGTTTCCAAGTATAGCAGTGCCATCAACCATAGAATAACTATCATAGATGTGCTCTGTTGCATTGTTAGAGGAAGAATAATAATATACATAGAATTTATCCGTATTTGAAACAACATCCTCATTTGACCAGCCTAAGGTACTTATTGTTTCAGAAACAGTGTCGTACTTTATGACCGCTCCCCTGCTGCCACCATCACTAGAGTCATTCAGCAGTATATACACCGCGCCGTCTTGATATAGCATGTCGGTGATTTTGGCTCTTTCAGAAACTCCTGGCAAAGCTTCGCTAATTTTATCGTTAATATTAATCAGTTCGGCAGCAGGAGTTCCTTCCGTTAAATCAAGCTCATAGAACTTTCCATTAGTGAGAGTCGGATCTCCACCGCTGACAAAGCCGTAGGCTTTTCCATTATTGATTACGAGTAATTCTCCGTCATGATAGCACATACCACCATTATTATCGCTTCCAAAAACAGTGCTGTCAAAAGTTGGTGAAATTGTTACCTTGTCCTCAGAGACTCCTTGAGCAATAACAGTGGGGAGTTTATAAATGCTAAAAGTTGCCTGCATACCATACCACGCATACAGAATATTTGTCGCATGGTCAACAGTTATACCTGACAAGTTCTCCACACCAGATAAACTTCCATCATTAATTCTTGGATTACTTGATTGTATGCTAATACTACTATTATCCAAGGCATAGAAATATCCGTCTGCGTCGAAGCAGAAATTAGGGGAATAAGATGACACTTGAAACTCCTGACCACTGTCAAGGTAATACTTCATTCCAGAATCATAAGTATATGTAACCGTGGCAGTATCAATGATGCCGAGTTTTTGAACATCAAATGAAGTGCTTGTTGTCTGGCCTTTGACCGGAGTAATTTTGGGAATTGAGCCGCTAACGCAATATTTTCCGCCTAATGTTAAACTATAAATTATGGGAACCATGGCAAGTTCTTCGCCCCTGTTTTTGTCTGTAATGCTCACAGGGAGCGAAACCGTGTCTGTGATTTTGACAGAAGTGCCTGTAATTTCATAATTTTCAACACAAGAAATTCTTGGATAGTCATACAGAGAACTGCTGAACTGAAAGGCTCTTATTGCATTATATATGGCAAATTTATCACCCGATGCCAAAAGTGCTGAAAGATCTTTTACTTTATCAGAATCAGAAACTGCCATGACGAGGAGAAGACTATCAACAAAAGAGTCGACATCAGTTCCTGCAGGGAAATTAAGCGTGATTTCCAGAGGGAATTCTGCATAGGCCCTAAAAATTGAAATTGGAAGCTCGTTTGTGCCGTATTCAATCTGTTTTTCAGCAGAAGAACCGTGAAAAAGCAGTTCTGTATATGACTCCTCTCCTCTTGAAGTGGTTTGATAGAATTTGCCCTCGATGCGAACTGTTTTACCAACTGGAATTCCTTCAAAGTTAAATGAAGCGCCTTCACTCAATTTTTTGGCAAGAATTTCCGCAATCTGGACATAAGTGCTATTAGCGGTAAAAAGCCCTTCATTATTACCTGCAGTTTCAAGAAGTTCAGTAGAAGTCCATATTCTCTCCTGCCTTGCCTCATAATCGCCTTTTATTGACACTTCAAGACGATATGAAGTAGCCCCCAAATCCCGCAATTGATCTTCAGAAAGAGCACGCTGAAAAACCTCTGAACCGAGGGAAACAGAAACCGTACCGGAAGAATTTGAGAGTAAATCAGAACAAGAATTGAATATAAATAAGAATCCAAAACTTGAAAGAATTAAAAAAATCCGAGAAATACCAGAGAACTTTTTCATATCGAACCTCTTCTTTATTAACTTTAATTCAATCATTTTAATTATGACAAAATTTTTGAGTATTTCAAGGCATAAAGGCCATTTTCTATATATTTTTCAATTTAAGATTTATAGAATTTCTTCCGATAATTTAAAGTGAGAATTTATCCATAAATCAGATTTATAAAACGATTCATTTTCCGCTCAAAAAGACTAGACGAGGCTTTTATGAAAGATAAAGATTATAAAGAAATACTTGAAAAAATTTCCACACCGATTGTAGTTTTTATTTCAAGTGAAGAAAGTTCTTCAAAAAAACCAAAAACAAGGTCTGACTTTGCGGAAAAATTTTCTGTTCATTATGTGAATGAAGTATTTGAACAGGTTTACGGAGATTTATTAAAAGTCGGATTTACGACAGAAGAATGTGTCAACCGGCTTTCAAAAGAAGTTGACTGGTATAAAATGGCCTGCGACTGCATGGAGTCCGGTGCCCAGCAGCAGGCAACTTTTTATTCAACAATATGTAATGCCTGGCTTCGTGCCCACATGAATTCAACGGTTTCCGGCTTTCTTATAATTTCTGTTGTAAACATCGATGAAGACAAGGAAAGGGAGCAGCAGCTTTTACGGCAGAATCTTCGTCTGGCAGCCCTCACCGATGAACTTTCTAATTCCCGTGAGGATTTAAAAAAACGCCTTGAGAACATAAACTTTCTGAACGAACAACTGGAATTCATCGCGTATCATGATTCAATGACAGGTCTTGCAAACCGTCAAAAATTTAAGCTTGATTTTGAAGAATGGATTAAAACGGTTAAGGAAGAGGGAAAGAAATTTGGTCTGATTCTTCTCGATTTAGACAATATGAAACTTATAAACGACGCACAGGGGCACAGCGAGGGAGATGATGTAATCTGTCATACCGCAGAAATTCTCAAGAGATTCAAAAATGAGAATTTTCGGGTTTACCGTTACGAGGGAGACGAATTCATCGTCATGATGAGGGGAATAAACTCTCAAGATACAATTCTTAACGCAGGCGACATGCTGCTGGAAGTCATGAACGAAGAGGGAATTGATTTTTCAGGCGGAATCGCAATCTGCCCTGATGACGGCGAAAACAGCGAAGATTTGCTCAAATATGCTGATATGGCTATGTACGAGGCAAAACGCAAGGGCAAAAATGACTTGTGTTTCTTCCAGGCGATTATGCGGGAACGCTTCATGGCAAAAGTTGCGATTCAGTCAAAACTTAACCGCGCTGTGGCAGCAGAAATCTTCCAGCTTTACTATCAGCCGCAATTTGATGTGGCTACAAATAAACTCCGCGGATTTGAAGCCCTGCTCCGCTGGTACGATGAGGAAACAGGCTGGATTAACCCGGAACAGTTCATTCCAATTGCAGAGGAGACCAAACTGGTTATTCCTTTGGGCGACTGGATTTTGGAGACGGCTATTTCTACCCTCAAAGACTGGATGGAAAAGTACAATTTCAACGGAATCATGAGCGTAAATGTCAGCCCGATTCAGCTTAAAAAACCGACTTTTATATTCGACCTGATGAACCTGGTCAAAAAATATCAGATTCCAACCAAAAATCTTGAGATTGAAATTACTGAAGGCGTTTTCATCGACAATAAAATCGAAGCAATTATGATTTTAAATCAAATTCGGGATATGGGAATCGGTCTTTCTCTTGATGATTTCGGAACTGGTTATTCATCACTGAGCTATCTGCAGATGCTCCCGATTACAACCCTAAAAATCGACAAATCTTTCATCGCGAATATTACGGATGAAGGCGGAGTTGAAGCAAATATCACAGATTCAATCATTTCAATGGTCACAAAAATGGGGCTGGACACAATTGCGGAAGGCGTCGAAAAGGAAGACCAGCTGGCAATACTGAAAAACATCAACTGCAAGAACATTCAGGGCTTCTTGAAAGGAAAACCAATGCCGAGGGAGAAGTGCGAGGAGTTAATGCAGAATTCATAATTCAGAATTGCATGATTCATAATTGCATGGAGGCGATTTTATGAAAAGGATTTTGAAAGCAGAAATTTTTACGAATTTTCACAAATTAATTTCTTTTCTGGCTGTCACATTCATTTTTGTTTCAGGACTTTTTGCCCAGACGGATTCTGAGGCCAAACTTCTTCGTTTCAAGTACAAAAAAGAAGATAACTACCGGGTACTTTCCACAGTGAATGAAACAGTCAAAGTAAACGGCAGATTCAATCACCGGGCAGAAATCGTCAACCGCGTCTCAGCCCGCATCACCGAAGTAGACAAAAACGGCCGCGGCTTGAACGAGGCGACTTTTACCACCATGGAAAATTCTGTAGGCGCAAACTCAAACGGAACCCTTACCTACGGCGAAGAATATGAAAGCAAATACTGGCGGGACACCAAGGGCATCTACGAAATCGGAAACGAATATTTCATGCCTGTAGTGCGTGATGTGCCGGTTTTTCCAGAAAAAGCTTTAAAACCCGGAGACACTTGGACAGCCAACGGCCACGAAGCCCATGACCTGAGGCGGAGTTTTGCCAACAATGAGCCGTTCAAAGTTCCTTTTACTGCGACTTATACCTATCTGCGGGACGAAGAAGGCGTTTCCTCAGACTCAAAGCACGAAAAAAAAATATTTCAGGTTCTGCAGGTAAAATACACGCTTTCTTTTGAAAGCCCGATTCCAGAAAATGTTTACACCCTCACCGATGACTTTCCTGTTACAACCATGGGCTTTTCAAATCAGACGATATGGTGGGACAACGAAAAAGGCCAGATTGACCACTACACAGAAGATTTCAGAATCATCATGGAAACTTATCTTGGAAATCAGTTCGATTTTACAGGAAAGGCTCACGCTGAAGTCACTGATTTTGAGCGCACTGCAACAGAAGAGAATCTTGCGGTGGTTTTGGAAAAAGTAAAAGACTTGGATTTGGAAGATGTCAGCGTCACCAAGAGCGAAAAAGGACTCACAATCTCTGTCGAAAACATTCAGTTTAAGCCAAATTCCGCGGAGCTTTTGGACTCAGAAAAAGTCAAACTTAACAAAATCGCGAAAATCATAGAAGACTTCCCCAATGACCTGCTGATTTCCGGTCACACAGCCCTTTCAGGAAGTGCGGAAAGCTGCCAGATTTTGAGTGAGGAGCGGGCTGATTCTGTAGCACAATACCTGATTAAGACAGGTGTGCGCGACAAATATCATGTTTACACACAGGGCTTCGGCGCCCGCGTTCCCATCGCGTCAAACGCAACTCCAGAAGGAATGGCAAAAAACCGCCGCGTAGAAATCACGATTCTCGATAAATAAAAAGAATTTTCTCGAATTGTTGCCGAAAATCGATTTTTTTCGCCTATATATAGTGGGAGAAAAAAATGGCAGAAGAAGAGAAAAAAAATCGTTCATTAAATGACATGATTTTTATCATTCGTGACCAGCGCGTAATGATAGATCGAGATTTGGCAAGATTGTATGAAGTTCCGACTTTTCGCTTGAATGAAGCCGTAAAGCGGCATAAAAGCAGGTTTCCGCTGGATTTCATGTTCAAAATCACAAAAGAAGAGTTAGATGAACTCATCGCAAAATGCGATGAGTTCATTCCTCTAAGACATTCATCTTCATTTCCTTACGCTTTTACTGAACACGGTGTCGCCATGCTGGCAAGTGTTTTAAACAGCGAAAGAGCAATCGAAATCAACATTGAGATAATCAGGGCTTTCGTACGGCTACGAAAATATGTAAATTCTATGGACAAAGCACAGAACATCGCCGAGCTAAAGAAAATGCTTTTGCTCCACATTGAAAACTGCGACACTAAATTTTCTGAACATGAAAAATCAATCCGAGACATCATTCATGCGCTGAACAGTTTGCTTGAACCGAAGTCCTCTGAACCCCGGAAAATCGGCTTCACTGATAAAAACAAGTGAGGACATTATGGCAGATATCGAGAAATTTTCTTTTGACGGGATAGGAGTGGCTGAGGGGGGCGCGGACGAGCTCTTTGATGCGGACGGAGCTGTCCGGGCTGCCCGCGAAGGCTTTCATGTTCCTTTTTTGTTTCCATGGCAGCGAATCGTAATCGCCAATATTCTGGACGGAGAGGCAGCATTGCACGAAGACGCAGCTTTTTCCGGCCACACAGACGATGACGACATTTACCGCGGAAGGCAGATTGTGCTTCTTCCAACCGGGGCTGGAAAGTCAATGTGCTTTTTAGTGCCCGCCCTGCTTCTGGAAGGCGCGACGCTCGTAATTTATCCGCTTTTGGCTTTGATGAGCGACCAGAAACGCCGCATGGAGCAGGCGGGAATCCGCTCGGTGGTCTTTAAAGGCGGGCAGACTGCAGAAGAGCGCGAAGAAAATTTCAATGCCCTCACCGACAAAGAAAATCCCGCCAGAGTAATTATCGCAAATCCCGAAGTTCTGAGCGGGGAAAATCTTCTTGAAAGGCTCTCACAAGTCAAAATCAGCCATATTGCGATTGATGAGGCTCACTGTGTTTCGGAATGGGGCGACTCTTTTCGTCCTTCTTATCTTGAACTTGGGCGCGTCATCAAAACTTTGGGCGTAAAACTCGTTACGGCATTTACCGCCACTGCAAGCAAGCCTGTCCTCGACCGGATCGGTGAAATTCTTTTTGACGGGAATTATCATCTTGTGCGGGGAGCTAGTGACCGTGCAAACATTCATTACGCCGTGCGATACGCCTACGCCAAGAAAAAGGCCGCGCTGGAACTGGCACTGACAATGAAAAAGCCGCTGATTATTTTTTGCGGAAGCCGCCGCAGAACTGAAGAAATGGCTCACGTCTGTGCATCATATTTTGGAAGGGAAAAAACGCGCTTCTATCATGCAGGGCTTACCCGCGAAGAAAAAACGGCCGTAGAAGAATGGTTTTTCAATTCAACCGAAGGGATTTTGACAGCAACCTGTGCTTATGGAATGGGCGTGGACAAGTCCGACATTGCAAGCGTAATCCACCTGGACGCGCCCGAGCATCTTGAAAATTTCGTGCAGGAAGCTGGCCGTGCAGGTCGTAACGGTGCGAACGTAAATTCCGTGCTGATTTGGAATCACGCGGATTTTGTGCGCTGGCGACAGGCCAAACCGAACAGTCGGGAACGTGCTTTGGGCGACTTTGCGCTGAGCAAAACTTGCCGCCGTCAGATGATTCTGGATTATCTTGGAGGCGAAGAAACTGCCTGCTCAGGCTGTGACATCTGCGACGCAAGGGCAAAAAATCAAAAAATCAGCTATACCGCCCCGGACGCGGAACTTGCATTCAGTTTTATCCGCAAAAACCGCCGCCTGTACACACGACAGGAAGCCACCCACGAACTTACGGAGCTTTATAATAGAAAAAAACTTAAAATTTTTGGAATCAATGTATGGGATGCAAAGGACACCGCAGAAATTCTCTCGCAACTTTTTTCAGAAAAGAGGCTTAGAATCTGCGGCACATTCTGGAAGGACAGACTGGATATCGTAAAGAGCAAAAAAGGTAGAAATTTACTCGCCTTTATTCCTCATCGCCAGCTGCATCTTCTCCACCTTCTTCGGCGGCTTTTTCGGCAGGAGCTGGAGCGGGTGCAGAGATTGTTTTCTTAGCTTTTGGAACTTTGGGCTTTTTTCGGTAGCGAACCACATATGCACACAAATCCATAAAAATAAAAACAATGACCGCCGTAATAATCACGCGCTTGTCAGAGAGAACGGCCTTAATCACCGGGAGAAAATCATGTGTATTCATCATATAAAAAGATTATCGGCAGAAACGAGAGCAAACGCAACCTTAAAAAGGTTTCTTTTTCTCTCGCGCTCTTTTTATTTTCCAAATTTTGTGTTACATTTTTCGCATGGTAGGAATCGTTGATTACAACGCTGGCAACATCAAAAGCGTTGAGCGTGCACTGGGCTTTTTGAAGGCAGAATATGTCCTTTCAAAAAATCCCGCCGATTTAGAAAAGTGTGACCGCCTGATTTTTCCTGGCGTGGGCGAAGCAAAATATGCCATGGAGCAGCTTAAGCTCACAGGCTTCGACACATTCTTAAAAGACTGGGCGCAATCACAAAAGCCGCTTATGGGTATCTGCCTCGGCTCACAGATTATTTTTGAACATTCCGAAGAAGGCGATGTGGATTGCTTAGGGCTTTTAAAAGGCAATATCCGTCATTTTGAAAGCGTCTGGCGCGATTCAGGAATCTCACCGAATCTCAAAGTGCCTCACATGGGCTGGAACAACCTGGAATACGCAAGCGGCTCTAGTCCGCTTTTTAATGGCGTGGACGCAAAATCAGATTTCTACTTCGTGCATTCATATTTGATTCAACCAAGCGACCAGTCAATCGTAAAAGCCTGGGCCGACTACGGCTGTAAAGTGCCTGCCTGCGTAAGTCAGGGAAGCATCACAGCCTTCCAGTTCCACCCCGAAAAGAGCGGCCGAGCAGGCCTTAAAATCTTGGAAAACTATATAAAATAAATTCCTCACAGAGGGCACAGAGTTCACAGAGAGATTTTTGATGATACAAAGTATTATATCACGGTCATTTTCAAATATATTAGACTGAGGTTTTATATTTGTCATACATAAAGCCCTCTGTGTGCTCCTAAACTCTGTGAGGAATTTAAAGTGAGAATCCTATGTTAAAGAAGAGAATCATCGTTTGTCTGGATGTAAAGGACGGACGGACTACTAAAGGCGTTAAGTTTCAGAATAACATCGATATCGGAGACCCGGTGGAGATGGCGAAAAAATATTACGAGCAGGGTGTTGATGAGCTTGTTTTTTATGACATCATGGCTAGTGCCCGCGGTCGTGGCCCAATCCTCGACTTGATTTCACGCGTTGCGGAGCAGGTTTTCATTCCTTTCTGCGTGGGCGGCGGAATCGGCTCAATCGAAGACATCCGTTCAACGATTTTGGCCGGTGCCGAAAAAATCTCCCTCAACTCTCAGGCAGTCAAAAATCCTGACCTTATCCGAGAAGGAGCACGCATTTTCGGAAACCAGTGCATCGTTCTTGGCATGGATGCCGCAAAAGATTCCGAAATGCCATCAGGCTACCGCGTTTACATCAACGGAGGCCGGGTCAAAACTGACTTAGACGCCCTTGACTGGGCAAAAAAAGCCGTTTCTCTGGGAGCGGGCGAAATCGTACTTAACTCAATTGACGCGGACGGCGTTCGTAACGGCTACGAACTTACTGTTACAAAAATGATTGCCGAAAATGTGAGCGTTCCCGTAATCGCCTCTGGTGGCGGCGGAAAGCCACAGCACTTGGCAGATGTTCTCACTCAAGGCAAAGCCGATGCAGCACTCATAGCGAGCATGGTTCACTCAATGGGTTACACCGTTGACGGAATCAAGCGCGACCTGGACAAGCTCGGAGTTCCAGTCAGAATATAGGAGAAATAATGAGAAAAAAAGCCTCCATATATGCACTTATTATCATAATTCTTGCAGAATTAGTCGGTCTTTCCGGCATTTTATATTTACGATATTGTCTTGATATTCAGACTTCCCTCTTCAATGTTCTTGTTGAACAGGTTTTTGAAATCGAAGAAGATGTAGAAAAAATCCGAAGTCTCCTCTACAAATACGAATACAATATGGTTTCAGAGCTTTATTCTGAAGAAGCCACAGTCATTGAAACAAAAAACAAATTATACGAAACAGAACTGGAAATCCGAAATCAAATCATCAGACACGGAACCCTCATGCAAAAGATTCCAGCAGATTCTGAGCGGACGCCCCTTTTCCGTAGTGTAAACGATGATGTCCTGAACTACCTGAATTATAATGCAGCTCTACTGGCCATGAAAGGAAGCGAAAACCAAGAAGACATACAAAAATTCACGAACACATACATTCTTCCCCTGATGAACCGGGTCAATACAAACATCGACGAACTTTCCAGAATGTCAACAAACTATATCAACAGAGCAAAAATCGCCCTCACAAACTATTTGAGCAAAACCAGGATAATCTGCATCATCGCTCTGGCTTTAATGATTACATCGATTATTATAAGCATTCTACACAGCCACAAGGTTCTTACAGGGCTTGAAACCGACAACAACTTCCTCAAATTCAAATCAGACATCAGTGAAATCCGTATTTCTGAAATTCAGAACAATACAATTATGGGAATCGCTGATTTGGTCGAAAGCAGAAGTGGCGAAACCGGGCAGCATGTAAAACGCACTAGCCATCTGGTCAGCCTGATTCTGCAGCAGGCAAAAAAACAGGGCAAATGGCCGGAAATTCTCACAGAAAGATTCATTGACTTTGTCACACGGGCCGCTCCAATGCACGATATAGGCAAAATCGTCATTCCAGACCGCATTCTCAACAAGCCGGGCAAACTCACAGACGAAGAATTCAAAATCATGCAGACACACGCAGAGGCTGGCGGAAAAATCGTTTACCAGATTCTCGGTGGCGTAGAAGATGTTGAATATGTTGACATTGCATCAGATATAGCACATTTTCATCACGAAAAATGGAACGGAAAGGGCTATCCGACTGGTAAAAAGGGCGAAGAAATTCCGCTCTGTGCAAGAATCATGGCGGTGGCAGATGTTTTTGATGCACTGGTTTCAGAACGTTGTTACAAAAAGCCCATGAGTTACGATGAAGCATTTGAAATCATCAGAAAAGATGCCGGTCAGCATTTTGATCCTGATGTCGCAGAACTTTTTCTGGAGATGAAAGATGAAATTAAAGCAGAAAAATAAAATAATATCTCTTGTTCTTTTTGGCTCACTCTTTGCTTTCAGTGCCTGTAATGATTCAAAAAAACAGGAGCCATGCGAAATTTCTTTTTCATGGTGGGGAAATGACTCACGCCACGAATACACTTTAAAAGGAATCGAAGAATTTCACAGTCTTTACCCGGAAATAACTATCAAACCGGAATATGCAGTCTGGAACGGATACGAAGAAAAATTCGAAAACCAATTCAAAGAGGGCACTAATACGGATGTCATGCAAATTAATTTTGACTGGCTCTACAAGTATTCTCCAAACGGAAATGGATTTTTTGATCTTAGTGGCTACAGAGACATCATCGAATTTCACAATTTCACCCTTACAGATTTGGATTTCGGGATAATAAACGGCAAAATAAATGCAATTTCAGTCGGCTTCAACACGATAATTCCTGTTTTTGACGGAAAAATGCTCAGTCAGAACGGACTTTCAATTCCATCAACATGGACAGAAGTAATTTCCTGCGGAAAAGTCCTCAAAAAGAAGAATCAATATCTTATCGGCGTAAATGCAAAACACTGTTTTTTGCTGGCAATCGCCTGGTTTGAACAGACCCACTCAAAAAAATTTTTTGTAGACAATTATAATCTGAATGTTTCAGAAGAAGAACTCGGAGAAATTCTTGACTTTATGAAAATGCTCATAAAAGAACATGTAATTTACCCTGGAATCACAACTTTTAATGCAAAAATACTGTCAGGAAGGCAGATTGCGGGAGCCGTTGCCTGGTGTAACGAAGCATCAGTTCTTGCAAGGACTTTTGAATCTCTAGGCGGAGAAGGTGTTCTCGGAAGCTTTATCAGCACAAAAGATGCTGTTGAATCCGGCTGGTACATCAAACCAGTCTCAATGTATGCGATAAAAAAAGGCTGTACTCATCCAAAAGAAGCCGCAGCTCTTGTGAACTTTCTTTTGAATAATCCGACAATGGCTCTACTTCAAAAATGCGATAAAGGCGTACCGGCAAGCAACAAAAGCCTCACCACATTAATGGAATATGATGCACTTGAATCACTTCAGTACAATTCACTCATGAAGATTCGCTTCAACAGTGCAAACATAAATGCAATGCTACCAATCATGGAAAACAAAGACTTAAATTACGCCTTTGCGCAAATTCTTCTTGCTTATACTGAAAATAAATCTTCAAAAAGTGCCTCAGCCCACGCTCTCTACGAAAGAACGCAGGAACTTTTAAAACACTAAACCGCCAGAAGATTAGAGACTTCTCGATTTTTCGTTCATAATCAGCATTTGCAAGCGGTTTTCTACGTTGGCAAAACTCGTGTCCGGGTCAAGGTCGAGCGGCAGAATCTGAACAGCAGGAAATTCTTCCTTAACCTTTTTCATAATTCCTCGTCCGCAAATGTGGTTCGGAAGGCATCCAAAGGGCTGCAAAATCACGAAAGACTGAACACCACGAAGCGCGTATTCCTTTATTTCACCAGGAATTAACCAGCCTTCGCCAGAAAGGAAGGTGCGGTTAATAATCTCGTCGGTTTCGGCGGCAAGAAGTGGGAGCGGAGTTGCCTTCTCAAAAAGCGGATGTTTTGAAGCTTCTTTTTCGCACACAGCATTTGCATGGGCAAAGAGTTTTTCTGCAACACGGTCAAAAATCGCGTTTACCGGCTTGAATTTTACGTTCAAATCCTTTGCCTCAACCACACGGGCATAAAAATCCTTGCGGAAAACGTTGGCCATTCGAGGCAAAATCACTTCCATTCCGTTCTGTTCAAGGTAACGCTCGACATGGAAATTTGAGCCGGGGTGGAATGTAACAAGATATTCGCCTGTCACGAAAACCCGCGGCCGTGGATTTGAGCGGTCGTATTTTATCTGACAGAATTTTTTGATTCCGCGCTTGTATGCTCTGAGAGCCGCATGAATTCCTTTGTCAATTCCGGCAGAAATTTCATCAATAACTTCGTCAAAAACTCGGTTTGTCTCGCCCTTGTTAAGCTCATACGGCCTGATCTGACGGCGCAGTTCTTCGAGCATGTCCATCATCGTAACGACATAAAGCGAGCGGATGTTGAAAAGCGCGCCAAGTCTGAATCCAGGGTGCATGTTTTTTGAATCAACTGGGTCGGTCGAAACGATTGGAACCTGATTAAAGCCTGCCGCATCAAGCGCACGACGGAGCAGAGCCGAATAATGCGAAAGGCGGCAGTCGCCCTGATATTTTGCCATGCCGATTGCAACACGGTCGAGCGGATACTTGCCGCTTTGAAGGGCAGAAATTGCCTCACCGATTACCATCTGGGCTGGGAAGCAGGTATCATTGTGAACATATTTTTTGCCCACCTGAATCTGGCTGTTTTCGCCCAGTGAAAGAGGAAGTGCCCTGAGCCCCTGTTTTCGCAAAACACCGCTGAGAAGCTTACAGAAAGCCACGGAAACATTCGGAATCAGAACCGTGCGCATCTCAAGGTCTTCTTTGCTGAATTTTGAAGAATAAGCATCGCCCAAATCTTTGAACGGGAGATTGCCTTTTTTGGCCCTTCGCTCAGTAATCGTCTCGATGAAAGATTTTACGCGGATATTCAGGGAATTGGCCGCCCCGCCCTCGTCAAGTTTGAGAATCAGCGGAGATTTGCCGGAAGTTTCGGTCATGATTCGGGTAATTTCATCAGAAAGAATCGCGTCATGTCCGCATCCAAAGCTGACAATCTGAACATATTCAAGAACCGGGGATTTTGCCGCCAGAAGCGCACCCGAAAGCATTCGTGTGTGGAAATTGTTTGTAACTTCGGCACGAGTGTAACGCAGGTTCACGTCATTCAGCTCAGGAAGCGAATCAACCGTAAGAACAGGAATATATTGCTTTGTAAAGACTCGCGAAAGATCGTGGCTTACAAGCGCATCCGTGTGATAAGGACGACCGGCCAGAACCACTGCAAAACTTCCTTCCCGGGTCACTTTGTCGATGATTTTCTGACCTTCTTCGCGCATTTTTGTGCGGAATGCCTGAATCGCCTTCTCTCCCTGCTCAAAAGCGGCCTCAATTTCATTTTTTGGAAGACCGTAAGCCGAGTTAAAATAATTGAGAATCTGATTTTTGCGGTCATTTTCCGAGTACCAGTGGAACATCGGATTGTCAAAAGGCACGTTCCATCTTCGCGCAGGATTTTCGGAATGCGAAATAATCAGCGGATAGCCTTTTACGACTGCACAAACGTAATTTGAAGCACGAGCCTTGTCGGTCGCAGGCATTTCCATGACCATCGGCATAAAGATTCGATACAAGGCACCATTGTCATTATCGGACTTGCCCCGATAATCTTTTGACTTTGCAGATTCCCGTGTCGGGCACGGGAATGACTCGGACTGCCCGAACTGTTTAACCAAATCCTGGATGTGGCCGTGAGCCAGTTTGGCCGGGAAGCAGACTGTGTCGCTTGGAACGAAAGGTATGCCGTTTTCAAACATTTCCCGGCTGCTTTTGTGCGAGAGAATTACGTCGTAGCCCAGCGAACGAAAGAAAGTTGACCAGAAAGGCATTGAATCCCAGAATTCGAGAGTTCGCGGCAGACCGATTGTGATATTTTTCTTTGGACTGACTTCTTTGTAATCCCATTTTTTGAAAAGAAGCTGCTCGCGGATAAGGAAAAGGTCTGGAGTGTAGCGGGTCTTTGACTCAGGAATCACGCCCGGCTTTGTTTTCTCAGGCTCGCCAAGTCCAGAAACGGCTTCTTCATCCCCGTCAGAAAGACGGATATTTTTGTCCTCGTCGCTCAATTCTTCCGGCAGAACAACTTCACCGCGCGCACAACGGTTTCCTGTGATGTAAGTCGTGCCGTTCGAGAACTGAATCAGGCTGCGTGAACAATGATTCGCACATTTTGAGCAGATTACATTTTCGCGCTGTGTGTAAGAAAGCGATTCCAGCGCATCAAAACCAATGAAGTTTGAAGTTGAGGGGGAAAGCCTTCCCCCTGCGTCGCACTCCGTTGCGCCGACACCCCCTTCGCCTAGGGACTTTGTCCCTAAGACCCCGGCATTTTCTCTCTTCTCTTTCGTCAAAAGTGCCGCGCCGATACAGCCCATTTCGCCCGGGTATGGAGCGCGCTGAACATCCACGCCGAGATATTGTTCCAGAGAGCGCAAAACCGCGTCGTTTTTGAAAGTTCCGCCCTGAACTACGATTTTGTTTCCGAGAATGCTTGTATTTGAAATTCGGACAACCTTTGTGAACACATTTTCGATAATCGAGCGGCAAAGGCCGGCCATGATGTCATCCGGGCCACAGCCGTTTTTCTGCTCTGTGATAATCGTTGAGTTCATGAAGACTGTACATCGGCTTCCGAGGTCAGCAGGCTTTTTTGAACGGAAAGCCGCATCCGCAATTTTGTCAGTCGGGATTTTGAGTGAAGAAGCAAAATTTTCAAGGAAGGAACCGCATCCGCTCGAACAGGCTTCGTTGAGCGTAATGTTCGTGATGATTCCATCGGAAACCCAGATTCCCTTCATGTCCTGACCGCCAATGTCCAGGATAAAGCTCACGTCAGGAACAAAGCGGCGGGCAGCGGTTGCATGGGCCACGGTTTCAACAGTGTGATAATCAGCTCCGTAAGCCTTTGCAATCAAAAGCTCTCCGTAACCTGTTGTGCCAAGTCCAAGCACGTTGAGTTTTACGCCCATCGCCTCGTATTTTGCATGAAGTTCCATGAGTCCGCGGCGAACGACATTGATTGGGTCGCCCCGGTTATTGGCGTAGTAACGATCAAAGACTTTTTCATCTTCGGTCATCAAGACCATTTTGCTCGTGGTACTTCCCGCGTCAATTCCAATGTAAACGTTGAGCGTGTCACCCGATTTTAAATCTATTTTTGCAAGTTCCGGGGATTTATGAGCCTCGCGCCAGGCCTTGCATTCTTCTTCGTTTTCAAAATACGGCTTTTTGATTTTTGATCCGACATGCTCCACGCGCACAACTCCGCCATCAAGAGCATGAATCGCGTCATCAATTAAAATTCCGTCGGAGCCTTCTTCGCATGGGAAAAGCTCGTCCAGCGCAATTGCAGCCCCACGCGCAACGATTGTCTCCGGGTGCTCCGGGCGGATAATTTCTTCTGGTTTAAGATTTAATTTTTCGGCAAAAGCTTTTACAAGAGTGTGGTCATAAGTGAGCGGGCCGCCCTCAAAAATAATCGGAGGCTTTAACTCCAGCCCCTGAGCCAGACCGCCCACAGTCTGTTTTACAATCGCATAAAAGGCCGAAAGGGCAATATCTTCACGCTTAACGCCCTGATTCAGCATGGACTGAATATCTGTCTTTGCAAAAACACCGCATCGCCCGGAAATCGAATGGACTTCCGTACCGGCGGCCGCAAGACCTTCAAACTGCTCGGTCGGAACTTTTAAAAGCGAAGCAATTTCATCGATAAAAGCACCTGTTCCGCCCGCACAGCTTCCGTTCATTCGCATGTCAGAAGTTACAAGCCGCCCGTCATCATCATAAAAGAAAATAATTTTGGCATCCTGACCGCCAAGTTCAATCGCAGTTCTGGTCTGAGGATACAAGGCTCGCACGGCCGAAGAATTGGCAACAACTTCCTGAACGAAATGCGCACCGATTTTATCTGAAATTGGTTTTCCACCAGAACCACAAATCGCAATTCTGAAACGTGCTTTTGGAAATTTGTCCGCAACATCACGAAGGAGGCGCTGAGCCGTATTCCATTGCTCAGCATGATGCCGCTCGTAATGATTGTAAACGATTTCGTTTTTTTCAGTATCAAGAATTAAGATTTTTACAGTGGTGGAACCAACATCGATTCCCATTCGCAAAAGTTTCTGTGCCAAAATATTGCCTCAGCGATATTATAAAATAAAAAGAGGGGGAAATGGAAGATTATATATTTAAGAAACTATTTATTGTCGAGTTTTGAAAGTAACGGATGCATCAAAAAAACGGCGTAAAGGAGCGAAACAGCTTACGAAAACACTCGTTTTGTGCTGCCGCGTAAGCGGCAAACGTATATAGTTACAAGCACAAAACGCGTGTAGCATGCTAGCATGCGGTTTCGATAAGCTGCTTTCACGACTGGAAGCCGTTTTTTTGATACAGCTAATAAAATTTAAAACTCGTCTTTTCGGCTAGATTTTCTGTATGAAGACGCGCCGTTTCGCTCAGTCTGAGCATGTGTTTTGCGCCCAAACCCACGGTCTCGGTCCTTTCCACCGAATCCGCGCTCCCGGTCTCTGCCAAAAGCACGGTCACGGTCTCTTCCGAATCCGCCTCGTCCGCCACGACCGCCAAATCCACGGTCACGACCTCCGAAGTCATCGAAATCACGATCTCGTCCGCCTCGTCCACTTCCACTCTTTGAGTCAACATGAACATGCGGAATCTGGCCGATTTTTGAAAGCTCAAGAACTTTGTCCGCGCTTTCGATTGGGAGGCTTACCAGAGAGAAGTTTGTTGAAACGTCGATTCGGTCAACCATTTTTCCAGGAATATGGAGCAAATCGCTGAAATAGTCTGCGATTCCACGAGCGTTGTAACCGTCGCGTCGTCCGAGTTGGATGAAAAGTCGTTTCTGGTCGCTTCGCTCTTCGCCTTCAAAGCGGTCTCGTCGGCCACCCATTCCTCTCTCACCTCTTCGGCCTCCTCGGTCACGATCGCCAAATCTGTCGCCACGAGGCCTGATTGGTGTGATATAGCCGTAGTGAGATTCATCAAGGGATTTTCCGTATGTTACGCTCAAAATGCCTGCAAGAACTTTTTCTGCGTCCTGGCCTTCACAAAGCTCTGCGGCCATTTTTGTGTAAATTGCATCGACTTCTTTAAGCTCCGGAACAAAATCATCCTGCTTTGAAAGATCTTCGCCTTCAACCTGTGCCTTTCCGCCACCGATGTAGACAACTCCGTCTTTGACATCAGCCGGGTCACGCATTAAGCCCAGCTGAACTTTGAGAGTATCCAGCATACGCTCGCGTTTTACTTCGAGAACTTTCTTTACTGATGGAACTTCTTCTTCGTTGAGCTCACCCTTTGCTGCCTTTCGGACAGTATTTTTAAGGAACTCAAGCTTTCGTCGCTCTTCCGGCCGGACAAATGTGATTGCAGTTCCGCTTGTTCCAGCTCGTCCTGTACGACCAATTCGGTGAATATAAGTTGCGCCGTCATACGGGAGAGAATAGTTTACAACATGTGAAAGGCCGTTGATGTCGATACCGCGGGCAGCAACGTCTGTAGCCACGAGAACGCGGGTCTTTCGGCTTCGGAAGCGGGCAAGAATCTTCTCGCGCTGTCCCTGAGGGATGTCTCCGTGCAATGCCGCAACATCGTAGCCCTTTTCGTCGAGCATTTTTGTTACGTTGTCGGCATCGTTCTTTGTCTGAGTGAAAACAAGACCGTAGAAATTCGGGCTCATGTCGATGATTCGTACAAGTGCCTCAATTTTGTCGCTCTCCCGGATAAACCAGTACTTCTGATCAATCAAAAGCGGCTCTTCAACAAATCCCTCTTCCTCACAGATTTCATAGTCGCCCATGAACTGCTCTGCGATGCGAAGAATTGGTTTTGGCATTGTCGCACTGAAAAGCAAGATTCGTGCGTCTGGTTTTGCCTGCTCAAAAATGTGCTCGATGTCGTCGATAAAGCCCATGTCGAGCATTTCATCGCCTTCGTCGAGGATAAAGTAATCAATCTGGTCAAGTTTGAGAGTTCCGCGCTCCAGGTGATCCTGGATTCGGCCTGGTGTTCCGACTACGATTTCACAACCGCGTTTGAGGTCGCGAATCTGGTCACGGTAACTTGCTCCACCGTACAAAACAGTTGTTCGTGGATATTTTCCGCTTGTGAAAGTCTGAAGCTCATTGCAAGTCTGAATTGCAAGCTCGCGGGTTGGTTCCAGAATGAGTGCGCGAACATGATCGCTTTCTTCGTGAACCCGCTGAACGATTGGCAAACCGAATGCAGCTGTTTTACCTGTACCAGTTCGTGCTTTTGCGATGATGTTTGAGTCGCCGTTCAAAAGGCGCGGGATTGCAAGCACCTGAATCGGTGACGGATGTTTGAATCCTTTCTTTTCGATTGCGGCAAGAATTGTCTCATCGAGACCTAAATCTGCAAAAGAAATCTGGCCGTCTTCTTCCTCTGAATCTTCTGAATCTTCTGAATCATCATCAAAATTGTCAGCTTCTTCGTCCGTAAAATCGCGGTCTAAATCATCGATGTAATTGTCGAGTACTGATTTTTCCTCTGAAACTGCCTGATTTTCTGTAGAGACAGTTTCCCCATTGATGACAGCTGTGCCGTCAAGTTCTTCATTTTCCATTTGTGTTCCCCTGTGGCGTGTTCTTTGCCTTTGGGAATCGCAAAATCTGTACAATTAAATTGTGGGATTGTGTTACCGGAGACCACCGGTAATCTGTGCGAAAACAAAAGCTGATTTTGATGTTCGTAAATTATTACCTTACAAAATCAAAACACGCATAGAAATTGGAAGCCCTCTGCTTCCCTAAGAATGAGTTTTACTATATCGGAATTATTTTGAATAATCAAGCAAATAAAGGAAAATCTCGCAAAATATAAATTTTTAAAGAAAATTTGACTCATGTAGATTTTTACCTTAAAATAACCTAAAAGGAGACGCCTATGAAATTTTTAAGACCCTTATTTTTAATTTCACTTTCATTTTTTACATTCTTTACTTTCAGTTGCAGTAACGTTTCTTCAGACTCCTCCTCCTCATCATCATCCAGCGAACTCAATTACGATTATCTTACCTCAAACCGCACTTTTATGGGTGGGTCGCTAATCTACGATCCAGGCGACTCAAGCGGAAAGCTAACTCAAATCAAAAGCGGCACAAAAATCGCAGTCCGCCTCGGAACACTCGAAAAGAAATCCTCTACCGTCAAAACATACCCTGCAGGAACAGACTCAATCGAAAGTTCCGACACAGACGATAAATACACCAACCCAAACACAGCAGAATCAAATTCACTTCAAGAAGTCACTGCTATATTCTCTGGTAGTGACTCCCTTGATTTATATGAAGATATTCCTGCTAAAGCCACGTATGGTTACCTTACAGTTGACAGCGTAAGTCCTGCCTCAATTAGTCTCACTTTTACAGAAGTAAAAAACAACAACAGCACATCTTCAAAAACATTTACCATCAAACAAGGCGAGACTATGGATCTGGATGGCGACAGTGATGTAGATTTAAAATGGGACAAGCCTATTCTTAAACGCACTGGGTACAGTGACAATGCACGCTGGCTCACCTTTATAAACAAAAAAAATTCCACCTCTTCTACAATGTTCTACACTTTTACAGAATCAGCTGCCCGGGCCGGTTATCGCGCCACTACCAGCGAGGCAGAGAATGTTGAAACAGGTCTCTATGGAGTAAACTCACTCGGTGACTTTGTCTGGCTCTACTACGACAATCAGAATACTACAAAGGAAATGGCCTACGGAGACTATGTTGTCGTTCTGCCAAGCAAGCAGGGTTTTTCTGACGAAAATTATGACTTTGTGAATGACTCTTTCAATCTTAATGATGACTCACAGTCACTTGCAACAGATGATTCTTCTACAACAGATATAAATGAGTTTTATAATGATTTAGATAGCGTAGCTAATGAGCTCTCTTCTCCTGATATTAAATTTGGCGGAAAATCTTATGTAGTTGTTGATGGTGATTCAAATCTGCAAAGCCCAGACCAGTTTAGCACATATAATATCGACTACTCATACAATAAGTGGCAATTTCCTGACGAAGACAACGGTCCTGCCATTTTGATTGAAGATCTCTGTGCAAACGAAGCCATTAAAACCGCACTTAACTTTGGCACAGCCAATAACATAACCGAAAAAATCGCCCGACTAAACACAGCATTAACTGAAGAACAGTTTATTAACGCTGTTCTTAATGCAAATTTGACAGATGAATCAAAAAAATCTGCCTTTAAGGATGTATGGGGTCAGAACAACGCCGACAAAACAAAATACGCCCGCATCATGCTTGACGAATTTTACGATGCCTCACCTTCCGCCATTATCGAAGCACCAGAAATCTGCAATATCTATCCAGACATGAACATAAATCTTGGAAGCATTGATTCTCTGGATGACTTCATGTATAGCGGAGCCTACAATCTATCAACTGAGATTATTGATGATTCTTCCCGTGCCATTCATCCAACTTACGACAGCTATATGGCAAAACACAAGGAAATGGAAAAGCAATGGAAGCGTTTCTACAGTATCGACCTTTCTCAGCTTGTTTTATATCCATGCACTAAAGATAAGACAAAAAAAATTGACCCACAGAAAGCCGGCGTCAAATTAAGTGTGGGAGTTAAGTTATCTTTCAATGCAAATAAGTCGAGGGCAAAGCTGTCCGCTGATTTTGCTATCTGGCTTGACCTGGATCTTTCCCTTAATTCCGTAAATGCTTTGTGGGACATGCTTAAAGGGCCTGACCAGTCAAAATATATGGAGGAGAAGCTTAAGAAACTCTTCGGAAACAGGAAAAACTGCGAAGTCAAGCTGACAGATGTAAACATCAATGTTTGCGGTGTTCCTATCGTTTTTGGAGCCGCCCTTAAAACAGGCATGAATATTTCTTTTGGTAATATCAATCCTCATTTTTGTTTTTCCGGCATGTACGGAACAGAAAGTCAATCCGGTGTAGAATATGGCATCGACTGGTTCTGTAAGCCATATGTTCGCGGTATTTCAGGAGCAAAAGGACTTAATTACACTGAGCTATTTATCGGTGTTGAAGGTGGTTCCAATTCTACTTTAACCCTTGAGCCATGGGTTTGTCTCAATCCTTCAATCGGACTCGGCTGCTCTGTTGTCAGTGCTCGCGCAAGCTTCCCTATTACAACCGGCCCCCGTATGGTATTCAGCTTAACACCTGCGGTAAAGCTAGAAGAGTTCGGAATCAGGATTAGCGTATATGTCCAGCCTTATTTTGAGGCAGATTTAAAACTTTTCAAAATAAAGAAGACTTTCTGTACTCTAAAACCGATTGATCATAATCTCAGGCTTATGCCAACACCTATAAAATTCATACCTCGATAAAGACTTTTCTAATATTTTTAATACAGGAGATATAAACTATGAAAAAGAGGATTATATTAGCTTTATTTGCAGCCACAGTCTTTGCTTTTTCTGCATGTAGTAGCGGAGACTCTTCCGGTAACGGTAACTCTCAGGCAGTGACAATTTCCGGTAGCGCAGAAGCAAATTCTATCGACATTGCTTTTCCAAATCGAATAAATAAAGGCGCAGAAGGAGTAATTTCCGTTATTTTTGAACCCGCAAATTCAAATGTATCGCTTTCTTGTGATTCAGATGCCATTGCGTTTAACCATGAACCCAGTAAAGAAAGCGATGGAAAATGGGTCGTATTCTATACCGCAAAGAAAAACGGCATTTTCACCATTACGGCTAAATCCGGTGGAAAGTCTATAGCTAAAAGCGGAAATGTCTGTCAGGAACTTGAAGAAATAACTCTTTCGCCCGAAAGTATTTCTCCTCTTGAAATAGGCCAGACTCTCCAGCTTACGGCAAGCCAGTCACCTTCAGGGGCAAATGAGGTCATTGTCTGGGAATCATCAGACCCGGAAATTCTTTCTGTAGACCAAAACGGAAAAGTCACTGCAAAAAAAGCCGGTAAAGCAAGCATCTCTGCTGCTGCAACTTTTTACGACACCGGAATGCTTTATGACGGCAAAACAACAATCGCCACTTCAACCGAAATCGCCGTAAAAGGCTTCTTCCTCAGTGACAGCGAATTCTTCCTGGCCCAAAAAAAAGATGGCGATGTCACGGCAACAGCACTCGGCATTGAGGCTGATAATGTCACTTGGACTTCCTCTGACCCAAACATTTTTACGGTAACAGTAGATTCTTCTGATAGTAAAAAAGCAAAACTCCAATATGTTTCCGGTGCTTCAGGATCTGCAACCCTTACAGCAAAAATGGGCGATTATACGGCAAATGCAACAGTTTATGTCGCGAAATATTCGATTATTGCCCTTGGTGACAGCATAGCAGCCGGATATGCGCCAAAAGCCTTCAGTAACGAGGATAAAAGTCTTGAAGAAACAGCTATGCTTACTTCCTACGAAAAATATGTTAACCGCAGGAAATCAGGTAGCGATTTGAATTATGTGAACAATTACTGCTATTCTTATGTGCTCTGCAATAATCTCTCAACTACTGCAAATTACAGTCTGAATAGCTACGCAAAAACTGGAGACCGCACGGAACACCTGCTTGCCAAATTGCAGGAAGACTTTAGCGATGGAGCGGCAGGCATTAAAAAGGGAGAAATCCTTGAATCTGTACAAGAAGCTGACTACATCACCCTCTGCATTGGAGCAAATGACCTCTTAAAGAATGCAACAGCTGACTTTCTCATCGCTGCTGGCAATGGAAACGACAATACCTTCTTCACAGAAACTTACCCCAATGAACTTAACAAATGTTTCAATACCTTTAAAACGAATTTCGATAAAATAATCGCAATTCTCACCGCAAATGGGCAGCAGGTCTATGTAATGTCTATTTACAGTCCCTACAAATATTTTGAGTTAGAAAATCTCCCCGAAAACCAACGCGAAACTTATGCACTTGCCGGCTGGTTCAAATATATTTACACAAAAGGCCTGCTACGCTTAAATAGCGAAACAATGAAAAAACTGGCAGATATAAATGCCTATATCAAAAGCGTGGCAGACAAAAATTCTCAAGTTAATTTTGTAGATGTGGCGAATAACTTCACCGGCACTTCTGCTATAGCAAAAGAAGAATTTCCTGAATACATTCACGCAGATCCATCCAAATTCGATCTTGGAACAGTCAGAAACGCTGGTGCAACAGGAACTGTTCCAATTTGGTTTGATCCCCATCCAACGATCAAGGGAGAAGCAAAAATTGCAGACCTTTTTAAGCAGGTTTTTTGCCGTCAAGATGGCTAGGGTACAAACAATTGGTATTCTGTCAACAACGAATTACTGTTTTCTTTTCTTAAATTTTATGGTATAATTCATAGTTATGAGTGAAGAAAACTTTGAATTCGCTGTTGATCAGCGTGTTGTTTACCCAAGTCAGGGTGTCGGTCAGGTTAAAGAAATTTTCGACAAAAAAGTCGGCGATGAAACCATAAAATATTACAAAATTTATCTTGAAGTCTCTGACATGATCGTAATGGTTCCTGTTGATAATGCTTCAATGATTGGAATCCGTCCTATCGTCTGTGCAGAAGATGCACTTAAAGCCCTTGAGCTTTTAGGTCAGGAAATTGAGCCGGTCACTTCAGACTGGAAGCTTCGTTATCAGATGAACCTTGATTTGCTCAAAAAAGGCAGCATTTTCGATATTGTCAGCATTGTCCGAACCCTTTATCACCGTTCAAAGGTAAAGGAACTTCCAATTCTTGAACGAAAACTTTACGATAACGCAAAAAAACTCCTTGAAGACGAAATTGCATTCGCTCTCGGAAAGCCATCTAAAGAAATCGAAGCTATGCTCCATGCAAAACTTGAGCCGCTGGGAGCCATGGTTGTTAAAAAAGCTCCTATTATCGACGATGATGATGACGATGACGAATTTGCAGACGATGTAAATGAGTCAGATGATTCAGAAAATGATGATTCAGATGAAGATGAAGATTCAGATGAGTCAGATTCCGGCGATGATATGGATGATGACGGAGACGATGAGTAATGACACAAACTGATGAACTTGCGCTCATTCTGGTTGCGGCAGGCTCCTCTGCTCGAATCGGATTTGACAAAAATGGAAAAAAAATCAAAAAAGAATATCTTGAAATGAAGGGCGGAACAGTTCTTTCATGCGCCGCCAAAGCATTTCTTTCTACTCTTGATTTTTCTACAGTTGTCGTCACATATCCAAATTCAGACAACGCAGAGGATTTAAAAGCAAACGAAAAGAAGTCAAAAAAAGCTCTCTTTGCTGATCCTTTTGTCAAAAATTACAAAGCCAAGTTCATTTTTGTGCCAGGCGGTCAAACCCGTCAGGAGTCAGTGCATGATGCTCTTGAAGCAATCAGCAAAAATTCTCCAGACTGTTCACTTGTTTTCATTCATGATGGTGCCCGTCCATTCCTCAAGGCAGAAACAGTTCAGCTCACTTATCGGGCAGCCTCTGAGTTCGGAGCAGCGGTTCCTGGCTTACAGCCAACCGAAACTCAAAAAAAGATTGACGAAAACGGCTTTATTATAAAACACCTAGTCCGCTCAAGTCTCACCGCCGTGCAGACACCTCAAGTTTTCAAATTTGAGCCAATTCTCGAAGCCCACAGAATCGCAGCCGAAAGCACAAGAACTTTCACGGACGACACCGAGATTTGGGACGAATACGCATCAAAGCGCAAGGACGAAAATGGTGAACCTTATTCCCGCGTAAAAGTCGTTCTTGGCGATCCCGAAAACAAAAAAATCACTTACCCAGAAGACATTAAATCGCTATGATTCGCGTTGGTTTAGGCTACGACAAGCATCTCCTCACTGAGGGGCGAAAACTCATTCTCGGTGGGCTAGAAATTCCTTTCGAAAAGGGTGAAGCTGGTCACTCTGACGGCGATGTGCTTCTCCATGCAATCACGGATGCTTTGCTTGGTGCGGCAGGCTTGGGCGACATAGGTTCATACTTTCCGCCAAACGAGCCTCAATGGAAGGATGCAGATTCAAAACTTCTTTTAAAAACATGCTGGGAAGATGTAAAAAAAGCCGGCTGGCATTTAGGAAATCTGGATTGCGTCATCGCCCTTGAGAAACCGAAGTTTCTTCCATATCGCCAGCAGGTAATCGAATCAATTGCAGGCGTTTTGGGTGTTGAGCCGTCTCAGGTCTTCGTAAAAGCCAAAACCGGCGAAAAACTTGGCGACATCGGCCAGGGCCGTGCCGTCGAAGTCTGGGCAACTTGCCTTTTGGAAAGTTGAATAATTTAGATTCCCATTTCAATGACCATTTCGATTTCACCCACAGTACGCTTGTAACGGCGGGCAATTTCTTCTGGAGTCCATCCCATTCTCGTAAGCTTGATAATGTCCTCACGGTCAGCCGGAGAGAGCCGTTCTGAGAATGAATCAGAAGACTTAGATTCCATCTCTGAACTTGTAATTCTCTCAAGCATATCAAATTTTTCGTTGATTTCCTGTGACAAATTTGCAAGACGCATTTCAGTATTGACAATTCCGTCCTTTGCGCGCTGAACCTGCTCAGTTCGTTTTTCTGTCTCATCGAGGAGGGCCTGAAGCGATGTCATCTGTTCAACAGCGTCGTTAATTTTTCCTGAATCATGCATGATTTCATCAATTCTGGCCTGAATCTGAGAAATCTGATTTGGCAGGGCCTGAGATTGATTGCTTACAGTGTCAAGACGGCTTTCGATAGCCTTGAGGTTACCGAAGGTCTTATCAACCTGGCCGGAAAGCTGTTCAATAAGACTCTCTTTGCGCTCAAGTCCGTCATATCGGTCAGAAATCTTTTCGAGTGATTCCTGAAAGTTGCGGACAGTAAGCTGCATTGAGTTAAGTTCATCACTTGTCGACTGCAACTCCCGAATTTTCTGATCCATCGTATCGCTGAGCGAGACAAGTCTGTTGAAATCCCGTTCAATTGAATCAATCTGAGATTTTCCGGCTGTAAATCGGTTGAGCTTATTGTCAATTTCGCCATTGATTCGCTGAATGTCATTAAAGTGAGTCTCAAGTTCATTAACGACAGCCTTGTAATTTTCGATTCTGGCAAGCTCGCTCTTGATTCCAGAAAGCTGTTCTTCAAGTTCCTGCTGAAGCTGGTCAGCCTTCTGGAAAATCTGCATTTTGTTCTCAAAGTTACGAACCTGACTGTCGATTTCACTAAAGCGGCTCTGCAAGGCATCAACATTATTGTTGAGCTGCATCATAGTTTCGCCCTGCTGAGTAGCAAGCTGATCCCGCATATTGTTTATCTGGCTCTTAAGCTCAGCAACGGCACGGTCAGAATCAGAATTCTGGTTTCGTACACGCTCTTCCGTTTCATTGAGCATTTTTTCGTAAGACTGCTGCTGCTCTGCCATGAATTTTTCTGATTCTTCACGGTAGTTAGTAATGGATGACTGAACCAGTTCTTTAAGAGAATTAATATTTGAGGAAATTTCATCCTGCTCTGCAACTGTTGAACGCTTGAAGTCTTCAAAGCTGGCATTAAATTTTGACTTTAACTCATCAAGTACCTGCTCTGCCGAATTATTTACATTCTCAAGTTTTGAATTAAAATGCTCTTTCGACTGATCAAACTGATTGTTAAGCTGTGTACTCCATGCACGGAATTCACTTACCATAGCATCAATATTGCGCTTGTTGTCTTCGCTTCGGTTAAGCAAATCCTGCTCCAGTTCGGTGATTTTAGAAGCATTCGAATCAATTGATTTGTTCAGGAGCTCATCGACCTTTTCACCGTATGCTTTTAATGTGCCACGTATTGAAGTTTCTGAGTTCGTTGTTGCTGCTTCCAGATCAGCACGATTTTTCTCACGGAAATCACGCATTTTCTGTTCGACATCGATAATTTGAGACTGCAAGTCATCATTTGTCTTTTTGATGAGAGATTCGTATTTTTCTGAAGTTTCACGATTTTTATCTGACAAGGCTGCAAGATGATTTCTTAATTCTTCTGAATACTTCAACTCAATCTGACGGCGGTTTTCTTCTTCATCAGATTTAAGAAGATCAAGTCGTGAATCAAAATTCTGCTTCCATGTGGTGATATTTGAATCGATTTCTTCGCTCCGTCGCTGCAAATCCTCGCCATATTTCTGCTCAAAGGCCGAAAGTGTTGCGCTGACATTTGTGCTCGCAGTTTCTTCAAGAACTTTAAGTGAACTCTCCAAGCCAGAAAGACGCTCTTCAACGATTTCTGAATCTCGTTTAAGTGCATCCTGGAACTGACTGTGACGAACAGCCTGCTCTTCAGTAAATTTATTGAATTCTTCGAGAACCCGCTGCTGAGTTTTTGAAAGTGAGTCTTTAAGTTCCTGCTCCAGTGAATCTACATCTTCTCCGGTTTTTTCGAGTTGCTTGAAGCGATATTCCATATCATTCTTGTATGAATTAAGCTGCTTGTCGACCATATTGAGGAAGTCAGACTGTTTTGTATCATAAGTTGCGGCCATATTCTGCAAGAGCTCACGGAGGGCCGTATTGATTTGTGCAATCTGCTGGTCAGATGTCTGTTTGAATGACTGAAGCTGCTGGTTTGCCTCTGTAACAGTTTTTGTAATGCTTTCTGCCGCTTCTGTTGCCCCTTCTGTTGAAGCTTCAAGATTCTGTTTGACTTCACTGAGTGCGGCATCAACTTTTTGATTTGCTGAATTAACGCGGTTTTCTACACTGTTTTCGAGACTTGAAATTCTGCTTTCAACTTCTCGTTCAAGGCTTTCGACCTTATCCGTAACATTTGTATTTAACGAAGTGACCTTTTCTGAAACAGCGTTCTGGAGACCGTTAACTTTTGTATCGACCTGACCTTCCAAATCAGAAACAATCTGCTGAACTGAAGACTGCATGGTTCCGACTTTTGAGTCGACCTCATCCTGCAGAGAAGTAACTTGCTCAACAACATTTTGCTGGATTTCAGAAACCTTTCCGTTTACAGCAGAAAGGAGCTGATCCATTTTTTGATTTACGCCTTCATCGAGTTTTGAAACATTTGAATTAACGGCCTCGTCCAGGTCTGAAACTTTTTTGGCAACACCATCAACAATGACCGTTACTTTTGACTCTACAATATTCTGCAAGCCGCCGACTTTTTGCTCAACCAAAGTTTGAAGTTCATCGACTTTAGATTTTACCTGCTCTTCAAGTCCGCCGACTTTTGAATTTACACTGTTATCAAGCCCGCTGACCCGCATATCAACAATATCCTGCAGGCCGGAAACTTTTTCGTTAACCTTTTCTTCAAGATTAGAGACAGAGTGTTCGACTTTATTCTGAAGCTCGGTGATTCTGTCCATAACTCCGTCTTCGAGGCCTGTTGCCTTTCCGTTAACAAGATTCTGTAAAAGCTCAAGTTTTTCTGCGACCGCTCCGTCAAGGCCGGATACTTTTGAATCAACCATAGCCTGCAAATCCATGACTTTCTGAGAAACACCGCCTTCAAGATCTGCAACTTTTTCATTTACGCCTGATTCAAGGCCACTGACCTTTTCATCGACCATATTCTGAAGTCCATTAACCTTTGTGGTAACGCTCTCTTCGAGGCCGGAAACTTTTGAATCAACCATGTTCTGAAGACCGGTAACTTTTGAAGTGACGCTGCCGTCCAAAGTATCGACCTTCATGTTTACTATGTCATTCAAATCATCGACTTTATCAGAAACAAGCTGTTCAAGCTCAGTAACCTTTGAATTAACGGAACTCTCAAGCCCGAATACTTTTTCATTTACGCCGCTTTCCATTCCGCCGACTTTTGAATCAACGATTCCCTGCAATGAATCAATACGCTCGTTGATTCCCTTGACGATTTCATTGACCTTTCCGTCAACATCATAATCCAAACCTGATACTTTAGATTCAACTTCCTGTACCAGAGAATTGACTTTATTTTCGACAGTGCCGTTAAGCTCATCGATTTTGCCATTTACAACGCTTTCAACAGCTTCAAGTTTTTGTGAAACTTCGCCCTGAATGCTTGAAACCTTGCCGTTTACATCATGCTGCATTTCGGCAACATTGCTTTCGACCGCATTGTGCAAATCATTAACTTTTGTATCAACTTCGCTCTGGAGGCTTGTAATTTTTGTAACGACATCTTTCTGAAGATCATTGACTTTTGCCTCAACACCCTGTGCAAGACCGGTGAATTTTGAAACAACGCCCTCGCGGAGTTCAGAGAACTTGCTTTCGATTCCACCTGAAAGATTTTCCAGCCTGGTTTCAACACTTTCTGCCAGGCCTGAAACTTTTGCCTCAACATCATTCTGCTTTTCAGTGATTTCTGCAGTAAAGTTAGTGACTTTTGCGTTAACTTCGCTCTGCATACCGTTAATTTTTGTTTCAACGGCAGTCTTGTATGTTTCAAGATGCTTGTCTGATATTTCCTGATATTTTGTGTAGGCCGCAGCTTCCCTTGCATCGGCATTTTGTATTGCATTTTCGAAGAGCTTTCCGTAGCGCTCCTGAACTTCGCCGATATGCTGCTTGAATTTTTCCTGAAGTGTTTCAAGGCTTTTTCCGTTTCCGTGAGTTTCTGCAGCCAGTTCTTTTGCGGTTGCTTTTGCAGAAGTAAGGGCTTCACCAAGCATTTTACGCAATTCATTATTTGCAGCGATAAACTGTTCCTTAAGCTGTTTAGTACGCTCTTTTACGCTTGAATCAAGATTAGCAATATCACTGTCAACATTTGTAGTAATTGAATTGACTTTTTCGTTCATTACCTGCTGGAATTCAGCAATTTTGCCTTCGCCGGTCTTCTGTGATGCAGAAATCTGAGATTCGATTTGCGAAGCAAGGACTCTTGTCTGCTCATCAAGATGACCAATAATTGCATTCTTGCGACTTTCTGATGTTTTTGCCAGCTGTTCAAATGTGTCGTCTTCAAGGTTCTGTGCCTTCTGGGCTGCCTGACTGTAGGCATTACGGATATCATTTTCGATACTTGCAAGAAGTTCCCGGCCCTTTTCTGCCGCTGCATTCACGGCATCTTCAAGATCTTTTGCCTGTGCCTTGTACTGTGTAAGTAAATCAGTTCCGATAAGGTGAAGGGTTTCGTTGTTTCTGAGGGCAAAGTCATCGATAATCTGGGGGATGCGGCTTTCAAGTTTTTCGACTGAATTCTCCTGTGCTGAAATTCGTGAATTCAATTTATCGATTATGCCTGACTCTTTCTTGATTCGGACAAGGTTTTCTTCGACATTTGCAGTCATGTCCATGAGTTCGTTGATGAGACTGTCGTAAGCTTTAATTTTGAGGCCAATATTGTCTACAGCGTCAAACTGTTTGTCAAACTCCTTGCTTGCACTCTGAAAATCATCAATCTGCTTTTCGAGACGGTTTACGGCAGCTACAGCCCGAGTTTGCTGAGTATCAAGATTTGCTGAAAGAGAATTAAGGTTTTGAGCCTGCTGTTCAAAAAAGGAATTGAAATCTTCGATTCGACGGTCTGCATAACGCTTTACTTTATCCATTGAGTTGTTTTCGCGGTCAAGACGACGAGAAACGACAACGACGGCACTGGATGCCAATACAGACAACAATACTGCGATAGTAATTAACACTTTTTTATCCCCACCCGAACTTATAATTTTTTACAAGTTAAAGCATTACTATTATAGCACATTATTGAGAAATTGACGATAGTCAGAGAATGAAATATCGGCTTCTTTGATTTTTTTACTGAAAATTCTTTTGATTTTTGAAGCAATTATAGCAGTTCTCATGCCGGCATTACGGGCACCGCGCACATCAAATTTTACACTGTTACCGACATAGAGGATTTCAGACGGTTCAATATCCAGAGCGAGTGCCATAACTCCGAAGGGATATTTTGAAGGCTTGAGCGCGCCGATTGCCTCTGTGCCAAGGATTAAATCGCAATATGGAATAACTCCCCAAATGTCACCTTTCTGTTCCGGTGGAAAATCTGAAAGCAGGGCAATTTTGTAGCCTTTTTCGCGGAGTTTTTTAAAAGTTTCCTCCACATGAGGGAAAGGCTTGATTCTATCAAAATAAGGCCGGAGACCATCGTAAGCAATACGCTTAATCATTGCCCTGGCCCGCAAAGAAGAACAGCCTAATTCCTCGGCAAGCAGGCGGGCCTGATACTCATAAAAATCAGGAAGGGGGGCCGTGCGGTGCATGATTTTACGGACTTTATTGTAATACAAATAAAAACGTAAGTGCCTTATGACATATGGAATGATTCGTATATAAAGAGAAAAAGAGGGATAAAGAGTGCCGTCAATATCGAAGGCAACAGCCTTAATATCAGGAAACATACGGATTTATTATATCAAAAAATTAAGAAAAAATAAAGGGTTCGGCAGGAAATCAGGCTTAACTAGTTCTTTTGAATCGTATATTCAAATCTTGCGATTCCATCATAGCTTGCGGCCTGAAAGCGCCATCGTGAAATTTCCTCGCGAATTTCATTTGAGACAAGCGAAGGCAGAATATCTGGAGAAATTTTTACACTTGTAACTGGAACATTTCCGCTTGCCATGACCGTAAAAGAAACCGTAAGGCGTTTCGTACTGTCAATAAGGGCAGCAGCTTCACGAGAAAGCTCGATTTTCGGCTCAGAAGGTTCAAGAAGAATTCTAGTCTTTCCGTCAGACATTTCCAAAGAAACTTTTCCGTCAGAAGATGAACCTGTATTTACAGAAACAGTTGAAGAAACGTTACCCGAACTTGAAGAATATCTATTTGCCGAAACAACTCCGGCAAGAGCCGAAGATGTTGCAGCACTTGTGCTTTGATTTGCAGAAGAACGGTTATTGGAAGAAGCCGCACTTGTAGCTGTAGACTGTGAATCTGAAGAGGCCGCACTGCCCGAAAAGACATTGGGATTTACCGAAGCTTGCGGAGTGTTTTTTTCGATGGCAGATGAATTGGAACTTGAAGAATTTCCTTCCATTTCGTCAAACTGAGACCAGTCAAATTCTTTTTTAGCCGATTTTTTTGACTGCTGCTCGGCCATAAGCTCTTCCATGCTTTTTTGCAAAGTCTGCTTCACCATTTTAGGCTGCTCGACAGTTTTTGCAGGAGCGGACTTTGTTGCCTCAGGCTTGCTCGCGGCGGTTTTACTTTGCGAAGGGGACTGGAGCGAGGGGGTAGGGAGCGACGGCGCAGCCGGCAAATCCTGTGAGACAGGATTTGAGCGAGTCTCGGTGAGAGCTGTGCTCGAAACTTCCCCCTTTGTAGGATTTGTCTGTGCTTTCTGGACGGAATCTTCCGTTTTCAATTTTCCGTTTTCAACTTTTTGAGGAGCATCCAGGCGGATTTTTATGGTTTTATAGGACTTTGGCGCAAAAAAAAGGGCCGAAATATAAAAAAAGAGAAAAATCAGAATCCAAACCAGAATCGTTCCCACTAATCCTGCGAGGGCGGGCTTCTGCTGAACTTCTGTCATTTATCGCTTGTCCTTAAATTGATGCTTACGAATCCTTCTCCGCGGAGAACATCGAAGACTTTGACTATTGAACCGTTTGTGACATTTTCATCAGCTTCCAGAGTGACCGGATACTCGTCCTTTTTTTTGCCTTTGGTGTCAAAAGAAGCAAGTTCCTTTGCCAGAGTAGAAAATGAAACCGGCTTGTCATTGAAGAACATTTTTCCGCTGGACTCCATGGTAATCGTGATTTCTGCAATTTCTACCCCCTGAGCCGTGGTGCTTTCGGGCAAATTCACATTTATTGCAGGCTGAATCGCAAATGTTGTAGAAACCAGAAAGAAGAGAATCAACTGAAATACGACATCAATCATTGGAGTGAGGTCAACTGCCACGCCCCGCTTTTTTCGGTTTGAAACTTTCATCAGGAGTCCTTACATCACTCGGCCGGTGAGACGCAAAATCAACTTGGTGACAGTTCCTTCCATTTCGGTAACGCATTTATCAGCCCGTCGTGAAAGATAATTGCTGAAAATAAGGGAAGGAATGGCTACAAAAAGACCTGCAGCCGTAGTCATCAATGCTTCGGAAATAGAACTTGCCAGAAGAGCCGGGTTTCCCATTGTACCACCTGAACCAAGAACTCCGAATGCCTTGATGTTGCCAGTTACAGTTCCGAAAAGGCCGAGCAAAGTTGAAATATTAGCGATTGTGCTTAAAAGAGTGAGCCAGTGATCAAATTGGGGAGCCACGGCATCGATTTCACACTGAACTATTTCCCTCATGGCGTCTTCGTTAAGACTACGGCAATCTATTGCCTTTTTTGCAGCATGAGCGAGTGGTGTGCCTGTCTGCGTGCAGAATGCTTCAGCAGCAGCAAATTCACTGTTCGAGAGGGCTTCTTCAAGATTTTTTCGTAATTCTTTATCACGCTTTTGAACGGAAGAAAAATAAACAAGTCGCTCAATTATAATATAAGTCGCAAAAAGACCACAAATCAAAATCGGAATCATTAAGACTCCGCCACTTTTTAACAGATTAAGCATAATTCCCACCTTAGAATTGGAATTTAGCCAGCAAAACGGCATTTCCTGAAGTCGTTATATACTCCGAATGTGCGTAATCCCGGCTCGTTCCGTGGAATAATTTTATTACATCATTGACTTCAAAAGCAAGACTCAAAGCAGAAGCAAGGCGGATTCCTGCCCAAGCGGAAATATCCGGACATTTATCAGCATCGCCACCGAAAGTAAATGCGGTGGAAGTTCCAGCATTCCATTTTGCATCTTCTCGCTGATACTCAAGGGTAAATTTGATTTTCTGCCTGTCTTCGAGAGCAGGAAGGTCTTTCCAGTATGATTTCCATTCAGCACCAGCCTTGATTGTCTGAAAGTCTGCATAGAATCCAAGATTTGTATTGAATTCAGTCCTTTCACCAGAAGAAATCAGATACAATCCTGTTGAATTTGCATTTGAGTATTTTGCCTGCCAGATTCCGTTTTCAAAAACAGTTTTTTTAAATTCAAAGCCGCTTTTTGCCTCAAAAGCTGAGAAAAGCGGAACGGAAAGATTTATCGTACTAAACCAATCGCTTGTCTCAGAAGGAATTGCCGGAGCAACTGCAAAACGATATTTATTTTCAAGATTGCGGATTTTTTCCTGATAAGAGTCAATTCCTCCGCGAAGGGCAAGAGTGATAAACCTGTCGTCAGTAAAAGCTTCGGTCTTAAAATCAAATCGGCCGGTAAAAGCGGGAAGAACATCCTTTGAGCCGATTGCAGTACCAACGATAAGAGAGCCGTCAAGTCCAGCCGTGATAAAATCATTCTGCCATGAAAAATCCAGCTTAAACTGTCCGCGATGAGAACTTTCCCTGCTTGAAGAAGTTTCAATTTCAACAAGATTTCCTGTTTCTGCAACATTTCCCTGAAAACCGTAAAAGGCATTGAACATTGCCTTAAATCCCCTGCCCTGCCAGCCAATACCGACATGAGGATTAAGATCAAGGATTTTTGTTCCGTCAAAGAAATTTTGACTTCGCACGCTGCCCTTTACGATTTCTCCGTAGCGGTTAAACCAGGCTCCGTCGGCCCCGTAAGAAATCAACAATCCGTTAGAAAGAGACCAGTCAGAATCAAAACCTGCAGAAACCGTGTGCTTTACCATATTTGAATAAGGTTGAGATTTGAGCTGAAGTCCATCATCGCTCATTTTATATTCTGCCTGCAGTTTATGCTTACCGCTCTCACCGTAAAATGACTTAATTCCCTGAACTCCTGTATTTCTGGCGAAGTAACCTTCGTCAGCCTTTTTGCGGGCAAAACCTTCTGCGCTCGTGTGGGCAAAATCTATCTCAAATGGTGAATTCCCTGAAGCCCGGTAAATCGAAAAATCACCCTTGAAATAAAATGGATAGCCAGCACCAAGTTCACCCTCTGCGTAAATGTCTTTTTCTTTTTGAAAAATCCTCTCCTGACTTTCCGGACGCTCAGTCGTTGTTTTAACGCCTTCCATTTCAGGCAGCTGAACTTCGGGAGCAGAATTTTCGGGCAGAATTTTCTTATAATCCGGCACAGAATCCTTTCCAGCAGTAAAAGTTTTTCCATTTACGACAGTCGTAACATCAGGGAGCTCAATTTCTTCTTCAACTTCCTCGGCAAAAAGAAAAAATGAAAAAGTCAGAAAAAGAAGTAAAAGTGCAATTCGTTTCATAAAAATCTCCTACAGGCCGCCCGCAATTTTTTCGGCTTCTTTGGTATATTTGTTCTCTGAGTACAGTTTTTTCATTTCGATGTAAGTAGCTTTCGCATCAGCATAGAGTCCTGCCGCATCAAAAGCCTCAATGGCTCCGTAGAAACTTCGGGCAGAGCGCTCGTCATTACCGGCCTGACGCGCATATTTTGCCGCATCCAGATACATGAATGCAGATTCTTTATTTTTTCCCCTGCTGCGATAAGCATCTGCAAGATAGAGGGCATTTTTTAAAGCCTCGCCACTTAGGGAGGGATCCTTTTTTTGTTTTGCAAGGTCCTTTTCTGCTGCAGCGATTCTGTCATCTTCGGAATTTGCATTCCAGACGGTCTTTTCTTTTATTTCCCGGATTTTTTTGTCCATACCGTCGTTTAAAGCCTGACTTCCGTATTCGTCAATCATTCTCTCTGCCATGGCAATTGCTTCTTCCAGCTCGCCGGTCTTCACATACAAATCAACGAGATTTTTTTCTGCCCCATATCGATAGGATGTTTCTGCGTTAGAATCCGTAATCTGCTGGTAACGGAGAATAGCACGACTCTCCTCACCCTTTCTGGCAAGGCTGTCAGCAGAAAAATAAATAGCTGCAAAAACAAAGCGGCCAGCTGGCCATGAACGACAGTAAACCTCAAATAGTTCGGCTGCTTTTTTATAATCTCCGGAAGAATAGGCAATTTCTGCCCGTCTGTAAGCCGATTCCTCGGCAAGAAGGGTCGCTTTTTTATCGCTGAGGGATGTAAGGTCTGCAAAATATAAATCAGCTTTTTCAAAATCACCTTTCTGAACCAAGATTTCTGCACTCCTATATTTGCAATCGTAACCAAATTCACTGCGCTTTGAGATATGAGGTGCAAGAAGTGCAAGTGCATCATCATACTTTTTTGAATCTGAAAGAAGTCCCGCACAAAGAGTAATGGATTCCTGCCTTTCATTTTCATTTTTTGCCCTTTTTATTGAATTTTGTGCAGCAGCAATCGCTTCTCCTTCATTTTTTGAGAAAGCAGCGGCACGGGCAATGGTCGTGTAAGCTGACCAAACAAACTGATGATTCGGGTTGTCATTTATGAAGTGGTTAAGCATCGCCATAGACTTTACATATTCGCCCTGCTGGTACTGAGCATAGCCCGTGTAAAATTTTGCATAGGCAATGTAATCACTATCGAGAGTCTTTGATGTTAGAATTTTAGAAAAAGAATTTTCAGCTTCTGACCATTTGTGCTGATTAAAAGAAGCAAGAGCAGAAAGATAAAGAGCTTCATCACCTTTTGCCTTTGAAGCCTCCTGCTTTGTTGAAACATAGTGACCTGCAATCAGCAGCGTGCGGGAATAATCCAAGTGCCCGTCATTGTCCAGCTGATTCTTTTCGCCAAGTGAATAAAAAATCAAATCAGCGTCATGGTATTTCCCCTGCTTTGCGAGAGCTTTTGCCTGCAAATTGAGGATTGACTTATCAGTGATTTTTTCACTTCGGCCGTAATTTTCGATTGTATCAGTACATGCTTTGATATTTCCCTGCTCATACTTTGACAGGGCTGACCAATATACCGCATTTTTTGCAATTTCAGGATTTTCTGACTTGAGACACTTTGAAGCAAAGGAATCGCATTCTTTCCAGCTTTTTAAGTAGGCATTGTAACGGGCCAGAGAAAGAAGAATCGTTTCATTTCTGGAGCCACTTTTTGTTACATAAGATTCTGCAAGAATAACGATTGCCTTTCTGCTCCCCTCAGTTTTATCATTTTCAGTGATATAAGCAATTTCCGCACGATAGATTGCCGAAATTTCTTTTTGAAAATCTGACGCACTGGGCTGGGCTTCTTTAAAATATGTAAGTGATTTCTGATAGTCCTTTGCATTGAATGCATCTACAGCCAGACGGGTCCAGAATTCAGCAAGTAAATCAGGATATTCTGAAAGCCGGCCTTCCGCATTCAGCAGAACAGAACCAGGCTCCGATCCAACTTCGTTTTTATGACTTGCAGAAACCAGATAGGCTTTTTGCATGGCAGATGCTGCAAGATTTGCGGGAGCCTTTTCGATTACAGTACAATAGCAGTCATATGCAGCCCGATATTTTTTTTGATTTTCAAGCGCCTCTCCCTTCAAAATTATGAGAGAGTATTTTATATCATCCGCGAAGGGGAAAGATTGCACTTGCGAGATAAATTTTTCACATTTTTCGCCGTTTTTTGAATCTCCGAGAGCATTGTAACTCTGGGCAAGTTTTAGAGATGAATCTTCAAAATCAATCAAATCATATTTTTGACCGTTTGAAACCACATATTCAAAGAGAGGTATCGCATTTTTATTATCACCAGAAGAGAAAAAACACTTTCCGCCATAAAGCATCGAGAAGGAATAATAATCAGGAAATCCCTGTGCTGCTTTTTCAGAGGCGGCAAGTCCCTCCCTGTAAATTGCAGCCGATGAGAAAAATGCATTTTGGGCCTGAGAAAAATTTTTTTGAGCATAATATGCCCTTCCTGCCCAATAAAACTTTGCAGAATTCAAATAAATTGTTTCAGGATTCTGAGCATCGCCGTTAAGCTGATATTTTTGAAGGATAGCAAGTGAATCTTCCACTCGTCCCATTCTGAAAAGACTTTCTCCCTCATAGACAGCCGCACGGAATGCAGCAAGACTGTTTTTTTCAGTCTGAAGGATTTCCTCAGCATAACGAACAACACCCGGATAAAATCCTGACTTGTAGCTGGACTTCATTCGGGCTGTGAGATTTTGATTTTCAGATAGAACTGCGCTTAAAATTGAAGTGAAACAAAAAATTGAAAGAAAAAATTTTTTCATAAAACCTTTTTATGCCGGATTTAAACCGACGAGCTATTATAGCGGAGAAAAGCGGTCTGAAGAAAGAACCCGAGTCAGATGGATAAAAGTATCCGGATATTTTTTCATGAATTGAGCCAAAGTCATTTCCTCTCCATTTTCAAAAACCGTACAGCTGAACTGACCGTTTTTGTCAAAATATGGGAAAATTGCTGCCGAAGAATCAAAAACCTTAAATTCTGACTGTGCTTTTCCAGGCTGAACAGTTCTCCTGACCGAGGCAAGGTAAAAATAAGTCGGTTCGCTTGCAGCAAGCACATAGAGAAGAGGTTTAAGATATCTGATTTCATAGCCACTGTTTTTTATATATCCTGCAACCGTTTTAAAACCCTGAGATGTAACTTCAGCGCTGAAAGGCTCAATTTCTACATCAACACCGGAATTTTCATAAAGGAAATTTTTTCGTGCCTGAATAGACAGTTTTGCGGCTGCCAAATTTCTCGTCCAGTCAAGAGAATGATAAAGATTTTCACTCTGACTCTTGATTCCTGCCAGTCCGACTGGATTCAATTTCACTGTCGGGCGTAAAAGAGGTGTTACATAAGTTGAAGAACCGGCCAGAGGAATAATAAGTCCGTCCACAATCCACTTTAAGAAGCCTGAATGATTCATGGTCAGAATGTCATTTTTTTCATCTTCCTCACTCACTTCGCGCGGCTGATTCGCTTTTTTGCCGGAAATGTAGACTGGCTTGCCAAGTTCGTTATAGCATCCGTCCGGAACCTGCTTGATTCTTGAAAGATTTTTTTTGATTGTATTCACCATGACAAGATTTCCGTGATACTGTTCCGGGAAAATCTCAGCATAATGCCATGGAAGGGATTTTTCAGTAAGCGCAAGAACTGAAGCGAACGATGCTGTATAAAAATAATCAAAAGAAACGCCAGTAGGAACGCCTCGGGCTGCAAAACATCCGTCAATTACATAATCAGCAAGTGTTTTTTTGCCTGATGGAGAAAATTGAACATAAACATCACTGTCGCCGGCAAAATAGTAGCGGATTTTTATCGGCTTTCCTGTAAGAGAATCCCGCATCAAAACCCATGAGCCGGAAGCATCAGCCGGATACTCGTTCACAGTTTTATGCTGCACTCCATCTTGAGTATATAAATCCACAGGAACTTTTACCTCCGGTGCGACAATAATTGAGAACATATCCCGGGTTTCCTCAATACGGATTTGAAAAACCTGACCTACGGCATTAGTGCGCAACTCACTTCGGTTATGGCGAACGACTTCCAAAGGCTGCTCAAACCAGTTATCGGCGACAGCCTTTCGGATAACTGAAGAATCTGGAACACCAAGTCTATTATTCTCAGCCGAAAGAGGTGAAATCAAAATCAGAAAACTAAAAATCAAAAATAAACGGATGCTTTTCATCATCATAATTTTCGGAAATTTATAATAGGAGATTAAGCCCAAAAATCAAAGAAATTGTACCACTGATAAGGATGCTTCCTGGCTAATTCTTCAAGGTTTTCTGCATAATTCTGCGCTGTCTGCCAGATTCTTTCTTCCCTCTCTTTTCGTCCGCAATCATATTGAATCGGACTTTTTTTAACATACATATCATAGGCCGGATTTAAACTCAAATCTCTGTGACGAAGACCGTTTACGAAATAAGTCGGTACATTCAGAAGGGCAATTAAAAGGAAAACTCCGTAAGGAAAGCGGGCCTTTTCACCCAAAAATTCAAGTTCGATGAATCTGTCTGTGTGTGCACTGATTCTGTCACCTGCGATCACAACTAACTCGCCTTTTTCAAGTTTTTCCTGCAACAAAAATATTGTATCCGGCCCGATGTTGTTTGAACTGATTATATTGAAATTTGAGTCAGGATTGATTTTTTTTACCAGAGCACCAAATCCGGCTGTCAATTCAGAATCCATTATTGTCGTTGTGCTGATTTTCCGCTCTGTTCCGCTTTCGCCAAAACTTGCAAGTCCCTTTAAAAGCTGAGAATTTCCAAGATGCGACATCACGATGATGCATCCCCTGCCAGAATTTATGTTTTTGACAAGTTCGTGGACATCATCTCCCTGCCAGGCCACATTTTTAAAAGAATACTTTCCGGCCCAGCTCTGGACATTTTCTACAAGATTAAGCGCAAAAGAAGAAATGTGAGCAAGAGTCGAGGTTTTTCCTACTTTTGCAAGGTATTTTTTCGAAATTTTGCGGGATTTTTTATCAAAACACCAGTAAAAGAAGCCAATCACAAATGCCAAAAGCCGCATAAATCCGGAAGGGAAAAACTTCAGGACAAAAAACATGAGTTTATAGCCTAGGCTTGTAGTTTCCTTGTGGTCGTACCAGTTCTCGCTCATTTTCGTCTAATTTTACGCCAGAGTAATTTTGGAATCCGTACAAACATGCCGCAGCAAAGTCGGGTAAAGACCCAGCTGATCCGTACATTGTCCTGAAAGACACGGAAATTCGAAATTCCGTCACTGGGATAGGTGACTTTTACAGGGTAGAATTCATAACTCAGGCCGAACCAAATCAGCTTGACCAGGATTTCAATGTCGAAGCCCATTCGCAAGTCAACAAAATGTTTTTTAAGGAAATTTGCCGTACTTTCTACGGGATAAATACGGAAGCCGCACATTGAATCTGCAATTCCGCCCTCCCATGTAACCACGGCACACCAGTTGTTTGCAAATTTGCGCCCTTTTTTACGGTGGTTTGGAACACTATCATCGTATTCAGGATAACCAAAAATCATGGCAGCTGGATTATTTTTCGCCTTTTCAAAGAAAAAATCTGCCCTTGTAACATCGTGCTGGCCGTCTGCATCAAGCTGAAGGACATGGCTGAGTCCCATTTCCTGAGCCCTGATAACTCCAGCCTTAAAAGCCCCGCCCTTACCACAGTTTTTTGGAAGGACAAGGAGTTCAACGATTTGTGGATAAAAATCTTTTATTTGGCGAAGGCAGTTTTTAGTCTCATCGGCGTTTCCGTCATCAACGAGGATGATTTTTATGCCTTTTTCCTCACAGTAAGAAGCGATGGAATCGACGACTTTTATGCAGGCCTTTCCGTGATTGTAAACAGGAATCAAAAAAGCAGGCTTAAACTCGCTCATAGCACTTCCTTCTTTGCCGTGTAGCTTCCGCTGGCATAAGAGCGTGCGCCTGTAAAGTCTGAAATCTCAAAGGAAACTTTGCTTTTTTCGCCCTCAAATTTGAGTTTGAAAACCACTGTTGAGTCAGGAAGAATCTTGTCGCTGAATTTAAATCGCTTGATGTCTGGCGTTGAAAGCTCCGTTCCAAAAT
>CAMVJE010000002.1 GCA_947167745.1 uncultured Treponema sp.
TTTTGACTTTCCCGTTGCAGATTGTTTCTAGTCTTGGTAATAATCAGAATTCAGCTCGCTGGATTGCTTCGCTTTCAGCAAAGTTAAACCCAAGTGGCTGGCTCTACAATATTCTTCTTGTTCTGTTGATTATCTTCTTTGCATACTTCTACACTCAGGTAACACTGAACCCCACTGAAATCGCAAAGAATATCCGTGAAAACGGTGGTTCTATCCCTGGAATCAGAACAGACAAAACTGAAGAATATATGCAGAAAGTTCTGAACCGACTTGTATTGCCAGGCTCACTTTATCTCGCTGCAATTGCAGTTCTTCCAACACTTATTCAGAATCTTTTTGGCTTCCCTCAGTCAATATCAATGTTGATGGGTGGCACCTCGCTCTTGATTTTGGTTGGTGTTGATTTGGATACAATGAGTCAGGTTGAAGCTCTTCTTAAAATGCATCATGCAGATGGTCTTGTTAAGAAAGGCAAATTAAGATCAAGAAATTTGTAATAAAATTCTAAAGAATTTGTAAATTTTTACCGAATTTTCTTGGTTTTCTGTAGAATAAGATTAGGGATTTATGGTATACTCATCGGACTTGGATTGTAGTTCATTGCGAACTGCCATGATTCAAGAGAAGTATACTATCCCTAGGGGGACTTTTATGAAAGTACGAACCAGCGTAAAGCCCATCTGCGATAAGTGTAAGGTTATCAAACGAAACGGAATCATCCGTATCATTTGTTCAAACCCAAAACATAAGCAGAAGCAGGGTTAAGGAGTAACAGATGGCTCGAATTGCGGGAGTTGACCTCCCAAATAAACATGTCGTTGTTGCATTGACCTATATTTACGGTATTGGTCGTTCATCAGCAAAGACAATTTGTGAAAAGACAAAGATTGATCAGAACAAAATGATCAATGATTTGGATCAGGACGAATTGGCTAAAATCCGTACTTTGATTGATAAAGAGTACAAGGTTGAAGGTCATCTTCGCTCAGAGATCGGTCTTAACATCAAACGTCTGATGGATATCGGTTGTTACCGTGGTCTTCGTCACCGAAAAGGCTTGCCATGCCGTGGACAGCGTACACGCACAAATGCACGCACACGAAAAGGTAAGAAGAAGACTGTCGCTAACAAGAAGAAGGCAGTCTAATTAGACGGAGGAATAGTTAATGGCAACCGCAAAAAAGCGAAAGGAAAAGAAGAGCGTATACGAGGGAAATGTTTACATCCAGGCTACGTTCAACAATACTATCGTAACTATTACAGACTTGAATGGAAATGCTCTTTCTTGGGCTTCTTCAGGTGGACTCGGATTCCGTGGGGCAAAAAAATCAACTCCATTTGCTGCTCAGACAGTTGCTGAGACAGCAGTTCAGAAGGCTGTAAGCTATGGTCTTCGTGAAGTTCATGTTTTTGTAAAAGGCCCGGGAATGGGTCGTGAGAACGCTGTTCGTGCTCTTGGTAATTTGGGATTGAAAGTAAAATCAATCGCTGATACAACACCAATTCCGCACAATGGATGTCGTCCTCGCAAAACACGCCGTATGTAACTTGAATTCACTTGGGCAGGAATTATTTCCTGTCTTCGTGAATTTTTGTGTTTCTTTGTGAAACATTGTTACTATAGATAGTTGGGAATCAGAAGGGGTAACTCTTCTGAATAAAACAGTAGCTCCTGTTGAGCTCTAAAATTTAAAAAGGAGTTCAGATGGCTCGTAAAAATTTACTGAAGGGTTTTAAAAAACCAAAGACCGTTCAGTTCGAACATCTTGAAACAAATCCGAATTACGGAAAGTTTACAGCTTATCCTTTTGAACCAGGTTTTGGTACAACAATTGGAAATACACTTCGACGTGTACTTCTTTCGTCTATTCAGGGATATGCAATTTCTTCTGTAAGAATTACTTCTTACGATTCAGATGGCGTTCCTCATGTAATTTCTAGTGAATTTGAAACAATTCCGAATGTTTCTGAAGACACTCTTGAAATTTTGGACAGCTTGAAGAAACTGCGATTAAGACTCCCAGAGGATGTTGAGCAGGATACTCTTCTTTTTGATTTCAAAGGTCCTGGCACAGTTAAATCAAATGACTTTGCAAAAGAAGGCCAGCTTGAAGTTCTTACAGATGACATGCCGATTTTCACAATGATGGAAGGCGCTCATGTTGAGTTTGAAATTCAGGTTGATTTGGGAAGAGGTTATGTTCCTGCAGAGGTAAACGAGCATTACATTGAAGTTGTTGGTACAATTCCAATGGACGCTATCTTTACACCTGTAACAAAAGTCAAGTACATGATCGAACCTTGCCGAGTAGGTCAGCGTAGCGATTATGACAAGCTTGTTCTTGAAGTATGGACTGACAGAACTATTACGCCTGAAGATGCATTGGCAGAAGCAGCAAAAATTGCGAAAGATCATTTCTCTGTTTTTGTTAACTTCAACGACAGTGATGTATCTGGTGGTGATGAATTTGACGAAGGTGATGCTAATCTTACAGTATTGCTCAATACTCCGGTTGAGGAACTTGAACTTTCTGTTCGATCATCAAATTGTCTTAAAAATGCGAATATTCGCACAATCGGCGAATTGACACGTAAAACCGAAGATGATATTGCCAAAACAAGAAACTTTGGTAAAAAATCTCTTACGGAAATCAAGGAAAAGCTTCTTGAATGGAACTTGAATCTTGGTATGACTGATTATAGTCATTTGAAAAATGCAGTCAATTTGAAAAAGCCAGCACAAAAGGAAGAATCCAATGAGAAATAAGACAGGATTTAATCCACTTTCACGAACAGCCGCTCATCAGCGTGCAATGTCGAGAAATATGGTAACTTCACTTTTCAGATTTGAGCGTATTACAACAACACAGGCAAAAGCCAAAGAAGTTCGTAAAGCTGCTGAAAAGTTGATTACTCGCAGCAAGGTAGATTCTGTACACAATCGTCGTACTGCTGCTAAGTTTATTCAGGATGAAAAAATCTTGAACAAACTCTTTACAGAAATCGGTCCACGCATGAAGGATCGCAATGGTGGTTACACACGTATCCTTAAACTCGGTTTCCGTCAGGGAGATGCTGCTGATGTTGTTATCCTTGAATTGGTAGATTACAAGTTGCCATCAAGCGAAGAAGAGGCACCGGCAAAAGCTAAAAAAGCTGAGTCAAAGAAAGCAGAGCCAAAAGCTGAAGCAAAGAAACCAGCTGCAAAAAAAGCTCCTGCAAAGAAAACTGCATCAAAAGCTAAGACTGCAGAAAAAGCAGCTCCTGCTGAAGAAGCTAAATAAAGGAGTTAACTATGTCTAAGGCACATCGTGGAACTGGAGTTCGCAATGAAGCTAATCACGGTCGTGGCAAATGCCCACGCTGTGGAAACGAAAACATCAAAGTTCTTTATGAAAAAGAAATTGATGGAAACACAGTAAAAGTGTGCAAATATTGCAACGCTCAGTTGAAGAATATTGCACGCAAAGAGGCTAGAGCAAGCAAAGCTGCAGCAGCCGCTGCTGCACCGGCAACCGAAGAAGCTCCAGCAGAAGCATAAGTTTAATTCAAACTATGCCAAGCCGCTCCTTAATACAGGGGCGGCTTTATTTTTTTTAAATAATTATTTATTTTCTCCAAATTTTTTTGTAATCCCTATTGACATACTAGGTTATAGACTTTATAGTTTAGATACCTACTAAAGCAGTAGGGAAAAATGAACATTGTGGGGTAGTGAACGATAGCGTAGTAGACAAGAACTATAAGACTGTTTTTTTTGAGCGAGTCTTGTTCAACGCTGTACCCGAATCGCCTCCCCTCAGAAAGGAGAAAAATTATGGCAAATAAACTTCATTTTGAGACATTGCAGCTTCATGTAGGACAGGAGCAGGCAGACCCGACGACAGATTCTCGTGCGGTTCCAATTTACCAGACTACTTCTTATGTCTTCCACAATTCAAAACATGCGGCTGACCGCTTTGGGCTGGCTGATGCGGGAAACATTTACGGCCGCCTGACTAACTCAACCCAGGATGTGCTTGAAAAGCGAGTTGCGGCATTGGAAGGTGGCGTTGCGGCTTTGGCGGTGGCTTCTGGCGCGGCGGCTATCACTTACACGATTGAGGCTTTGGCTCAGGCTGGAGACCATATCGTGGCTCAAAAGACAATTTACGGCGGAACTTACAATCTTCTTGCCCATACTTTGAAGGATTTTGGAATCGAGACAAGTTTTGTTGATGCTCACAATCTGGCAGAAATTGAGGGTGCAATCAAGGAGAACACAAAGGCCATTTACCTTGAAACTCTTGGAAATCCTAATTCTGATATTCCTGATATCGATAAAATCGCAGAGATTGCCCACAAACACGGGCTTCCCCTTGTAATCGACAACACTTTCGGTACCCCATACCTGATTCGTCCGATTGAGCACGGGGCAGATATCGTCGTTCATTCAGCTACAAAATTCCTTGGCGGCCACGGAACGACTTTGGGTGGAATCATCGTTGATTCTGGAAAGTTCGACTGGAAAAAATCAGGCAAGTATGCTCCTATCGCAGCTCCAAACCCAAGCTATCATGGAATTTCCTTTGCAGATGCTGTCGGACCTGCCGCTTTCGTAACTTACATCCGGGCAATCCTTCTTCGTGATCAGGGAGCTACAATCAGTCCTTTCAATGCCTTCCTTCTTTTGCAGGGCGTTGAAACCCTTTCACTCCGCCTTGACCGCCATGTGGAGAACACGAAAAAGGTCGTTGAATTCTTGAGCAAGCATCCGAAAGTTCAGAAAGTGAATCATCCGTCACTTGCTAACCATCCTGACCACGCCCTTTACGAGAAATATTTCCCAAATGGCGGGGCTTCAATTTTTACATTTGAGATTAAGGGCGGAAAAGAGGCTGCCTGGGCTTTCATCGACAACCTTAAGATTTTCAGCCTGCTTGCCAATGTGGCTGATGTTAAGTCACTTGTAATTCACCCGGCTACGACAACTCACTCACAGCTTAACGAGGAGGAGCTTAAAGACCAGGGAATAACTCAGAGCACAATTCGTCTTTCAATCGGTACTGAACATGTTGACGACATCATTGCAGATTTGGAAAATGGATTTAGCGCTGTAAGATAAAGGAAAAGGATTGCTTATCAAGAAAGCATAAATTGCCCTGCGGGTCCCAGCGACGACGAAAATCAAGGATTCTCCCTTCAAAGGGGCCCCTTAATGTACTTAATCACTTTTAAATAAATATAAATAATAGGAGAAATATATGGCAAAAATTTACAAAACATCGGATGAGCTTATCGGTCACACACCGCTTCTTGAGCTTTCGCACATTGAGAAAGAATTCAATCTTGAGGCAAAAGTTATCGCAAAACTTGAGTATTTCAATCCGGCCGGAAGCGTAAAAGACCGTGTTGCAAAGGCAATGCTTGACGATGCCGAGGCAAAAGGCATCCTAAAAGAAGGTTCGACAATCATTGAACCGACTTCTGGAAACACTGGAATCGGACTTGCTTCTGTTGCGGCAGCCCGCGGATACAGGGTAATCATCGTAATGCCTGACACCATGAGCGTTGAGCGCCGCCAGCTTATGAAGGCTTATGGAGCCGAGCTTGTCCTTTCTGAAGGCTCAAAGGGCATGAAGGGGGCAATCGCAAAGGCCGAGGAAATTAAGGCTGCGACTCCAAACAGCTTTATCGCAGGTCAGTTCGTGAACCCGGCAAACCCTAAGGCTCATTTTGAAGGTACAGGTCCTGAAATCTGGGAAGATACGGACGGAAAAGTTGACATTTTCGTTGCCGGTGTCGGAACGGGCGGAACCGTAACTGGTGTCGGTCAGTTCCTTAAATCTAAAAATAAAGATGTAAAAATCGTGGCTGTAGAGCCGAAGTCTTCCGCTGTCCTTTCGACAGGTGTTGCGGGCGCTCACAAGATTCAGGGAATCGGAGCAGGATTCGTTCCTGATGTTCTTGATACAAAAGTCTATGACGAGATTATCGCAGTTGAGAACGATGACGCTTTCAAGACTGGCCGTTTGGTCGGTGTAAAAGAGGGAGTTCTTGTCGGAATTTCTTCTGGTGCGGCTCTCTGGGCAGCGATTGAGGTTGCTAAACGACCGGAAAACAAGGGTAAGAATATCGTTGTACTCTTGCCGGATACAGGTGACCGCTACCTTTCAACGGCTTTGTTCGCAGATTAGGATAATGGGCTAGGGATTGTAGCACCGCACGAAGTGCGTTCCGAAGCGTAGCGAAGGAATAAAGCGATAGCGGAAGTGAAACGAGCACGACAACGAAAGTGCTCGCGAAAAGCCCGACCTGCCGTAAGGCAGGTAGCCCCCAGGAATTTGTCTTTTTTAATACCTTGTGCTATACTAGGTTGAAAGATTTTCTAGTTAGCACGAGGTTTTTTTTATGATTGTTTCTACACGAGGTCGTTACGCGCTTAGGGTTTTGGTTGATCTGGCGGAGCATAGTGAGGATGAACGAATTCCCCTTAAAGATGTTGCCGAGCGGCAGGCAATTTCCCAAAAGTACATTGAGTCGATTATGACTTTGCTGTCAAAAAACGGTTTTGTGGACGGAGTTCATGGAAAGGGCGGCGGATACAAGCTTAATCGTGCGCCAGAAGATTATAAGGTGGGGGATATTTTGCGTCTTACCGAGGGAACTTTGGCTCCGGTTGCCTGTCTTGAAGTGGGGGCGGCTCCTTGTCCCAAAAAAGAGCATTGCCGCACAATTCCCATGTGGACGAAACTTGACGAGTTGATTGAGGGATATTTGGATTCGGTTTCCATAAAAGATTTGATGAAAAAATAACAATTCAGTATAATAGACAGACTTTAGTTTTAAGGAAAATAAAATGGCAGAAAAAGATTTGTGTCCTTGTGGCTCTGGAAAAAAATATGGCGAGTGTTGCCAGCCAATCATTAAGGGAAGCGTAAAAGCTCCCACGGCAGAAGCTCTCATGCGCGCCCGCTATTCTTCTTACGAAAAACAGGAAATTGACTTTATTATCAATTCATGCGAAGAAGGCGAGAAAATTGCAGAAATCGACCGCAAGGCAACTGAAGACTGGGCTAAAAACTCTACATGGCACGGTCTCAAAATCTTGCGCACCGAAAAGGGCGGCGAGAACGATGAAGAAGGAATCGTTGAATTTGAAGCGACTTACACTGACAAGGGTGGCTTGCGTGACATTCACCACGAGGTCGGCTATTTCAAGAAAGTCAACGGCGAATGGCTTTATTCTGTGGGCAGCGTAAAACCGATGACAGTCGTTCGTGAGGGCGCAAAAATCGGCCGCAATGATCCATGTCCTTGCGGAAGTGGTAAAAAGTATAAAAAATGCTGCGGACGATAGTGGCGTAAATCATTTTTTTTAACAAAAGAAACAGTTAAATGAAACAAATTATTACCGGCTTTCATGCCATTGAGGAGAAAGTTCGCTCAGCCTGTGAATCAGGCAAAATCGAGGGGCTTTCTCTTTCTTATTCTAAGATTGGTCCCCGCGTAAAAAAAATCCTTGATGTGGCGAAAACGGCGGGAATTCCTTGTTCTCAAAGCGACAACAAAATGCTGGATTCTCTCGTTCAGAATTTGCCTGAGGTTGCCAGAGACCACCGTGGAATCGTGCTTGTTTTTGAGGGGGCTAAAGAAAGTCCTCAAAACGAAGTGAATTTCGACACATGGGTTGCAGAAGCAGCCCTTTCCGAAGATAAAAGCACTATTGTCGTTCTTGACGAAATCACTGACCCTCATAATGTTGGCGCGATTTTGCGTTCATGTGACCAGTTTGGCGTAAGTCTTGCGCTAATGCCTCAGCGAAACAGCGTGGGAAATGTAAGCGAGAATGAAATCATCGCCCGCGCTTCAGCGGGGGCGAGCAGCTATGTTCCTTGCGCTGTGGTAAAAAACTTGAACCGGGCCGTGCAGAAAATCAAAGAGGCAGGCTTTTGGGTTTATGGAGCGGACGCAGGCGGTGAGTCTGTGCAGAAACTTACTTTCCCTGCAAAGACTTGTATTATCATGGGGAGCGAGGGTAGCGGAATAAGCCGTTTGCTTGAAGAGCAGTGTGACTCAATCGTCTCAATCCCGACTTGCGGTAAAATCGACAGCCTGAATGTTTCAGTGGCGACAGGCGTGCTTCTCTACGAGCGATACAGGCAGAGTTTGGATTAAAATTTGATGCGGATAAATGCGGATTTTTTTTCTGTGTCTGCCCGCGATTCATCCCTATCTGATTTTTTCGAGGTACTAAAATTGACACTTTCATATTTTTTCACGGTTCTTTTGACTTTTTTCGTTGCGGAGATGGGCGACAAGACTCAGCTCATGCTTTTTGCCCTTACTTCAAAATACAGAATCCGAAGTATCGTTATTGGCACGGCTGCGGCTATTCTTCTTTTGAACGGTATTTCTGTGTGCGCGGGCGGTCTGCTCAATGAATTTCTCAAATCACACCTCTGGATTGTAAAACTGATTGCAACAGCTGCATTTTTCTATTTTTCAGCGACATCTTTGATTAAAACAGATGATGAGGAAGAGGGGGGCGAATCAAAAATCTCATTTGCTTCAATTGCTGTTTTCTGCATTTTCTTTATCGCAGAGCTTGGCGACAAATCTCAGCTTTCTGCAATCACATTCGGCGCAACAAATGGCCTTAATGCATCTCTCTTCTTTATTTGGCTTGCGGCATCAATTGGTTTTTTTGCGGCGGACATTATTGGACTTGTACTTGCCTTCATCTTGCACGGTAAGACTCCTGACCGCTTCTTTAAATTGCTGGCCTTCGCGGTTTTTGCGGTCTTCGGTTTCGTGAATCTTTATGAAGTCCTGAATGATTTGAATGTTCATACTCTTCTTCTGCCACTTATGGCAGGTGTTGCATTTCTTTTTGTGGGAATCTGTGTTATCATTTTAGTGCGAAATCGAAAGATTCAGTAGGAGCAGTCTATGTTTCATATTACAACGAATAAAACCGAAGAATCATGGTCGCGAAATGATATTAAAAGCGCGAAACCTGGAGAAGATTCAAACGAAATCCTTGAGAGAATCAATAAGCTGAGCACTGAGGGAATGTCTTATGAAACAGTTGTTGACTTCCTTCAGATGCAGCTGGGAACCTGGCGGCGTTTTTATAAAGAAGATGATTCAGTTGATGTCAGCGAGGCATGGACTGCCGATAATAAAAAAGTTACCCGAATTTTAAGCAAGAATATTTTATTTTATGTCCGTGAGACTGGCGCAAATTCTTACAAAGTGACCAGTGGTTTTGTTAATTCAATTCAAGACCCCTGTAATAAACTTTTTGAAGACAGTGGTAAGAATTTTGAAATACTTGAAGGGGCAAAGTAAAACAAATTGGGCGCAACCGCCACAAATGGCGGTCGCGTTGTCTTTTACATCAAATTTTTGACAGCTGCGGCGATTTTTTCGTCTTTGCAATCACGGAAAAAGAGTTCGCTGAACTTTTCGCCCTTGAATGCTCCCTTTACCAAATCCTTGTCCAAAGATTCAAGAATCTCGACGAATGGCTTAAATGCTTTTTCGCGCACGCCGTCCAGGATTTTCTTGTTACGCTGCTCTGGCTCTGCCCGCTCCCGAGGATAGCCCTGGCCGCTTGGCTCCGAGAAGAGTTTTTCGAAAATGTATTCCAAGTTCAGGTCGCCGCCCCAGCCGAAACCGAGTGCGAATGGAATTGAGATTGCGTTTCCGTCGTTAATTTGAGCGAATGTGTAGGCATCGAGCGGGGTTGCAACATGACCGCAGATTACGCCTGGGAAGCTGTTCAAAGCAAGCATTGCGCCTTCGCCAGTGCCACAGCCAGTGATTACATAATCAACTGCCTTTGAGTTCAAGAGAGTTGCGGCCAGAATGCCGTTCTGAACATAGGTGAGGGAAGGTGACTCGGCTGAGTACATTCCGTAATTTACGACTTCAAATCCGTGGGCATCAGCAACTTTTTTGAGAGCCTTGTAGATGACTTCATTTTTTGCTGCCTGAGAATTTTCGTTAATCAATGCGATTTTCATATAAACTCCTATTTGTAATATTTCTTCTATATATAATAGATGATTTTATTATTTAGGGATAGTGGGCAAAAAAAATCCTGGACAACCAGAATGAAGTTCTGGAAAATTTTCGTAAAGATATAGACACTTTTTTTGTTTTTATATATAGTAATGACATGACAAAGGCGTCGTAAATAAAGAGCTTATTGTGTCCATTTGGATTCACTGAGGCTTTTTATTTATGACGCCTTTTTTGTTTCCGTGTGAAGCAAGAAAAAAGACGCCGAAAATCGGCTGAGCCAGAATAGGAGAAAAAAATGGCAATCAAAGAATTTAACGTTAAGAACGCTTATTGTAAGCGCGTTTGGGACGAGCTCAAAACTCGTTATGCTGATCAGGAGCACTTCTTGCAGGCAGCAGGTCTCGTTTTGGAGACTCTTTCACCAGTTGTTGACACAATGCCTGAGCTTGAGAACACAGCTGTTCTTGAGCGCTTCGTTGAGCCAGAGCGCATCATTATGTTCCGTGTACCTTGGACAGACGACCAGGGAAAGCCACACGTAAACCGTGGTTTCCGCGTTCAGTTCAACTCTGCAATCGGACCTTACAAAGGAGGTCTCCGCTTCTCTCCAGAGGTTGGTCTTGACGTTCTTAAATTCTTGGGATTCGAGCAGGTTCTCAAAAACTCTTTGACAACTCTCCCAATGGGCGGCGGCAAAGGTGGTTCTGACTTCGACGGTCACGGAAAATCAGACGGCGAAATCATGCGCTTCTGCCAGAGCTTCATCACTGAGCTTTACCGACACATTGGTGCTGACACAGATGTTCCAGCTGGCGACAAAGGCGTTGGCGGAAAAGAAGTTGCTTACATGTTCGGTCAGTACAAGAGAATCACAAACCAGTTCACTGGCGTTTTGACTGGTAAAGGCTTGGACTTCGGCGGTTCTTTGATTCGTCCGGAGGCTACAGGTTACGGTCTTATCTATTTCGCAGAGTGCATGCTCAAAGCTGCCGGAACAGACTTCAAGGGCAAGACAGCAATCATCTCTGGTGACGGAAACGTTGCTCAGTACGCTTGTCAGAAAGTTACTCAGTTGGGCGGAAAGGTCATCACATTGTCTGACTCAACAGGTTACATCCTCGACGAAGACGGAATCGATGCTGAAAAGCTCGCTTACGTTATGGAATTCCGCGCCCGCAAAGAGAAAATCGATGCTTACGTTAAAAAATATCCAAAAGCAAAATTCTTCAAGGGCGAAAAACCATGGGGAGTTAAAGCTGACTGTGCATTCCCATGTGCAACTCAGGACGAAATCTACATGGAAGATGCAGAAAAACTCGTTGCTAACGGCGTAAAACTCGTTGCAGAGGGTGCAAACATGCCAACTCGTGCAGATGCAATCGCATTCTTGCAGTCAAAGGGCGTTCTCTTTGCTCCAGGAAAAGCTTCAAACGCTGGTGGTGTAGCAGTTTCTGGTCTCGAGATGTCTCAGAACTCAGAGCGTCTCTCATGGACTCGCGAAGAGGTTGATGCAAAACTCAAGCAGATTATGACAAACATCCACGACAACGCTTACGAAACAGCCAAAAAGTACGCTCCAAGCGCAACAATCGACTACGTTTCAGGCGCAAACATCTACGGCTTCTTGAAGGTAGCCCGCGCAATGATGGCGCAAGGTTTAGTCTAATCGAGCCCAAAAAATTACTAGAGCAATGACGCCGCCTGCGCGTGAGCGCAGAGTAAATCTTACTTTGCGGCGCGAGAGTCGCTTGCGACTCTCATGGCTCAGGGATTGGTCTAATAAGCAAGAAATGCGTAATGCGTAATTCATAATAAAAGGCGGGACATTGCTTTGCGGCGTGTTCCGCTTTTTTTTGTGGCAAATTGACCGACACAGTAAAAGAAATTTAATTCAGTAAAAGCGAGGTCTGTATGGTAAATCCCTTTTCTCTGACATTCGGCAAAACTCACGAAAGGCTATCCGTTCGCTTTTCAGGTTCTCGGTTTTCTGACATGGAACAAAAACGGTGATTTTGAAGCCGTCCTTGATGACTACCAGCAATACCTTGAAGAATTCGTCTACGAAAAATTATGGTCAGAGCTGTCGCCGAAGGACAAGTTTGTTTTAAATGGAATGGCAAGCGCAAAAGACAACAAGATTATTTCCATACGGGAGCAACTTGGGCTGGACACGAACGGTTTTAACCCATACCGAAAGCGTTTGATAAAAAAAGGCTTGAACTCGGCGAAGAGCGCGGAGTTTTGAAATTCACTCTCCCCCTTTTTGAGAATTTCGTGCGGGCGGTTTATGAATAGGGCAAGCAAATCCTAGTTTTTATTCAAATTTTGTGAGATACTATTTTTATGCCACAATACAGTGTCGGTCAAGCAATAAAGTGTACTCGCGAACGAAAGGATATTTCTCAAGCAATTCTTTGTGACGGAATTTGCTCTATAGCAACGCTTTCTAAAATCGAAAATGGTCAGCGGAATCCCTCGGCAAATGTAATGGAAGCTCTCCTTGAACGGCTGGGGCTTCCCATTGGCTTGTATAATGTTCCTGTGACGGAAGTTCGCTTTCAAAGAGCCGTGTTGGAGCAGAAAATTACCCACATTTTGGCAGGGCTTGGAAAAGATATTAGTGCATTGCTTAATGAATATGCGAATCTGCCCGAGCCAATGGATAAATTTGAGCGACAGTTCCATTTGCAGATGACGGGAATCCAAAACTATTTAAAACATTCTGCCCCAGAAGAAATTCTGCCCTATTATATACAAGCTTTGAAGATTACATTCCCCGAATATGATTTGGAAAAATTGCCCAAAGAAAAATATTTTACTTCGTTTGAGCTTATCATTCTGAATAACATTGCGCTTGAAGAGCATAGGCTTGGAAAAAAAGATGAGGCGGAGAAAATTTTGCTTTTCCTAAAAGAATATTACGAATCGGGGAAAATCGATGATGCCTCAATGGAAAAAGAATATCCCATTGTTCTTGCAAATCTCTCAAATTGGATGGAAGCCACAGGTCGCTTTGAAGAAGAATATGAGATTTCGAAAACTGGTTTGGAATTCTGCATTAGGCGGGGGAAACTCAGTGTGCTTGAAGTGATGGCGTTTAACATTGGCTACAGTCTCATTCAATTGGGGAGAAAAGACGAAGGCATAAAGTACATAGACCAAGCTTTTTCGCTCATGGAACTGAAGGGGCAGAAAGAACGATTACAAAAAGGTCTCGAATATGTGCAAAAAATTATTCCCTATACTGCCCCTAGCCATAAATAAATTTTAGAAATTTTCCTAAAACGACAAGTTTGACTTTTTTTTCTGTGATATGCTTTAGTCATGAAAAAATTAAAACACTTTATTCTAACAACGGTCATTACATTTTTTGTGGCATTTTCATTTGTTTTTGCGTCTTGTTCGCAGATAACGAGTGAAGATGAAGGCGACACTTATTCAGAGTCATCTATTCAAAACGAAGCGAATTCCGCAAGATTTGGTGGAGATGAAGATGGCTATGTGATAGGTAGTTAAAAGCCGATAATTGCGCATGAATTTCATAACGGAGAAGAACCATGAAAAAAACGCTGCTAGAAAAAATTCGGAAAGACTTCGAGAGCATGGACATGAGCCGCTACCACATCCTCACCTACGACGAGCTTTTAAAAGTGAACGGCGGGAGCGGAAACGATTCGGATGACAGCGATGACGAAGCGGTAGAAAGCGAGAGCGAAGAGACTTCGGACGAAGGAGCAGAAACTGCGACCGAAAGCACGACTGGCGAAGAGGGCGTGGGCGAGCCGAGTGCCGACCCAACGAGCGAAAGCACTTCGAGCGGAACTAGCTCGGAGTCGGAAAGTGGCGGTCATGAAATAGAGAACACTGTCGAAGCAGTGGCGAACGCCGAGGTCGGCGACACGCTCACCCGCGATGACGGAACGCAAGTGACGATTACGGAAGGGGACATCACTTGGGCGCAGGAGCATTGCGACTCATACGGCAAGGACAGCGAGGAAGAAAAAGAGGAATCGCCCACAAAAGAAAGCGACTTGCCGAGTGCGGAAGAGGCTGACTGCTCAAAAACCGAGCAGGAAGAGGGCGGAAGCCGCAGGATAGAGAACAGTGACGAAGCGGTGGCGAACGCAAAGCCCGGCGACACTCTTGTTCGCGATGACGGAACGGTCGTCACGCTAAAAGAGATAGACATTGAACAGGCGCAGGAGAAACTCGGTATTGGGGAGCATAAGGAAGATGAGAAAAGCCCCTCAAAAGAAGGGGAGCTTGCTGAGAAATCTTCTGGTGAGAATAAGAACACAAAAGGCGAGAACGCAGCCGAAGAACGCGCTTATATAAACAGCAAGCTTGATACTCCGAAAGGGAATAATGTTGCTGGCACTACAGTTGATTTGTTGAATAATACTAGTACCTGTACTGGAGTTGCAGGGGAACTTGCCGCACAAGCCGCAAAAACAAATTTAATTGACGCGCCTGTTCTGAATGAGTTTGCAGGGAATATGTCAAAACTAGGAAATGCCGTGGTTGTCGTAGATTTTGCTTATACATCATATCAAAATGCAAAAGCGTACCAAAACGGTGAGATGTCCTATTGGCAGAGTGCTTACAACACTCTTTCTCATGTAATTTCTGTGACGGCTGGGGCTAAAGTTGGAGGATTTGTTTTTACAGCCGGAACAGCTTCAAGTTTTGGTATAGGAGCTGTTCCTTCAGCCGTGGGCGGAGCTGTGGCAGGTTATGCAACATCTAAAATAGTTGATTATGGTTTTGATTGGCTTGAAGAACAAATCTGGGAGGAGGCAAAATGAAAAGAATATACTCATGTTTTTTGGCGATTCTTTTTTCATTCATCGCTTTCTTTATTTTTGCTATAAATATCGCTCAGATTGTTATGCACGAACCTGATGCCAAAATGATTTTCTTAGGTATTCCGCTGGCGGTATTTCTTTTATACTTAGCTTATTCTGCAAAAATAGACTATAACGAAGAGTGTCTGCGGCATTTTGCATTATGGAAACGCAAAGAAGTATCTTACAGCGACATAGCAAGGATTTCTTGCTCTGGTATAATAGGTTTATACTGGCTGATAACCTATAACAACGAGAAATACGGATTGAATTTCCCATTAGAGCATAAAAAAATGAGGAAGGTTTTTGATGCAATAAAAAACGCAAACCCTAATGTCCAAATCGATGTCTGGTGGTATAAAAAGCAACCTCGCGCAACGATTCTTAAGACAGCGTTCAAATTCTGCCTTTTTGTGCTGATTGTGCTGCTCGCCGATTTTCTTTTGCACATATTCAAAAAGTAAACCGTGTTAAGCGGCATTATAGATTTGTTGGTTTATAAAAAGATTATAAAAAAGGAGAAATTTTATGAAAAAAGTACCGTTCATCCCTCAGCACGATGAGTCGGATTGCGGGGCGGCTTGCCTTGCCTCGGTGCTGTTGTATTACGGAAAATATGTGCCGATACGGAGCGTGCGCGAGCATTGCGGGACGGACAGGGAAGGTACTTCGGGCTACGGAATCGTGAAGGGCGCGGAGCATTTCGGGCTTTACTGCAAGTGCGCATTCTCAAAGGAAAAAGATTTGTCGGACATTTCGCTCCCCGCGATTTTTTTGCTCCACAAGAAGAGCGACCACTATGTCACTGTCTGCAAAATCAGCGACAATTTTGTCTTTGTCTCCGACCCCGACATGGGCTACAGGAAAATCCCTGCAGCGGAATTCAAGGAAGAGTGGAGCGGAATCTTTTTTATTCTCTATCCGAAAGCTGAATTCAAAAAGGGTGGTGGAAAGACACGGCTCGTATCATATTTCTTTGAGCTTGTGAAGCCGCACAAAAAGATTATGGTCAACACCATAATCGCAAGCCTCATGCTCTCTGTTTTCGGCATCGTCACATCGTTTTATTTCAGGTTTTTGATTGACGAGGTTTTATATTCTGAGGCAAAGTCCACGCTCACGATTTGCAGCCTGAGTTTCATGCTCATTATAATTTTCAGGGCTGTGATTTCATTCTGCAGGAGTCAGATAATTTTGTATCTGGGGCGCAAACTCGACATTTCTTTGAGCGGCGGATTTTTCGCGCACTTGCTCCGACTTCCGCTCTCGTTTTTCTCCGCAAGAAAGACGGGAGAAATCCTCTCTCGCATAAACGATGCCGCCACGGTGCGCGACGCGGTTTCCTCGACAACTCTTTCGCTCATAATCGACTCATTCATGATTTTGGTTGGCGGTGCTGTTCTCGTAAAAACGGGCGGCGTTCTCCTTCCGCTCGCAATCCTGCCGATTATCCTCTCCTCTGCGGTCGTCTATTTCTTCTCCAAGTCGTTCCAGAGGCAGATAAAACTCCGCGCGGTTCTTGAGGCGGAACGAAACGGCTTTATGTATGAGAGCATAAACGGAATAGCGACGATAAAGGCTCTTTCCACGGAGAGGGAGGCATTCGAGCGCGTCGAGGAAAAAATCCTTGAGACGACATACGCTTCGCTCAGGCTCGGCAAGACCGGGAACAGGCAGAAGGCAATCATGGATTTTATCTCGGGGGCAGGAACTCTTGCGCTTTACTGGCTCGGTAGTTTTCTTATTTTTGAGGGAAGGATAACGCTCGGACAGCTGATTTCGTTCGTCACTCTTTCGGGCTTTTTCCTCAATCCCCTGCAGCGGCTCTTGACAATGCAGCTTTATCTGCAGGAAGTCGGAGTTTCGGCAGACAGGCTTTTCGACATCATGGATATGGATGAGGAGCTTGAGCAAAAAGACGATACGGACATTTTTCCCGATTTGAGCGGAAACATAAAATTCGAGAATGTGTCGTTTACTTACGGCACGAGGGGAAAATCTCTTGACGGCATAAACCTTGAGATTGAGGGCGGAAGCACGGTCGCGTTCGTGGGCATGAGCGGCTCGGGAAAATCAACGCTCCTCAAACTGCTCATGAAATTCTATCAGCCGAGCGACGGAAAAATAACGGTAGGCGGCGAGGACATAGAATGTTTCCCGACGAAAAAATACCGCGAACGAATCGGCTATGTGCCGCAGGAAAGTTTTTTGTTCAGCGGAACGGTCATTGAAAATATCGCTTGGGGAACTCCGGTGTACAATTTCAAGCAGGTTGAGCGGTGCGCGGAGGATTCCATGTCGGCGGAATTCATAAGGAAATTCCCCGAGAAATACAATACCTACATCGGCGAAGCTGGCTCGAATCTTTCGGGAGGCGAGCGGCAGAGGCTCTCGCTCGCGCGGGTGATGATGCGCAATCCTCAGATTCTGCTTTTGGACGAGGCGACCGCAAGCCTTGACGGAATCAGCGAGCGGGCTATAACGGACGCGATTTTTAACAGAACGAAAGGCGTCACGACAATCATCGTCGCGCACAGGCTTTCGACGATAAAGAACTGCGACAAAATCTTTGTTTTCGACAAAGGTCATCTCGTTGAGGCGGGGAATCATAATTTGCTGATGTCGCTGGAAAATGTTTATTACAATTTATGGAGCGCGCAAAATGGCAGACATCTTGAAAGTGCATAGCAAGAAATGTCTTCCCGCGACAAAAGAATATTTTCTTCTGACGATTCCCAGAGAGAACGACATAATACTTTTTTCGATACTGATTTTCGTAATAATCGCGGGCTTTGTCGTTTCATTCTGCAAGATTGATGATGTCGTGAAGGCAAAAGGAATCGTGCGTGTCCGTGAGAATGTCTCTTCTGTGGAGAATATGGTTTCGGGGAAGATTTCGGCGATATATTTCGAGCGCGGGCAGAAAGTCGAGGCGGGGGATACGCTCTACACTATGGACACGGAGATGCTAGACTTGCAGAAAAAAAACCTCGTGCGGCAGGAAAAAGACATAGAGCAGAAATTGAATGATTCAAAACTCCTGCGCTCAAGCCTTGAGGCGAACAAAAATCTTTGCGGGAAATCGAATCAGAAAGCGTGGTACAGGTTCGAGACCTATCTGAATCAAAAAAAAGAACTTGAGATAAAGCGGAATCTCGCTCTGACGGCATACAACCTTGAAAAAGAAAAGCCCCTGGCGTTCACGAATCAGACGGTTCTTGAGCAAAAGGAAATGGAACTGAATTATGCCCGCTCCGCACTGGAAGCATTCGTGTCGAATTTTTCCTCCACAATCAATTCTGAGGTCTACGAATACGACCTGGCGTTGGAGCGCAACCGCACGGAAAAAGAAGCCCTATCGAAGCAGTATGAGTATCTGAATGTGACAGCCCCGGTCTCGGGCTTCGTTCAGGAATTTTCTTCTCTCAATGTCGGCGATTTCCTCGAAAAAGGCGCGAAGGTCGTAAACATAATTCCAGACAATTCAAGCGCGTTCCGTGTCGAAATATCCGTTGCGCCAAAGGACATGGGGAAAATCGGCGACGGGCTTAGCGTAAAATACAGGCTTCCCGCTTTTCCCTTCTTCGAGTACAAGGGCGCGGAGGGAAAAATTACGAGCGTAGACCCCGACATACGAAAGACTGCGGACGAGAAATATTATTACTGCGTGTATGCCGACATCGACAAAAGCGAATTTGCAAACCGCAAGGGAAAATCTTATCCCATAAAATCGGGGCTTGAGGCGGAGGCAAGAATTGTCCTTGAGCGGGACACAATCTTGAAGCTTTTCCTTAGAAAAATGGACTTTTTGAACTGATGAAAAGAACAAGGCTCGTTTCCGTAACATTCATTTCTCTTCTCTCAGTTTTCGCTTCTCGTGCCGCTTTCCCTTGTGAACTCGAAGAATTGTGGCAGAAATGCGCGGCTAACAGCGAGGCGATTTTTTCCGCAAGGCAGAGCCTCGATTATTATCAGACGGCAAAAAATACTTCGCGCATGCTTTACCCGCTTTCGCTCTCACTGAGCGCGACCCCGAATTTTTATAAGAATTACGAGCAGTATTCCGATGAGCTTGAAGTCGGAAGTGCCTCCGCGACTCTTACGCAAACGCTCCCCGGCGGTGCGAAACTTTCGGCGGGCGCGTCTTACGGCGTTTCAAGCGGCTACAGAAGCTGGAATTCGACGGACGGCTACACGGACAAGGGCTACTCGGATTATTTTTTAGCGCAGGTACAGTATTCGCAGAGCCTTAATCCATATTGGCTTCACGGAACATTCAGGAATCCCGCCAAGGCAAAACTTTCCCTTGCGGCGGACAGCGGAGAATACAACCTCATGCAGGCGAAAAAGAATTCTTATTCAAAAGTCCTCTCGCTTTATGTTCAGTTCCGCCGTAATGGTCGAAACCAGCTCTTGGCTGAAAAGCAGGCTGCCCTGCTAAAAATCAATCTTGAATCCTTGCAGAAAATGTATTATTCAAATTCCGCGCTGCTGACGGACTTATGGAAGGCGGAAAAATCTCTCGATGATGCAGAATCTTCTTTGAATTCCTATAACTTGGAAAAAATAGAAATCTTGAAATCGCTTGCCGAATTGTGCGGAGATGATTTTGAGATTTCAGATGAAGCACCTTTCCCCGAAGAGCAAGAGCCGCTTTTTGTCACAGACCCATTTTTGAGCAACTTGCAGACCCAGCTTCAGATTCTGAAAAGCCAGTTTTTGCTTGACAAGCAGAATTCCGCCGCCGTCATTTCGCTCTCGGCTCAGTTCAAGGACACAAGCAAACTCAAAGACGACATCGGCTTGGATTTCAAGGACGACACGAACTATCTTCATTGGAGCGCGACGCTTTCGGGCAAGATAAACAATCTTTATGGCGGCGAGGGCAAATTATATAGAAAGAAATATGAAACCGAACGCGCGAAATACGAAAAACAGATGCTCGAATATCAAAAGAATCGGAATGCGGAAAAAGACTACTATGATAAAATGATTTTGTCCTACGAAGAAAACCTTGAGAGCGCGGCAAAACACGAGGCGAACGAAAAGGAAAATTTCGAGGGAATAAAGCAACTGTACGAGAGCGGTCAGAAACGACAAATTGATGTCCTCTCTGCGGAGATAAATTATTTGAAGCAGAAGTACACTCTTGAGAATCTGCGGGATGCCTTGTGGCAAGCAAAATGGCACAGGGCGCAGTTTCCAGAGTAAAAAAAATAATATATAACAAACGAAAGGAGAAATTTTATGAAAAAAAAGCAGATTGAAAAAGTCAGGGAAGAATTTGAGCGCATTGATTTGAGCCGCTACCACATTCTCACCTACGACGAGCTTTTAAAAGTGAACGGCGGGAGCGGAAACGATTCGGATGACAGCGATGACGAAGCGGTAGAAAGCGAGAGCGAAGAGACTTCGGACGAAGGAGCAGAAACTGCGACCGAAAGCACGACTGGCGAAGAGGGCGTGGGCGAGCCGAGTGCCGACCCAACGAGCGAAAGCACTTCGAGCGGAACTAGCTCGGAGTCGGAAAGTGGCGGTCATGAAATAGAGAACACTGTCGAAGCAGTGGCGAACGCCGAGGTCGGCGACACGCTCACCCGCGATGACGGAACGCAAGTGACGATTACGGAAGGGGACATCACTTGGGCGCAGGAGCATTGCGACTCATACGGCAAGGACAGCGAGGAAGAAAAAGAGGAATCGCCCACAAAAGAAAGCGACTTGCCGAGTGCGGAAGAGGCTGACTGCTCAAAAACCGAGCAGGAAGAGGGCGGAAGCCGCAGGATAGAGAACAGTGACGAAGCGGTGGCGAACGCAAAGCCCGGCGACACTCTTGTTCGCGATGACGGAACGGTCGTCACGCTAAAAGAGATAGACATTGAACAGGCGCAGGAGAAACTCGGTATTGGGGAGCATAAGGAAGATGAGAAAAGCCCCTCAAAAGAAGGGGAGCTTGCTGAGAAATCTTCTGGTGAGAATAAGAACACAAAAGGCGAGAACGCAGCCGAAGAACGCGCTTATATAAACAGCAAGCTTGATACTCCGAAAGGGAATAATGTTGCTGGCACTACAGTTGATTTGTTGAATAATACTAGTACCTGTACTGGAGTTGCAGGGGAACTTGCCGCACAAGCCGCAAAAACAAATTTAATTGACGCGCCTGTTCTGAATGAGTTTGCAGGGAATATGTCAAAACTAGGAAATGCCGTGGTTGTCGTAGATTTTGCTTATACATCATATCAAAATGCAAAAGCGTACCAAAACGGTGAGATGTCCTATTGGCAGAGTGCTTACAACACTTATTCTCATGTAATTTCTGTGACGGCTGGGGCTAGAGTTGGTGCTACCATAGCTGGATGTGGTTCTACAGGAACTTTTGGTATAGGAGCTGTTCCTGCTATTATGGGAGGTGCTGTAGCTGGTGCTGCAATAACCGCCGGATGTGAAATTGCGTTTGATTGGCTTGAAGAACAGATCTGGGGAGAGGCAAAATGAAAAGAATCAGGCCGATAATTCTTGTAATTGAGTTTTCTATACTTTCGTTGTTTTTTATAGTCGTACTGTTACTTTCATGGAAAGATATGACTGTTTTCAGGAAGCTCCTATTAGGTATAAGTCCTTGTATAGTCCTTTTTTTAGGATTTACAAAAAAAATAGAATATTATGAAGAGTATTTTTGTATTTTTTCAGGTCAGTTTAAAAGAAAGATAAAATATGAGGACATTATAAGGATTTATAGCTCGTCAAATCCTGGCGGCTACTGGGTGCAAATCTGTGACGACCGAATACGAAAATACATGCTGTATTATCCTTATGAACGAAAAAAAATGCGGGCATTCTTTGACACGATAAAAAAGGCGAATCCTGCTGTTCAGATTGATGTGTGGTGGTATCAGAAGCAGCCTCGCGCAACGATTCTTAAGACAGCGTTCAAATTCTGCCTTTTTGTGCTGATTGTGCTGCTCGCCGATTTTCTTTTGCACATATTCAAAAAGTAAACCGTGTTAAGCGTCATTATAGATTTGTTGGTTTATAAAAAGATTATAAAAAAGGAGAAATTGTATGAACGGAAATTCAAAAACAACACAAGGATTTCTTATAATGTTACTGTTCATACTATATTTCATGTTGTGCTCGATACGCATGATTCTAGTCGGACTCGGGAAAGCAAAAGACCCGATTCGGAATATAGCGCAGAAGTCAAAACGCGCGTTGGTGATGGGGATTATCGGACTCGTGATTTTCTCGCTTGCCTTCATTGCGGTAACTGGACTATTGATTTTCATGCTATTCCATTTATAAAGGGGGGGGGGATGAATCGAGAAATACTTATTCTTTTTTTCTTCGGAATTTGCCTGCTGATTGTGTCAATACGGGCAATTCTGGTCGGACTCGGGAAAGCAGAAGACCCAATCAGGCACATGAAGCAGAAGTCTGTAAAAATGCTGATTCAGGGAATCGGCGGGCTTGTGATTTTGATTTGCACTTCCGTATATATAGTATCGCATTGGTAATAACGGAGGAATTCTTTTTGTGTGTGGCTGTTACTACAGCCGCTACGGCTTCAACTTTTGGACTTGCTTCTGTTCCTGGGCTTGCGGCTGGAATAGTTGGCGGTTCATCGGCATATAAAGCTTGCGAAATATTTTTTGATTTTGTTGAGGAACAAATATGGTAGGCGAAATGAAAACGCTTCGCTCAACAGTTACTGTCATATTTGCGCTGATGTTTGACACGCTCTTTTTGATTGCATTAATCTTGCAGATTCTAAAAGGTGGTCTCGGTTATTTTGCGATTTTTGGCGGTGCTTTGATTGGAGTTATTTTCTCAATTCTTGCATTTGCAAACAGGGTGGAATGTAACGAAGATGAAGGATACTTTGTGATTTGCACATGGCGCACAAAAGTCAAGATTGACTTTAAAGCTGTCACATTGATTACGACGAATACTTATTTTGCCGCAAAGTTTGGTGGATACGGCATAAAAACCTATGGAAACCGTGAGTTTGTTGTGGCAATGCCACTTGAATACAGAAAAATGCGGAAATTCTTTGAGATGATTGAAAAAGTGAATTCTGGCGTGGAATTTGATGTCTGGTGGTATAAAAAGCCCCGTTTTGAAGTGGTGAAAACTGTCGGGCGATGGGTTCTCCTTATTTTGTTGCTGCTTGCGGTTTCTTTTTGGGCAGAGTCTATGGGAGTTTATATTCCTTTTTTTACAAGAAAATAAACGCAATTTTAAGTGGAAAAATCAAATAACACAGAGGTGGTAATATGAAAAAAGTACTATTCATCCCTCAGCACGATGAGTCGGATTGCGGAGTTGCTGCTTCTGCGGTAACATCTGAGGGGGTTGACTGGCTGTTTGACAAACTTGAAGAAAAAATTTGGGGGGAAGCAAAATGAAGAGAATTCGCTCCAATTTTACGATAACAGTTTTTTTGCTGCTTTCTGCTTTTTTTATTTTCGGATTGGTCGCTTTTTGGGAAGATGCAAGCATCCTTCGGAGAATACAACTTGCTTCGCTCGCCGCGATATTTCCATATATAAGCCTTACAGCAAAGGTGGAATATCAAGAAGATTCTTTGTGCCATTTTGTATTGTGGAAGCACAAAAATGTTTCTTATGCTGACATAGCAAGAATCTGTTGCTCAACTGCTATTGGGGTATATTGGCTGATAACCTATGACAACGAAAAATACGGCTTGTATTTTCCCTTTGGACACAAGAAAATGCGGAAACTGTTTGAGACAATAGAGAATTACAATCCTAATGTCCAAATCGATGTCTGGTGGTATAAAAAGCAACCTCGCGCAACGATTCTTAAGACAGCGTTCAAATTCTGCCTTTTTGTGCTGATTGTGCTGCTCGCCGATTTTCTTTTGCACATATTCAAAAAGTAAACCGTGTTAAGCGGCATTATAGATTTGTTGGTTTATAAAAAGATTATAAATAAGGAGAAATTTTATGAAATTGGTACAGGTTATAACTTAATAAACTAACGGGGATAAATCATGAAAAACAATCTTTCATCACATTATCTATTGAACCGCTACAGCTATTGTCTCTACTTTCTCGCGTGCGCCGTTTTTCTAGCCCGACTGAAATTGAGCGGCTGGGTTTTCGTGAAGGACGAAATTGTGTCGTTCGGAATAATCACCTTTTTCTACCTCCTTTGGATTTTCGTCTACGGAACTTTCCATTTTCGGGAACAGGCAAAAGTTTCAAGAGTGGATTACCAGACCCTAAAATTTGCTAAAGGAGCGCGGATTGCCGAAATCACAAAATCCGACATCGCGCAGATTTACATTCAAAAAATCACCAATGCGAAAATGCGTGGTTTGCGGTATAAAGTTCTTGTGATAACAAAAGACGGTGAGAAATTCAGGTTCACTTATGTTTCTCGGGTGTCAAACTCCGCTTCAACGGATTTAGTTGATGATTTTCTTTCTGAAACGGAGAATTTTTGGGGCTTGGGAGACAGAAGCATCATGCAATTATCACCCGATGTTTTCTTTTGCAATTAAAGAGGTGGAAATAAATCCATGATTCTAGATTTCTTAAATTCCGTAAATCCAAAAATATGACAGTCCCATAAGGGGCGTTTGACAGTACCAAAAGGGTGATATGGTACTGTCAAACAGGTGCTTTAGTACTGTCATATTCGACCGAACGGTAACATGTGCATAAGAATTTTTGGCAATTTTCGCAGAACCTCAATTTATGTTTTTCTTTTCGTGTTATGATTGTAGGGGGCGCGAAAGCGATTTGCCGTCTGCGGAAGACACGGAAAAATTTTGCTAAGCAAAAAGGAGTTCTAAAAAGAAAAAATGAGTCCAAAAACGAGAGGAATATTAGGATTTCTCATAATGCTGTTGTTCATAATAGATTTCATATTCGGTTCGATACGCATGGTGTTAATCGGGCTTGGGAAAGTGAAAGACCCACGCCTGCGCACAAAGCAGAAATCTAAAGGCGCAGTAGTTAAAGGAATAATCGGTCTTGTGATTTTTTCAGTTGCCTTCATGGTTGTGGCGGCGATATTGATATATGGCATTTTTTATGTATAAGAAGATAAAAATATGAAAGATGGTGGAGCAATAATATTTTGGATTTTTGGGTTACTTGTTTCTTTGCAATTTATCGCGAATTATATAATTGATCCATACATAAAAAACAAAGGAGAAAAGTGACATGATAGATTGGTTTGCAATCTCCATGGGATTTATTTCTCTTCTATCTGGTATTTGTGTAAAGAAGATAGATTGGAAAGAAAAACTAACTGAAGGGCAATTGAGAAGAAAAAGAAAAATACTTATAGGTATTAGTATAGTTCTTTTTCTTTGCGCGACAGGTAAATATTTTCTGATATGAAATTAATTAAAAAAAGGAGTGAAAACTATGAAAAAAACGCCATGTGTTCCTCAGCACGACGAGTCTGACTTAGGTGGGAGCATAGACTTAAGACTTGGGGGACATCGTGATTAACAAAAAGCATTTGCTGAAATTGATGCTGGTTTTTCTCGTCATTGATATTATCCTCTGCCCGATTGTGACTTTCACGGATTCGGGAATCTCTTTTCTTGAGTCTGCGGCTATTTCTGCTTTTGGACTCGTCGGATTCCTCTTTTTCTTTTTCATATTGTGGGCATTATTCAATGCGGAATTTTATTCTGCCTTTTCGGGAAATGCGATTGTCCAACTGATAGGAACTTTTATCGGACTGATAGGATGCGCGATTAAACTTCATGAAGGAACGGAATATTTGATGGGCTTTGCCGTCCTGATTCCGCTCTTTTCCAATGCCGTGATATGGGAATATTTCCCGCAGTTTTATTTAAAAGATTATAAAAAAGACAAAGAAAAATAAGGAAAAGAAGCCGATGAAAAAAATAATTTGCGTTTTATTCTGCCTTTTAGTCAGTTGCCTATTAATTTCTGCAGAAAACAAGACATTAAAAATAAAGTTTATGCCTTATTCAGATTTTGAGCGTGACACATCTTTCATTGAGAATGCGGAATTTTCGAGGTATACCGGTGTTGTGAAATCGCTGGAAAAAGCGAGAAAAGCATTTTCGTGGGAAATTCCAAAGACTGGCATAATGGAAGGGGAATATCATTTACTGATATATGAAGATAATACTTGTATCGCTGCCTACGATATTGTCAACGATAACTATGTGTATAATAAGACAAGAGGTTGCTTTCAGAAAATTCCCAATATTTTGGACAGAGTGCGGGCGATTTTGTTTGTTGAGTATTTAAAAAGTGATAAGAATATTTCTTATTTTTAAGTGTTATGCTTATGGGTGGCGCAAAACAAAATAAAAAAGGAGAAGAAATTTTATGAAAAAGAAGCAGCTTGAAAAAGTCAGGAAAGAATTTGAAAGCATGGATTTGAGCCACTATCATATTCTGACATACGACGAGCTTTTAAAAGTGAACGGCGGAAGCGGAAACGACTCGGATGACAACGATGACGAAGAATCAGAAGACAATGACAAGAGCGATGGACTTTCTGGCGCAAAGTTCTATGTTCAGGGAGGAGCAGATATTGCACCAATGTTTCAATTTGGTGGTGAATATTCAAAGGAAATCATTCATGCGACACCTTTTGATTTACCATCTTATGATTATGAATTTAAACCTATTGCCGATGTAAATACAACAGGAAATCTTACATTTCCTTTAGGAGGATTTGGTAGTATCACAATTAATACGGCTGAGACGATTGATTTCTTCACAAAGGCTTTTGACTTTTAAGTTAAAAATTAGGAGAACTATGTTGAAAATCAATAAGAATAACGCAATAGTCGGGCTACTCGGATTCTTGCCAGCTCTGCTTACGACAAGACTTACTTCATTGGGTGACATTTTAATTTTCTATGTGATAATGCTTGCATACACCGCTTTTTTTGTTTTCTGCAAAGAAGAAGTTTTTCCGTATGAGAATGAAGGGGAATATGTGCCTGTCAGCCGGAGTAGAATCCATTTTGCTTGGGGGGCGGATTGGCTTGTTTTTTTGGTATTCATATTTATATACACAAGATTCTTAAAGCTTTTTCCCGCTTCGCCCTCAAAAAATTATATTATCCCGCTCAATTACATAGTTATGATGCAAAATATCCTTGCACGGAGCATCGGATTCAGGATTTTTCATCTCTATCCCGCGAATCGAACATTGCAAGAGAAACTGAAAATTCTCGCTATAAATTTTTTTCTGATGTCCTCATGGTATTTGGCGATGTTCAGAAGCGTTTGGAACTGTCCGTCTGAAAGCGTGATGAAAGCAGTGGGAAGCTTATTGATAACCGCCTTTTTTATAAATTATGCTGTTCGCCTGAATGTTTTTAAGCAGGAATCGCTGTGTGAAAGAATTATGGGGATTCGGACAATGAAGTTCGTCCCGAAACGGGAGCGTCTTGAATGTGCATGAACAAATCAAATCTTATAATCGCATTGTTCTCATTCCTGCCGATTCTGAATGTCATTGATTTTGGAAGCAAGCCCCGTGAATTCATTTATCTGCTTCCGATTTTGCTTTATACCCTGCCGTCCGCATTCATTCGGGAAAAAGAAAAGGCTGATTTGGGGGAAGGCGAGTTTGCCCCACTTTCGAAAATACATGCTTCATGGGGGCTGGACTTCGTTGTCGTTATCATCCTTTGTCATGTTATGGGCATTTTCGTCACCTATGTGTTTGCCGCCCCCTCAAATTTCGTCGTGTATCCACTTTATTACATTCTTTTAATGCACAATGTTTTGTACAGAGCCGTTTCTCACAGACTTCTGAAGCTGCATGTCAATCGAAATACTCTTTCTGAAAAATTCAGGCTTCTCGCTGTAAATTTTATCCTTCTTTTTCCGTTTTATTTCGGGATGTTTGGGTACAAGCATCATTTGCAAAAGACGGTTATGAACGGCGTGTTTTTCTTTTGCCTCGCCCTCAGCCTTATAAACTATATTTTCAGGGTTCTTGTTTTTAAGAACCAGTCTCTTTTTGAGCGTATTTTCGACATTCAAACGATGATGTTTATTCGTAAAGAGGAGAAAATTCTATGAAAAATTTTTTTGCGACAATCTTTTTGATTCTGTTTTGCGTGAATGCTTTTGCAAATTCCGATTTCACCATTGGAAAATGGTACACGGCATTCAACGACGAGGCTTGGCACTGTAGCGTTCGTTTTGGGGAAAACAAAACCGTTGAGTTTTCTGAGGGAATAGACTATCCCTTTGGACATGATTTCTGGGACAAGACCTACAAATACACAGCGAAAGACTACGGAATTGGGGAGAAAATCACATTCAAAACATATCTCGGATTTGATTGGCTTGAAGAAAAAATTTTGGGGGAAGCAAAATGAAGAGAATTCGTTCTTGTTTTTTACTAATTATATTTTGTTTTTTCAGTTTTTTTATTTTATCAATAAATGTGGCCCAAATTATTATTGATCATGAATTAGATTTTAAGCAGTTCTTTTTGGGTATTCCAATGTCTGTATTTGTTTTATACATGGCTTATACTGCAAAAATTGACTATAACGAAGAGTGCCTGCGTTGTTTTGCATTATGGAAAAGCAAAATAGTATCTTACAGCGACATAGCAAGGATTTCTTGCTCTGGTATAATAGGTTTATACTGGCTGATAACCTATAACAACGAGAAATACGGATTGAATTTCCCATTAGAGCATAAAAAAATGAGGAAGGTTTTTGATGCAATAAAAAACGCAAACCCTAATGTCCAAATCGATGTCTGGTGGTATAAAAAGCAACCTCGCGCAACGATTCTTAAGACAGCGTTCAAATTCTGCCTTTTTGTGCTGATTGTGCTGCTCGCCGATTTTCTTTTGCACATATTCAAAAAGTAAACCGTGTTAAGCGGCATTATAGATTTGTTGGTTTAATTCATCTGGCTAATTAAAATTTATTAACCACAGGTGCTACAGATAATTTTGAAAATCCGTGGCATCTGTGGTTTATTTTTTTTGCAATTCTTCAAGTTCTTTTTGGGCTTCATTCAAACCATCCGTGACGGATATTTTATTATCAATGATAAGTTTTAGTTTTTTACCGAGAATTGTGTAGAACTGAGTCCATTCTTGCATTACCGGGCGATAAACACCGCTTTCCAGAGCCTTGCAGACAGCTGCATACTGAGGATAATTTTTGAGAACTTCTTCATCTTTGAGACTTGAATATCTGCATGGGACTCCACCAAATTGAATCGTTGATTTTTGAACATTTTTGTCCATTAAATAGGCAAGAAGTTCTTCTCCCATTTCTTTATTCATACTGTTGTTGGGAATGCCGATTCCCCAAATTCCGTAAATATTTGAGTTATTTGGCTCAGAGTCCTTGCGGTATTTTCCTGTAAGAGCGATATAATCCATTGAAGAGTTTCGGATAGGCGTGTACCAGCCCGGCCAGCCTATTCCCAGTGCAGCCGATTTATTTGCTATTGCGGCAATAAGGTCGTTTTTTACGGCAGCCTTGCCTGTTTGTATCAATGATTTGTACATATAGACCGCCTGACGGAATTCATCTGTGTTTACAGAAGGCTTGTTGTTTTTGTCCACAACCCAGGCTCCCCTTGCACGGAGAATTGGAAGAAAATCGACTACAGTGTTGTTTTCTGTGTCGCCTCGGAACACGAATCCCAGATTATGGCGTTTTTTCTGAAAATTACTTATTGCCAGCAGATCTTCCAGAGAAGTGATTTGCTCCGGACTGTATCCAGCTTCTTTTATCATAAATTTGTTGTAGAGGAGAATCGTGACATTTCCGTAGTATGGAGCGAGATAAACATCATCTCCCTGATAGCAGATTGTTTTTGTAGCGGGAATTATATCGTCATCAAGTTCATAGCCAAGCTTACTCAAATTTGCCAGCATTTTTTCTGCCGTGAATTCTGCCATCCATGAACTGTCTACCATGCATAAGTCATACTGACCTTCGGGGTATGTGGCATTATCAACTAGAGTGTTGTATAAATTTGACTCACTTAATTCAACTATATCGCAGTATATGTCTTTTTCTCTTTCAAAGTCTGCAATTGATTTTTTTATGACATCTGAATAGATTCCTGAGCGTAATGCAAGTTTGAGGTAGCCCCTAGAATTTGAAGAACAGTAATGCTTGCTTCCAGCCTTGTTGAGACAGGATGAGAAGGTAAAAGTGATGGAGATCAGAGAGGCTAAGACTAAAAATTTTCGTGTTTTTAACATAAATTGGTCCTTAAAAGCCGGAATCAGCGGAAAGAGCCAGACTGATATTTTTTCATTCTATTTCGTACATCTTCCATACAATCTGCGATTTTTGATTTTGGAATTGCACAGAAAATGTCTACAAGTTCCTGATCAAGCTGCTTGCCCGCAACGAGCCTCAACTCAGATATTGCGTTTTCGTGTGTAAGTGAAGGCCTGTATGAACGATCCATTGTGATTGCAGAATATGTGTCGGCAATGGCTAAAATTCTTGCAGGAAGGGGAATGTCCTTGCCTTTGAGATGGTAATATCCGTTTCCGTCAACTCTTTCGTGGTGATATTTTATCCAGTGGGTTACAGTTTTAAGAGATGGAATTGAGGCGAAAATATCAACACAGATTTCAGGATGCCTTTGAATGAGTTCTTTTTCTTCGGGAAGAAGCTTTCCTGCTTTATGAATGATGCTACGCGGGATTCCGAGTTTACCGATATCCAGCAGCAAGGAAGCATACTGAAGGTTCATCGGGTTGATTTTTATCCTGGAAGTGAAAGGCAGGTAGTCGTATATAAGCATTGTGAGATTTTGTACATGAAGAGAGTGTCCGTCGAGGTTTTCGTCCCCGGCTTCAATTACGCCTACGAGACGCTCAAGAATTACCGTTGATAGAAGGCTTATGCCACGCATCTGAATAAAGGCCCAGAAGAGGAGAAATGTTACTGTTATGGCAACAGCAAAGATTGTGGTCGAATATGCGACTGCAAGCTGCTCGTGATTGTAGATAAATACCGAGACTGCTACAAATGCGATTTGGGCAATCAGCATCAGTACCCCTGAAACGAACTTGATTTTTCCGCTGTGATATAAAGCATCGTTTCGCAGAAAAAGCTTGGCTAGAGTAATGATAAAATCAAAGCTGATGATACAGATTCCGGCAATAATTTTGTAATCAGATAAAGTAATCATGTCCATATTTATGCATCTCCTGGGACTGTTTCTGTGCTGAAATGAATCTGATTTTTCCCTGCCCTTTTTGATTCGTACAGGGCTTCATCAGCTCTTTTATATGCATTGTCGATATCTTTATCGAATTTTGAAATTTCTGTTACTCCGAATGATGCATGAATTCCGTTTACGCCGTCGAATCTGACTGCATTCAGTGAATTCAGCATTTTTTGAATTAATTCAACGACGCCAGCACGGCTTTTCATGCCCCTGACAAAGATAATGAATTCATCTCCGCCTAGACGGCCTGCAAGACAGTGTGGAGATTTAAAATCCCAGTTAGAAATATTTTGCTTTTCCTGTTCGCTAAGTTCAAGGCTGGAGATTATTGTTTTGCCTACAGTCTGAATGACTTTATCGCCCATCTGATGTCCGAGACTGTCGTTAATCTGCTTGAAACCATCCAGATCCAAAAGGCAGAGTGCCAAATATTCTTCGTGTTTTTGATGAAGAATCTGTTCTGCGATGGAGAAGAGTTTGCCACGATTTAAGAGACCTGTAAGGGCGTCAAAACTGGATTTTATTTCAAGTTCACGCTGAATCTGTAAGTCTTTTTGATAAAGAATGAATTGTGCAACTCGGGTACGCTGGAAAGTGTAGTGAAGTGTAATTGCAAGTGAACTGACTACAATCGCATTGTAAGTGTCGTGGTATGCGATTGAGAATGTTTTGTACATATATGATGTAAAAAGAAAACTCAATACTCCGATAATGGTGAATCCAATCATAATGTACATACTTCCGATAAATGAAAGGGAGGTGAGTACAAGAAGAATCAAAAATATTGTTGCCGCCATGTAAGGTTGGGCCAGCGAGGATATGACACCGTAGGTTAGAAGAATTAAAATTGAAGCAAAGACGGCAAGGTAATTATGACGAATTACTGATTTTGGAAAGAGAAGGAGCCAGAATTCAAAAGCAAAACTGATGAGCAGAAAGCTTCCGTAAAAGGGAATCCTTTCTTCGTTGACACCAAAGAGGTTCAGATATGAGAACATAAGGTAAAAGATGTTAATGAGAATAAACCAAGTATTGAGAATGGTGATATGCTTACGATTAGTGGAGCGGATTAAAGGGGAACAGTCAAGGTAAGTTTCTTTATCATAGCCGTAATAGTTGAAACTTTTGTAGGTCATGTGGCTTCCTGTTATTTTTTTCTTAAAATAATTGTAAAGCCAATGGGTTAAATAAGCAAATTTTTTGTAGCCCGGATTTCCCATAGATTTTTGATTTGTTATGCTTTATAATAGAAAAACATTCAATTTTGGAGATTTTCATGGAGACAACACTTCCCCGCCTTTTCAGAAAGAGAGCATCAGAATATTCCGAACTTGCATATCAAATGACTCGTTTTAAAGATGGTCATTTTGAACCAGTAACATACAAAGAAGCCTATGAGATTGCACTTGCTTTTGCTGGTGGTTTATTGGCTCATGGCGTTGTTCGTGAAGAACATATCGGCCTTATTTCTGATAACCGCAAGGAGTGGGAACATGCCGACATGGGCTTGATGATGCTTGGCGCAATTGATGTTCCGCGTGGTTGTGACGCTACAATCGGCGATTTGGAGTATATTCTCTCTTTCGCAGAATGTAAGCGTGTCATTGTTGAAAATTCTAGCCAGATTGAAAAGATTCTTGGTATAAAAGAAAAACTTCCTCTCGTAAATGAGATGATTGTTTTTGAAAAACCAAGTGAAAAAGATATAGAATCAACAAAAGCTGCTGGCATTTCACTTTATTCCTTTGAGCAGATTGTTGAAGAAGGCAAAAAATATAACGCAGAGCATCCTGGAAAGGTCGATGAAGAAATGGATAAGGGCAAGTGGGATGACCTTGCAACGATAATTTTCACTTCAGGTACAACCGGTAAGCCAAAGGGAGTTATGCTTTCTCACGGAAACTTTATCACGCAATTGGACGAAGTGTGCGAGAGAATTTATCTTCATCCGGGGGACCGAGGACTCATGGTTCTTCCTGTCTGGCATGCCTTTCAGCGGGCTGTCGAGTATGTTGTTCTTAACCAGGGAGCTACAATCTGTTATTCAAAACCAGTTGGCCCAATTCTTTTGGCAGACCTCAAAACTCTCAATCCTCAGGTTTTGCCTGCCGTTCCTCGTGTCTTCGAGGCTGTATATGACGGAATTTACCGCAATATGCGAAAGACTGGCGGCATAGTCCTTCGGCTCTTCAATTTCTTTGTTGCAATCGCTCTCTTCCACTCAAAGCTGGATCGAGTTCTTTTTGACAGGACAACCCGCTATGGAATTGACAAACGCTGGCTTCAGTGGCCTGCTTTCGTTCTTCCCTGGCTCTTCTGTTACCCCATTAAACTTTTGGGGGGAGCAATCATTTTCCGCAAAATCCGAAAGATGCTGGGAACGAATTTCCGTGCCGGCGTTGCAGGTGGTGGTGCACTCCCGCCTGTTGTTGATAAGTTTTTCTGGGCAATCGGAATCAAGCTCGTAGAAGGTTATGGCCTCACTGAAACGGCTCCAATTATCTCCGTCAGACCGATTGACCGCCCTGTTTTGGGTAATGTTGGCTCCGCTGTGCGCGGAATTTCTGCCCGGGTTGTTGACCCTCTCACAAGAAAACCTCTCAAGCGGGGTAAAAAAGGTGTCCTCGAAGTAAAGGGCGGCACTGTCATGAAGGGCTATTACAAGCAGCCAGAACTCACGGCAAAAGCAATTGATGATAACGGTTGGTTTGATACCGGAGACCTGGCCCGGCTTACGGCAAACAACGAAATCGTTTTACGGGGCCGTATGAAAGACACAATCGTCCAGACTGGTGGCGAAAATATCGAGCCTCTTCCAATCGAAATGAAGATGCAGGAATCCCGCTTTATCCAGACAGCTGTTGTCCTCGGCCAGGATCAGCGTTATCTTGCGGCTCTTGTCGTTCCTGAGCAGTCTGAAGTTGAGGCTTTCTGCAAAGAGTCAGATCTTCCATACAAAAAATATTCCGACATGGTAAAGAGCGCCGAAGTTCTTCATCTTATCGAGACTGAAGTTGCCACCAGGGTAAATTCAAAGAACGGCTTTAAGATGTACGAACGAATCAACAAAATCGCTCTTCTTGAAAAGCCTTTTGAGGTTGGCGTAGAGCTTTCTGCAAAACAGGAAATCATGCGCTTTAGAATCAACGAGATTTATTCAGGCGAGATAAAGAAACTCTTTAAGTAAGAGACATGAATTTCACAGAGCTTGGAAGTGCACAGAGAGATGTTCGTGTAAGAAAATCCTCTGTGAACTCTGTGCTCTCCGTGAAGAATTTAGATAGAAACTATAAGTGCGCCGGATTTTTTGTCCCTGGTGGATAGAGATTCCGGTTTTTTTATTTGCAGAAGCTCGCCGTTTTTTGGCTGAATGTGACTTTCGTCGATTGCGAGTAAAAGTCCTTTTTCGCTGCATGCATAGTAACCTGATTTGTGTAAATCTGGCAGGCGGATGTAATCAGAAGCGATTCTGATGAACATTTGTGATGACGGAGAATCTGAATGAACTTGAGAATGATGAGAGGAGTCAGCCGAGCTGGTGAGGATTGTTTTTTTTGCGAGAATAAAACTCAAGCCTGCGCGTTCTTTTGAAAGTCCGGCCTTTTCTGAAAATTTAAGGAGTTTTTCCGGGGCGGAATCAGTTTCAAATGCAAAATTACACCATTTTGCGTTCTTTCCGTATTCATTTGTTGTTTTTCCTCTAGTTCTGCCTGCCATCGGACAGTCAGCGGAATGAGGGCATGGAGAGAGTGGAGAGAAATCTTTTCGTATGAGTGCGTCCCTCATGAGTGAAATAAAGCGTGCTGAGTGCGGGTCTCCCGGTTCAATTAAAAGGATGCTTGATTCTCCAGATTTTGCATAAGAAAGCAGTTGCTCCGTGTATTTTTTTGCGAGAAAATCTGTCGGCATTTCTTTATTCTGGATGATTTCATTAAAAACATTTGCGCATGTAATCATGTCTGCTTTTTCTTTTATTGAAGTGCCCAAAGCGCCTTTTACCCGAATAATGTTCCAGGGGTGATTTTCTGAATTGATGAGTGTTTTTGCAGCTATGGCCAGATATAGATCTTCGCCGGCTGAAAGTGCGGTCTGGCTTAAATCCATGCAATACCAGGTGATATTCCTCTTGCGTAATTCTGGTCGGGCAAGCCAGAGTGAAATTACAGCCGTTAAAGTTCCACTTCCTATATCTATTGCTATGGGAGAATCGCTTTGCATTAGCGAGTCAAATGCTGTTTTGGGGAGATTTGCAAAAAGACTTGTTTGGCGTACCAGATTCCACCACATAAAATAACTGATGTAGGCACTTATGTGGCTTGCTTCATTCATATAGCCTATGCGGCGTGAAGAGCGGTCGTCGGTAAGCTGGTGAGAAAGTTTTTTAACGATTCCATAAAGCGAAACTTTCTGCTTGCCGCTTAAATTTCTTACGCTTTCTACGATATCACTAAAATTTGCGATGACTTCCCTGCTTTCTTCAGGAATTGCCGCCTGACTGAACATTTCCCGCCTGATTGAGACTTTATTTGGTTTTTTCTCATTATATGGCTTTTTTGCAGCGGATTTTTCTATTTTTCTTTCTACTTTCTTTTCAGATTTTTTTTCAATTTTTTTGTCGCTTAATTTTTCTTTTTTTTCTGAGTTTAAAGGTTTTGTCGTAAATTTTTCATAAAACTTGCTCATTTTCTTCCCTTTTTGATTTCAAAATAAAGCTTTGTGAGTTCGGTTCGGAGTTCCCTGATTGTGTTCATGGCTTCGGCATTGTTTTCGTAAGCTTGAGATTCGTGAAGAATTTCATTCCGCGCCCCTTCAATCGTGAATTTTCGCTCATAAATCAAGTGCTTGAGGCGCAGGACAATTTCAAAATCCCGTTCTGTATAGACCCTTCTGCCACCTAAATCTTTGCGTGGGGCAAAACCGGGAATCACCGTCTCCCAATACCTGAGAATATTCTGCTTGATGCCACTTAATTCCTCAACTTCTCCGATTGTGTAGGTCACTGGCTTTCTCCGTCAAATCTGTTTTCCCAGCGCTTACGACTTGCTTTCATGTTCAGTTCTACAGGAATCTGGTCGAAGCCAAGGTCTTTGCGGATTGAGTTTTTCAGATATGTGACATAACTTTCGGGCACATTATCAGGGCTGGTGCAGAAAATGCGGAATGAGACGGGATTTGTGCTGGTCTGGGTCATGTAACGGATTTTGAAGTGAATCGCTTTGCTGGCTGGCGGCGGATAATGGAAGAGCCAGTCGGAAAGGGCTTTATTGAGGGCAGAAGTTTCTACTTTGCGAGTAAGCTGACCGTAGATTTCGATTGCCTTGTTGAGCAGGTCTTTGATTCCCTCGCCTTTAAGAGCTGAAAGAGGCAGAATCGGAGCCCAGTTCATGTGACCGAACATCGTTTTGATGTAATCAGTTGTATCACGAAGAGTTTTGCGGCTCTGGTCCTGAGTGTCCCACTTGTTGAGGACAAAAATGATTCCACGGCCTCGTTCGTAGGCGAGAGAACAGATTTTTTTATCCTGATCAGCCAGACCCTCTTGAGCATCAATCATCAGAAAGACAACATCGCATTTATCCAATGTTTTGATGGCCCGGTTTACTGAATAGTATTCTACATTTTCGTGAACTTTCTTTTTGCGGCGGATTCCTGCAGTATCCATGATTTCAAAATTGCGACCTGCGTAAGTGAATTTCCCTTCGACTACATCCCTTGTTGTGCCTGCATAATCTGAAACGATGGAATTTTCGCTGTGAGTTAGACGGTTTGAGAGAGTTGATTTACCAGTGTTCGGCTTGCCCAAAATCGCGATTCGGATTGGCTCCTGAGGTTTTTCGCCTTCCTCGACTTTTGAGAAATCAAGGTCGGCGGTGATTTTTTTTGCAAGGTCGGTAATGTGGTCGCCGTGATCAGCTGAAATAAAAAGCAGGTCCTTAAAACCGTACTGAAGGTAATTCCAGGAAACATCTTCGCCCCGGCCGCCTTCGCATTTATTTACGGCTACAACGAGCTTCTCCCAGTAAGGGCGCAAAAGATGAATGAATTCTTCGTCTTCGCCAGTGATTTTACCGGCTTCCAGCAGGAGAAGGATTTTATCAGCATTTTTGATTGTGGAAAGGGTTTTCTGAACGACCAGTTCGTCCATTTCGGATTCTCGGCTGTTTGGATCCCGTTCAAGTTTGTAGCCGCCAGTGTCAATCAGGTGGACAGGTTTGCCCATGATAAAGGCCATTGATTCAACCGGATCGCGGGTAACGCCGGGAGTGGGATCGACAATAGCAAGACGGCGGTGCATGAAACGGTTAAAAAGAGTTGATTTGCCAACATTCGGCCGGCCTGCAATTACTACAGTCGGAAGATTTACATAATACTTAGAAGTGTCGTAACCAGCCGATTTAACTTCGTGTTTATAGTCGACTTCTTCCGGAATATCTTCGTGTGTATCTGCTTCGTTCCAGTCATCTGAATCATCTTCAGCTTCAACGACTGGAGGAAGTGAGTTTTTTTCGATTTGAATTTCGGCAACTTCTGCCTTTTTGGGTTTCGGTTTTGAGAAATCTGGTTTTCGTTTTGCTTTTGCCATTCTTCTATTATAAACTATTTAGTCTTTTTGAGGAAATGGCTTTGAGCTCATCAATGCTCATTTTTGACAAAAGTTCTTTAACACTAGTGATTAATTTGGGACTCATACTGAGAGTGCGTACGCCCATTCCTGCCAAAACCATGACGCTTTCGGTGCGGCTGGCCATTTCACCACAGACTGATACTGAAATTCCTTCGGCTTCGGCAGCTTTTATTGTTTTATGAAGCAGTCGCAAGACGGCAAGGTGGAATTCGTCGTACATTGGAGCAACGAGAGCATTTTCGCGGTCGACTCCGATTGTGTACTGGGTGAGGTCGTTCGTTCCGATTGAGAAGAAATCACTCACTTTTGCAAGACAATCTGAAATCATTGCGGCTGCTGCTGTCTCAATCATGATACCGATGGGAACATCAGGATTGAAGGGAATATTTTCAGATTTAAGTTCATCTTTAACCTTTTCGGCAATTGCCAGTGCTTCCCGAACCTGTTCGACACTTGTAATAAGAGGAAGCATGATTTTTAGATTTCCGTAAATGCTTGCCCGATAGAGGGCGCGGAGCTGAGTACGGAGAATCTGAGGGTTTGCCAAAGCAAGCCGGATTGCACGCAGCCCCATGAGTGGATTTTTTTCTTCACTGGTTGAATGCTGAACTTCAAGGGTTGTAATTATCTTGTCGCCACCGGCATCGAGAGTCCTGATTGTGACAGGCTTATCCTTCATTATCTCAAGAACGGTCTTATAGGCATTGAACTGATTTTCCTCGCTGAAGGCAGCAGTTTTTGAGTGCGCTGCCCCCATGTGTTGATTTGCTTCACTCATAAAAAGAAATTCTGTTCGGAAAAGACCTATTCCGTCTGCACCTTCTTTGACTGCAACCCTGGCTTCATCAACTGTACCGATATTTGCCATAAGCTTAAATGACTCGCCGTCAGAAGATTTTGCCGGCAACTCCCGATATTTTTTGAGTTTTTCGGCATGAATTCGGGCAATTTCGATTTTCTTTTGGTAATCAGACAAAGTGCCTTCATCCGGATTGACTACGACTTCACCAGATGAGCCATCGATGATAACCAGGTCATCATTTTTGATTTCTGTAAGGATGTTTTCAATATCGAATACGGCTGGAATTCCGTAGTTTCGTGCAAGGATTCCTACATGAGATGATACACCGCCATCCGTAAGTGCAATTCCGGAAATTTTTCGTTTTGCAAGAATTACGGTGTCGCTGGGATTCATTGACTTTGCGATTATTACGACATCATCTGGAATGGTTTCAATGTTGAAGGGGTGGAAATCCAGTAAATCATTAAGGACACGGCCAAAAATGTCGCAAATATCCTCAGCGCGTTCTGCCAGATAGGCATTTCCACTGGAGCGAAGCCTGTCAGCGTAGTCTTCGGTTTTTTGATTGAGAATGTATTCGATTGTGTGATTTGATGATTCGAAAGTTTTACGCACATCGCTCAAAAATTCCGGGTCGTTGAGCATGAGAAAGTAGGTCTCAAAAATCTCGGACTGAGTTTTGTCGCCTTTTACAGAGTCAAGCTGGGCCGCAATTTGACCTGTGACTTTAGCAAGTGAACGCTCAAATCTCTCCAGCTGGAGAGGCTTGTCTTCTTCTTTGATTTTTTTTGAGGAGATTATCCGTTTTTCTGATTCAGGAATGACGAAAGCCTTTCCGATACCGATTCCGCTGGACGCAGAAATGCCAAAGAGTACGTTCATATGTCGATTGTATGACTATTTTGGCAAATTGTCAAATGACGACCATTTTTTGAACTTTTCAGAAGATAGAATCCTAAAATCAGCATAACAAAAAAGAGTGCGTATTCAGAAAAAAAGTGATAAAATAAAAGTATGGCAAAGAAAAAAGAATCAAAAAAGACAAAAAAATCAGAAGAAAAACCTGTAGAGCAGAAATCACTTACCCAAAACGGATTTCAGACTCAGAAGACCGAATGGTTCGAAAAAGAAGATTTCTGGAATAATTATGGTCCGATTATGTTTGATGCGGCCCGCTGGGCAGAAGCTCCAACTGTTGCAGAAAGTGTATGTAAAATTGCAGGGCTTGGAAAAGGCGCGAAGATCCTGGATGCAGGTTGCGGTCCGGGGCGCATCGCCGTGGAACTTGCCAGTCGGGGCCTTGAAGTTACAGGCGTTGATTTGATTCAGAGCGAGCTTGACGCGGCGGCAGAATCCGCCAGTGCAGAGGGCGTTGACCTGGAGCTGATAAAGGCCGACCTGCGCACATTCAAAAGTGACAAGAAGTTTGACTGCGCCATAAATTTATACACATCTTTCGGCTATTGTGACACCATTGAAGAGGATGTGCAGATTCTCAAGTCGATTTTCAACTCCGTGCGCGATGGCGGATTTTTCATCCTGGAGAACATCAGCCGGGAAATTGCGATAAAAGACTTCACCGAAGGCGAGTGGTTTGAGCGGGCAGGAAAGACTGTTCTCACAGATTTCAGTGTAGTTGGAGCATGGGAAGGCCTGCGCTCAAGATGGATTTTAATCGACAATGAGACCGGCGAGCGCATTGAGCACGAATTTATCCAGCGGCTTTATTCTGCCATTGAGTTGAAGCGCATTATGATAGGAATCGGCTTTAAGTCGGTGGAAATTTATGGAGACTTCGACTTTAGCCCCTACAACCAGAATGCACGGACTATGGTGATTGTGGCTAGGAAGTAGGGAGAGCCTCATTATAAAAAAAACTGCCCGGTGATACAAATATCTTGCATCATCAGGCAGTTTTCCGTTTTCAACTTTCCAGTTTTCAACTTACACAGCCGTAGTTGCCGGCACTGCGTTCTTTGCGTCAATCGGGTCGTCGTCCACGAACTGGGCTCCGCCACTTGCATACTGGATGATTGGCTCAACTTCGCCTTTTTTCGTCCAGATTTTGCCGTTGGGAAGCTCGTCCGGATTTTTGCCGACTGGGGCATTACTCAAGAGCAGTTTAAGTCGGTTGAGCTGGTTGACTTCTGAAGCGCCCGGGTCGTAGTCGATAGCACTGATGTTTGACTCAGGGAATCTTCGGCGAAGCTCTTTAATCATGCCCTTACCTGTGATGTGGTTTGGAAGACAGGCAAAAGGCTGTACGCAGGCAACGCTCGGTGCACCTGAATGAATCAGTTCTACCATTTCAGCTGTAAGGAACCAGCCTTCACCGGAAATGTTTCCGGTCTGAATGATTCCTTCAACACTCTTCATCATGTCCCAAATTGAATTTGGCGGATCAAAACGGCGGCTCTTTTTAAGGCATTTTTTCATGTAGCGTCTGTAGAGTTCAAGGAACCAGACCGCAATTTTTGCATTTCTTTCTTCTGATTTTGGGAATGCAAGTTCCCGTGTTCGGAATGCACCGTCTGAGAATGTGTAGAAAAGGAAGTCCATCAAGTCTGGCATTACGCATTCTGCACCTTCTTTTTCGATTACATTTACCATATCATTGTTTGCGGTCGGATGGAATTTTACGAGAATCTCACCGACAACACCGACGCGTGGTTTTTTAACCGGAAGAATAGGCAGACGGTCGAAGTCACGGACGATTCCGCGGATAAGCCTTCTGTATTTGAAAATTGAGTTGGATTTGAGCATTTCCTCGGCTTTTGCGTTCCATTTTTCGTACAATCTGTTTGCGCTACCAGGCTCTGCTTCGTATGGACGAACTCTGTAAAGGACTCGCATGAGAAGGTCACCAAGGAAAGCGGCCATCATGGCTTTGTGAACCATGCCAGGTGTAAAGGTGAAGCCAGGGTTCTTTTCCATACCTAAAGCGTTGAGCGAGATTACAGGAACATGACTCCAGCCGGCGTCGTTTAAGGCACGGCGGATAAAGCCGATGTAGTTTGTTGCACGGCAGCCACCACCAGTCTGCGAGATGATGACAGCGGTTTTGTTGATGTCATATTTTCCTGATTCAAGGGCTTCGATAAGCTGACCCGTGACCAGAATTGACGGATAGCAGGCATCGTTGTTGACGAATTTGAGACCTGCGTCAACGGCTTTCGGATCAACTGAGTCGAGAACGACAAAATTATAGCCTGAATACTGGAAGGCCTTCTGCAAAAGCCGAAAGTGAATCGGCGACATCTGCGGACAGAGAATCGTATATTCGTGTTTCATTTCTTCAGTGAAAATCACACGCTGATAAGCCGCGCTCTTTACGGTAAGCTTTTTACGATTGCGCTGACGGGCTTTGACAGCCGCAATGAGCGAGCGGATTCGGATTCGCACCGCCCCCAGGTTGCTTCCTTCGTCAATCTTGATGAGCGTGTACATGCGGCTCTTGGATTTTAAAATTTCGTCAACCTGATCGGCCGTAACGGCATCAAGGCCACATCCGAATGAAGTGAGCTGAACAAGTTCAAGATTCGGCATTCCTGCGACGAAATTGGCAGCCCTGTAAAGGCGGTTGTGATAAGTCCACTGGTCAATGATTCGAAGTGGTCGCTCGATTGAACCAAGGTGAGCTACAGAATCTTCTGTGAAGACTGCAAGACCCAGCCCGTGAATCATCTCAGGAATTCCGTGGTTAATCTCAGGGTCGAGGTGATATGGACGGCCAGCGAGAACAATTCCGTTTCCGCCTGTAACGACCAGCTGTTCCAGAGCTTCTTCGGCGGCACGCTGGGTGTCAATCTTAAACTGCTCCTGCTCCTTCCAACCTTCATCGACAGCCGAGTAAACAGCTTCTTTTGTGAGAGTCGGGAAGTGCTTGTGAAGTTCCTCGTAAAGTCGTTCGCGCAGGCGGGGTAAATCATAAATCGGAAGGAATGGATTCATAAAGAGCAAATCGCTTGCTTCTTCGATAGAGTCGAGATTGTGCTTTAAAACTTCTGGATATGATGTGACGACAGGGCAGTTGTAATGGTTTCCGGCTCCCTTGTCCTCAAGTTTTTCGTAAGGAATACAAGGATAGAAGATGAATTTACAGCCCATTTTGAGCAATGATTCCATGTGTCCGTGAGAGATTTTTGCCGGGTAACAGACAGATTCAGAAGGAATTGAGTCGATACCGCGCTCGTAAATCATGCGGCTTGAACGAGGTGATGTTTTAACCTGGAAGCCGAGTTTTGTAAAGATTGTGAACCAAAGCGGGTAATTCTCGTACATATTGAGAACTCGGGGAATTCCCACGCTTCCCATTGGTGCATCTTCCGGTTTGAGAGGAATATAGTGGTTGAAAAGGCGTTTGTACTTCCAGTCGAAGAGATTTGGAAGTTCGTAGCCTGTGTCTTCAACGCCGGTATTGTTTTTGTTTGAACCGTCAACGGTCTTGGCGTTTTCGTCTTTGAGCTGATGTCGCTCCAAGCCCTTTTCACAGCGGTTTCCTGTGATGAACTGGCGTTTTTGCCCGCCTGTAGTGAATGTGTTAATAGTAAGAAGACAGTTGTTCTGACAGCCGCCACAGCGAGTAAGCTCCAAATCAACCTTGAACTGCTCAAGCTGCTCCAGTGTCGCGATATTTGAGACGATTTTTGGCGGAATCCAGCCCTTTTCCTGACCTGGTTTTGGAGCGGTCAAATCGCACCACTGATCGTATGCGATGAGGGCTGAACCGTAAGCACCCATGAGACCTGCAACATCCGGGCGGAATACATTGACTCCCGCGATTTTTTCGAATGCACGCAAAACAGCATCGTTATAGAAAGTGCCGCCCTGAACTACGACTTTTGTGCCGATTTCGCTCGCACGGCGGAGCTTGATTACTTTGAAAAGTGCATTTTTGATTACTGAATAAGAAAGACCTGCCGAAATGTCGTCAATTGTAGCGCCTTCTTTCTGAGCCTGCTTTACGCGGCTGTTCATGAAGACTGTACAGCGTGAACCCAAATCGACCGGTTTTTTCGCAAGCAATGCTCGTTTTGAGAATTCTTTGATGTCAAGGTTCATTGAATTCGCGAAGTTTGCGAGGAATGAACCACAACCTGCAGAACAAGCCTCGTTGAGCTGAATCGAAGTGATTGCGCCGTCCTTCATGCGAAGACATTTCATGTCCTGACCGCCGATGTCCAAAAGGAACTCAACGCCCGGAACAAAGAATTCAGCTGCACGGTAGTGAGTGATTGTCTCAACTTCGCCCGCATCGACTCCAAGAGCGGCCTGGAAAAGTGCCTCGCCGTAACCCGTGGAAACGGCTCGGGCAATGTAGCAGTCAGATGGCAGGATTTTGTACAAATCTTTGAGAACTCGGACTGCAAGGTCTACTGGATTTCCGGCGTTTACATCGTAGAAATCCCACAAGATTTCGCCTTTTTTGTTTACAAGGACAGCTTTTGTTGTTGTTGAGCCAGCATCAAGACCTAAGAAAAGAGGGCCATGCTCGGCATTCAAATCGCCCCGCTTAGCCTTGTCCTCACCGTGGCGGGCGCGGAATTTTGCTAAATCTTCTTCATCGACGAAAAGTGGCTCCAGTCGCTGAACTTCGCTGAGTTCCGCTCCCTCAAGATTTTTGAGGGAATCACGGAATTCTGCAATTGTAAGGAATCGTTTTTGCATTGAAGAAGAAAGGGGATTGCAGACCTTTTCGGCAGAATATGCAGAACCTGCCGCAACGAAAAGCTGGCTGTCTTCAGGAACGATAATTTCGTCATCTTTAAGTTTGAGGGTTTCGATAAAACGGACGCGGAGCTGGTCAAGGAAGTGAAGGGGGCCGCCCAAGAAAGCGACATGACCTTTAATCGGCTTACCGCAGGCAAGACCTGAAATTGTCTGGTTTACAACTGCCTGGAAAATTGAAGCCGCAATGTCTTCCCGGCGGGCACCTTCATTGATGAGAGGCTGAACGTCTGTTTTTGCGAATACGCCACAACGGGCAGCGATAGGATAAATCTGCTTGCAGCCTGCGGCAAGTTTGTTGAGGCCGGGCGCATCTGTTTCGAGAAGGGCTGCCATCTGGTCGATGAAGGCACCCGTACCGCCGGCACAAGTACCGTTCATGCGCTGCTCAACACCACCAGTGAAATATGTGATTTTGGCATCCTCGCCGCCAAGCTCGATTACAACATCGGTCTGAGGAATGAGCTTTTTGACAGCTGTAGTTGCGGCTACGACTTCCTGAATGAAAGGAATATTGAGCCACTGAGAGACAGAAAGACCGCCTGAACCTGTAACTTTAACGGAAACGGTGTGCTTTTCGCCCTGAGACACTAGTTTTTCGACTTCGTTTAAGGCTTTTGTGACTACAGTGATAATCGTGTTTCGAATATCTGCTCTATGTCGCTGGTAGTCACCATAAATCATTTTGTCATTTTCATCGAGACATACAACTTTAACTGTTGTTGAACCGACATCAATACCAATACGAACTGGAGTAACTGCAGGGGTAAAAACTGTATTTGCTGTTTCCATTAGAATCCTCTTAAATATAGTCCCTCATTCTAACTTTAAAATAAGAAGATTTCAACCAATAGCTTTTAACTGCACTTAAAAGAACTCAATGTGCCGGTTGTGGAATAATTTTAATTCGGTCACCTGTAACAGGCTGATAGATTTTTGCCATGTTCTTTTCTTCTGGAAGAATCTGCGTAACGATGTAGTTTCCATCACTTTTTGAAAGTATGCCGTCCGCAAGATGTTTTGAGCCGTTTAGAATCTGCACTTGATTTTCTGTTTCACTGCTTATTTTTAACTGGCTTGCTTTTTTTATATAGACGCTGAAGACGGGGGAAGAATCTGTACTAAGTATGATTCCGTCTGCTGATTCTGAAATTTCTTTTTCTATCAGCGACTCAAAAGCGTTAAGGTCTGCCTGCATTTTTGTACTTGTTCTGGCAAGAGAGTCAGCGATTTGGAAAGACTGGTGTATCATTGCCGGAACATAATCTTTAATTGAGTTCTCCATTGGAATCGGCTGGAACCTGTACGCAATTGTTCTAAGTTCGGTAAGTTCTTTTTCGGTATTATCAAGGACATTAAGATAAGATTCTGAAGGAGAAGGTGTTTTTTCAGAATAGTTGTTTGCCCTGAATTCAAGATTTTCTACTGAATGCCACAGCGTCTTGCTTGCTGTCTGATTTCTGATGCCGGCGTCCAGAATAATTTTATCCTGCGCAGAACTTTGTTCCCGGGCTTTTGGATCAAGCAGATCGATTTTAGCCTGATAAATGCTTCGGACTTCCTCAACGGCTGCTTTTTGCTCTTCTGCGGCCTTAATCTGCTGGCTGAGGAGCTGTTCATGGAGTTCTTCAATCTGTTTTTCGTAACGCTTCTGCAGATTTTTCATCTCGATGTTATGAAGTTGCTTTGTTGAGTCAATTGAAGATTCAGCATCTTTTGCAATGGAGACCTTTTCTGAATCATAGGCATTTACCTGTGATTTGAATTTTTTGATTTCTGACTCTGCTTCCTCAATTTTTGCATCATATTTTGCATGTATGGCTTTAATGGTTTCGGCATAGTCTGAATCAATTTTTACCTTACGGGCTGTGATAGATTTTTTGGTGGCAACATTGGCAACAGACTGCAGGGTGAACAAATCCATCTGCTTTTTTTGCAATGCCTGATTCAGTTCATCTGATCGGTTTTGTTCCAGTGTTTCCTTATTTTTGACTGCATTTTCGTACATCGTCTGAGCATGACCAACAGAATTTAAGAGAGAGCGGAGATTTAAGTCGTCAAAAGAGTCAATATTGATGCTAATCTTGTGGTTAGAATTTGAAAGAAGAGCAATTGTCGTAAATGTACTGGCTCCGACGATGAAAAAACAAATTCCCAGCAGCAGCCAGACGAACTTTTTTTTATGCTTTGCCGTTTTAGCGTATTCTTCAACAAGATTGTAAGTGACTACACTTTCGTTGTTCTGAGATTTTAATTCATCTCCCAAAAAGAGCGCGACTTCTTTGTGAGTCAAATTTGAATCGTCTGAAATTACTTCGTCTGCATTGTCCATATTCCGCTCCAGTTTTTTGGCGCACTGCCACTTCCGATTCTCTCCAAGAATACCTGCGCCGCTTCAATTTCGCATTTTTTGAATTCAGTGCGGGCTGAGTCCCAGTCGCCTTTGTAATATGCATGAAGTGCCTTTTCGTAGATTTCGAATTTTTCTTCTCCGCTTTGCCGTTCAGTGTCCATGGGGAAATAAATTTTTTTGCCTTCGGTTTTGCCCTTGACCTGAACAGTGTCGATTTCGAAAAACTTGTATTTTGTGATTCCTGCCTGCTCGATTTCGTCTTTAATGTAGCCCGAAACGATAACTGGAAGTTTGTAGATTCTCGTTAAGCCTTCCAGACGGCTGGCTGAGTTTACATTGTCGCCGATTACGGTGTTTGTCATGTGCTCGTCTGAACCGATGTTTCCGTAGAAAACATTGCCGCCGTCGATACCAACGCCGATGTCGATTAAAACTGCCTCATAGATTCGCTCTTCTGCTTCGGTGAGTTTGCGTTCTTTTTCAATTTGTGTGCGTCGTTCTACCATTCGGGAACGAAGTTCTGCCGTGACTCTTGTGATTTCCCATGCGGCGGTGAGAGCATCAAGCGATTTATTTTTTGAATTCTGGGTTCCATAAATTGCAAGAATTGCGTCTCCGATGATTGAGCCGATAACGCCGGAATTGTCGTGAACCTTTTTGATTACCTTGTCGTAGTGAACATTGAGCAGGTCAATGATGTCGTTGCCGAGAGTTTCGGTGCGATAGGTGAAGCTCTTAATATCTGAGAAAAGCATGACGAGATTGCGCTGACTTCCTTCAAGGCGAATCTGATGTTCTTTGTAAGCCTTTGCCACAACATCTTTTGAAGCGAATTTTTGGAAAATTCCGAGTAAGTTGTTAATTGTTGAAGATAAAGAATTGAAACTTGCTGCCAGATAAGTGACATCATCATTTGGAGAATCAGACAAATCAATGGTAGAAAGTTTTTGATTTGCCTGCATTTCGTATAAATCGCCCGTAATTTTATGGACATTGAGAAGAATCTTTTTGAACATAAAAATGCCGGCAATCAAAAATCCGCCTACGATAAATATAATGACTAAAGAAATAATGCCGAAAAGCGTGTTGTTTGTGCGCATGGTGTCTGAGCGAAGCTCTGCGCGGACAATGTAACACTCCCAGTCAGGCTGATATTTGTAAACGCCATAGTATTGGCCTAAATCTGAGATAAAAATAATCGAACCGTCTGTAATTCCTTCCTGCAAACGCTGATTCATAAGCTGAAGGGCTGAGGGATCTGAGAAGTCAGTTGAGTGTTCATTTAGGGCAGGAGTGTCTTTTTCAGATTTTTCTTTCTGCTCTTGGGGAAGGGGAGTTGCCGAGGCGCAGAATAAAATTTTCCCGCTTTTGTCGAAAGCTACGGCGATACTGTTGGGAAGCTCAAATCCCCGCTTTGCTGTGTTGAAGACCGCCCGGATTGAATCGTCTTTCTTTCCGGTAAAGTTGAAAATCTGGTATTGGTTACCTGCTGCTGTAAAAATATCTTTAAGCTGACTTACCATTACAGTATTGTTCAGTTTAATTATCTGCTTTCGCGACAAATGCGAATTTACAAAATTTGTTGCGAAATTGGAAAGCAGTAAAAGTGAAACGAAAATAACAAGAAGTTTAAGCGAAATGGGGATTATGTTTGTTGACCCAACTTTTTGAAAAGGACCTTTTTTCATGTCAGTTTTATTGTAAATCAGGTTTTTGAAATTCGCAAATTTAAATCATATGCACAAAAAATGGCAGAATAACGACCGTGAGGACTCCGCAGACAGCAATTGATAGTCCGCTCATAGCTCCCTGAACCTGCCCCATTTCCAAAGCTTTTGCCGTTCCCATGGCATGGCCGCTAGTTCCGCAGGCGACTCCTTGAGCGACCGGCTCAGAAATCCTGAAAATCTTGCAGAAAATTGCGCCGAAAATGTTTGCCATGTTACCGGCGATGGTAATCAGGAGAATAGTAACTGACTCAATGCCGCCGTTCTGGTTTGAGAGGGCAATTCCGATGGGGGTTGTGATTGATTTTGGCAAAATAGAGACATATTCCTGATTGTTGATTTTGAAAAGAGTGCAGCAGGCGAAAATAAAAAAAGCGTTTGCCAGAATTCCTGCGATGATTCCAAGTACGATGGCAAGGGCATTTTCTTTAAGTTTTGAAAATTGCCGGTAAAGGGGAATCGCCAGGGCAACCGTGCATGGGGTCATAAGATAATAGATAAATTTTGCTCCTTCAAGATACTTTTCGTAAGGAATTTTGAGAACAACGAGAATCGTAATGACAAAGGCGCAGGAAACCAAAAGTGGCGCGAGGAGGAAAAATTTAGTTTTTTTGTAAATGATAGTCGCAATCCAGTAACAGATTAGGGAAATGCAAAGCCCGAAAGAAACTGAATTAGAAAGAAAGTCAGTGATTTCTGTCATAAAGTGCCTTTTTGATTCGAATTACCAGCTGAGTTATATGACCGGCGGCAAAGAAGACGGCGATTGTACTTCCCACGCCGATAATCGTGAACTGAAGCCAGTGTACTTTGAGAATGGGCCAGGCGAGAATCAGCCCCACCGTTGATGGAATGAACAAAAGTGGCATGATTCCCAAAAGCCCGTCAGAAATTTCCTCTACGGCATCGAGGGGCATGATTTTTGTCTGCAAGGCCGCAAACATAAGTACAAGGCCGTAAATGCTGGCAGGAACTGGCAACGGAATGAGACGATGCAAAATCTCGCCGATAAAGCATGTGGCAACTAATATTGTAAATTGTTTGATTAAGCGCACTACTCCTCCCGCGGCTCAGGCATAGCCTTCGCCGAGACTCGCTAAAATCGCACCTCGTGCGATTTTTTAACGCTCCCTACCCGTCCAGCAATAAGTGCAGAGTTTGCAGTGGTCTAGGCCGGTGGAGTTCAGCATGTCGTCCAGGCGGTGGAAGCGGAGAGTCGTGAAATGGAGCTGCTTTCGGATTTCTTCCTGCATTTTTGCGTATTCGGGAGTATCCGGGTCGCAGTATTTCTGCAAGGTTTCCATGCTCACATTTTCGCCCTCAAACTGTTTTACCACTCGGCGGGCAATTAAGTCCATCTCGCTTTTTGAGCGGGAGAAGTTCAAGTATTTGCAGCCGAACATGATTGGCGGACAGGCCGGGCGAACATGAACTTCCTTCGCCCCGGACTGGTAGAGAAAATCTGTTGTTTCACGGAGCTGGGTGCCGCGCACGATTGAGTCGTCAATCAGAAGAATGCTCTTATCTTTAATCAGCTGCTGAACCGGGATAAGCTTCATGTGGGCGATGAGGTTACGCTGCTCTTGGTTTGTTGGCATGAATGAGCGGGGCCAGGTCGGAGTGTATTTGATGAAGGGGCGGGTGAAAGGAATTCCCGCCTCGTTTGCATAACCTACCGCGTGGGCAGTTCCTGAATCAGGAACACCAGCCGCACAGTCCGGGTGAATGTTGTCGTCTTTGTCACGCATTGCAAGGTATTTTCCGCAGTTGTAGCGCATTGCCTCAACATTCACTCCCTCGTAGCAGGCTGTGGGGTAGCCGTAGTAAATCCAGAGGAAGGTACAGATTTTCATTTCTTTCTGAGGTTTTTGCAAGACTTCGTAGCGGTCGGCCGTTACATAGACGATTTCGGCCGGTCCAAGTTCATGCAAGTCCTGATAGCCCAGATTGATATAGGCAAAACTTTCAAATGAGAGACAGTGGGCAAGAATTGAGCCTTTTGCGTCTTTTTTTATACCAATCTGAAGCGGAGTGCGGCCCATTTTGTCGCGGGCGCCGTAAATTCCTTCGGGTGTGGCTACCAGCATAGTGATTGAGCCTTTGATTTTTGACTGAACATACTGAATTCCTTCGAGAATTGATTTTTTTGTGTTGATCATGGCAAGAATCAATTCTGTCTGGTTGATTTCACCGCCACTCATTTCGAGGAAGGCGCCACCGTTATCCATAAGTTCTTTTACAAGTTCGTCCTTGTTGGTAACGATTCCGACTGTGGTGACGGCAAAACGGCCCAGGTGAGAGCGGGCAAGAAGGGGCTGAGGTTCGTAGTCGGAAATACAGCCGATTCCTACCTTGCCTTTCATTTCTTCGATGTCGGTTTCAAATTTTGTTCTGAAGGGAGAGTTCTGAATATTGTGAATCGCCCTCTGGAATCGTTCGTCCTGTCTCCATACGGCAAGACCTCCCCGCCGTGTTCCCAGGTGAGAGTGATAGTCCACGCCGAAAAACAAATCCAACGAACAATCGTCTTTTGAAACAACACCGAAAATGCCGCCCATTTTTTGTACCTCTTAATTTATTTTTTATAGTTTAGAAAGCGTATGTCCAGAAAAGGCCGGTTGACCAGCAGTTTCTCTTGACACCATCAAATGCCTGTCTGTGTTCCCAGTCAAAGTAAACAGCGAATGATGTGCTTTTTGAATATGCAAAAGTAATCTCTGGACGGATGTCGATGATGTGACCGCCGTTCCAGTCTTTTGTTGAATCATAGTTTGACCAGCGCTTATCTTTTGAACCCTGAGCGAATGAGCCCCAGACATTGAGACCCAGTTCATTCGTGAGTGAGAGGAGAAGTGTGCCGCCGGTATACCATGCGAAGTCGTAGTTTGAATTCTGGAAGAAGTTTACGCCCAGTTCAGGACGAATCTGGATGCTTGTTTTTGGAATTGTAAATTTGATTGCAGCTCCAGTACCGTATGCCTGATCATCATCAGCTTTTGTGAAAAGAGAGTCTGCTGCAAAATAGAGGTCGAGAATGAATGCATCCATTCCGAGGGTTGCGCCTGTGTAGAAGTTTGCCTGTGTGTTAAATGCTCCTTCAATAGCGGCTGCAAGAGCAAGCCAGTTGAGTGGGGCAAATTTGATTGCTGAGTTTACGGCTGGATCATCTGTGTTGAATCCGTTTGGAAGGGCAGCACCAAGTTCGAAGACCTCGTTGTCTGCTACAAATCTTACACCTACAGCTCGTTTTGCATATTTGTTTGCATAAGGAACAAAGCCGACTACATCAGCGCTTCCTGGTGCATCAACTGTGTATTTGTAGCTTCCTGTGTGCTCAGTTGATGTTTGTACAAGAGCACCAGCCCGGTCATCATAAGCAGTTGAGAAACCGCCCTGACGAACATGAGCGTCTGCTTCCCAAAGCCAGTTGCCGTAACGGGGAGCCGGACCAACCTGCCAGTTAAGTTTAGTTCCGACGCCGAAATCTAAATTTTTGGTAAAGTGATAAATGAAATTGACATAGTAAGAGTCTTGAATTGTGTTAGAGACATTTGCCTGATCGTTGTAGTTGAGCCAGTCTGAGTGGCCGTCTGCTGCGATTTTTGTTCTATCTGTGGCAGAAAGTTTTTGGCTGATATTGTGATAATCTCCTGCTCGGCTTCCACCGCGAGTACCATACTTAAGGGCGAGTGGATTGAGATTTGATGTTCCGAAAATGAAATTGTCTACATCGCCATTGTTGTTGTAGTTTGCAAGGAAACTCCAGTTGAGCATTGCTTCGGCAGTGAACTTGCCCCGGTCGAAACGAGCCTGGAATGTATCTGTGAAACCGTAATACATAACGTTGCCATCAAGTGGAGCGCCCAATCCTGTCCATGCGGTGTTTTTCATCTGTTCTTTTGGAAGAACCTGAGATGTTGCTGCAAAAGTGAAGCAGAGTGCGCTTACTGCAGCTGTCAGTAATTTTTTCATTTTATAGACTCCTTTTTATCTATGTGCAAAAATATATCAGAAAAAAAGATTTGAGTGAATTAGAATTATGAATTAGAATAAAAATATTATGGCTGTAAAAAAACAAAAATCAGATATTTGTGATTATCTGGACTGGCGTGGTGATTTGAGTTTTGATGCATCTCCATTAAATGAAATTGATGCCCTTATTTTTTGTCAGCTTTCTTACATAAATTTTTCCGGTTTAGCCCCAAGTGATCTTAATTCTTCCATTAAATTCTCCGATTTAGCTCATTTGTTTTTTGCATCTTCGGATTTTAAAAGCCGCAGCGATTTGGGAATGATGATTGATCCCAAAACAAATGTTCTTCTAAAAAAAGCCGGTGAATCAGTGCGTTTTAAGGATGTTCTGGTTACCGGATTTGTGAGCAAATATAACAGCGAAAAGGAAGAACAGTTTTCGGCAGTCACATTCCTGCTGAGCGAATCATCCCTGCTTTCAAAACAACGGGTTTTCGTGGCATTCCGGGGCACGGACGACACGCTTATCGGCTGGAAGGAAGATTTTAATCTGGCTTTTATGACAAAAGTCCCAGCCCAGGAAGATGCTTTTGCCTATCTTAATGAAGCTGCGAAAAACTTCAAAAAAAGCGAGCTGATTGTTGGCGGACACTCAAAAGGCGGAAATCTTGCAGTTTATGCTTCAGCTTATCTGGCCGAAAAAGAAAAAAAACAGGTTTCCCTCATCTATAATTTCGACGGTCCGGGTTTTTCACGAAGTGATTTGGACAGCGATGATTTTTTCTCCATTAAAACAAAAGTGCGTTCAGTGTTTCCCCAGTTTTCAATAATCGGAATGCTTTTTCATCATTTCGATTCTTACAAAATCGTACTAAGCGATGAAAAACTTGTTATGCAGCACAATCCTTTCTCATGGCTTGTTAAAGGCACTTCATTTGAGTCAAAGAGCGAACTGGATTCAGGTAGTGAAATTTTCTTTACTTCATTTAACAAATGGTTCGAGTCACTTATGGAAAGTCAGCGGCAGCAGTTCGTGGAAACTCTGTTTTCAGTTTTGATGTCAACTAAGGCAAAGACAAATTCTGAGCTTTCAAAAGACTGGCTTAAAAATGCGGGCAAAATTATCAAGGCATTTGCTGAACTTGATTCCGAAATCAGAGATGAAGCCGTGCACATTGCAGGTGACTTCGTTAAAACGATAGCCAAAGAAAGTTTAAATCTGTAAAATAAGCGGTATGAATGCAATTGTAACAGTCGTAGGAAGCGACAAAGTCGGAATCATTGCGGAAGTCAGCGCACTTCTTGCAAAACACAAAATCAATATAGCTGATATCACTCAAACTATTCTTTCAGGTAACTTTGTTATGATGATGATGGTTTCTCTGGATGAGTCTGACATCACGGTTGATGGACTCAGAGAACTTCTCAACGCAAGTAGCGAAAAAATGCATGTTGAGATAAATGTCATGGCGGAAAAAGTCTTTTCTTCTATGAATCGAATCTAATCTTTTTTTACGGAGGTTCTTATGAAAAAACTTCTTTTAGCAAGTGTGATGCTGTGTTCTTCGGCTCTTATCTTTTCAACACCATCCAAAATCACTATTAATACAGCAGAAAAACCTGTCACAAACGGATGGGCAGATATGGGCGAATTGCACTATGTCTCAGAGAATGTAATCATTATTGATGACGAGCATTTTTCTTCTCCACGGCGAAAACTTAATGCCTTTAAAAACGCAATCGCATCAGGCTCTGTCGGAAATCAAAATTTAAGTGATAAACCCGCCCTGATTATCCTCAGCGGAACAGTCGATTTGAGCGGGGGTGCCGTCAGCGATTCTGATCATTCTTATTTTGATCAATTTGATCCAACTTCACACCATCGCCTTCATGATGACTTTATGTTCGACATCGGCTCAAACAAAACAATTATCGGTGTGAACAATGCAAAAATTGCTTACGGAGGCTTACGAATTAAGGCAAAAGAGGACTTCGTAGCAAAAAATATTATCATCAGAAATATCAACTTTTGGGATGCCCACGGTTCCACGGAATACGACACAAAGGTCTCTAAATATTCAAGCAAAAAAGCCAGCGCAGATCAGCTTGTAATCGAGGGGTTTGAAGATAAGTCAACAAAAGCCAACTACCTTTACATTCCTGAGAATATTTGGATTGACCACTGCACTTTCTCAGACGGCGTATGTGTGGATTTGGACAGAAATTTTAACCATGACGGTGCTCTCGATGTTAAGTGCTGCAAGAATCTTACTATTTCTTTTTGTGAATTCACAAACCATGATAAAGTGACCCTCTGCGGATCAAGTGATAAATTCATCACACCTGAAGAACGGGAAATCACATTCCACGATAACTACTATCACGGCTGTGTTCAGCGAATGCCAAGAACACGTGGTGGATATTTTCATCTTTACAACAATGTTTATGATAAAATCGGCACATCTAACAATTCGGGCGCAAGTTTAGGACCTGGAGTCGGCGCACAGTTTATCGTTGAGAACAATTATTTCGGAAAGCACGCAGGCTATATCTTGCGAGCAAATGACTCTTCAAAGGCTGGGACACCTTCTTTCTATAAAATTTATGCAGAAGGAAATAAACCAGAATTGAACGGTAGTAACGCAGAAAACTTTACAAGCCACAAGGTCAGCGAAAAACCCTGGCAGATTCAGTACAAATACACGCTTAAAAGCGCTGATGAAGCAAAGGTATCTGTCGTAAATGAGGCCGGTGCCGGAGCAAAAGTTGTGATTGACGGAAAAGAGTTTTAAATAAGGGCAGGAGGATAGAGATGATTACTAAAAAGAAAGTTAAAGGCTTTGCCTTGCTTGCCGGATTTATCTTTGCTGTAGCGGGTCTTGTCAGTTGTGCTTCAGATGGAAGTAGCAGCGGAAGTGGAAGTGGGGCAGGAAGTCTGGCTACGGGGGTGACTTCAGTTACGCTCAGCCGAAGTGAAGCCAATATTCTTTTGAACAACGAGATTACACTTACAGCAACCGTAAAAACATATTTATCTTCTGCTTCTACAGATGTTGTATGGTCGTCAAGTGATGCCAGCGTTGCTTCTGTTTCAGACGGAAAGGTAACAGGGCTGAAAGCCGGAAGTGCAACCATCACGGCAACATCAAAAGCTGATTCAAGCAAATATGCGACTTGTGTTGTTAAGGTTAGTTCAAGTGCAACAACCGGTGGAAATACAGTTTGGGATTTTTCAACAAAGCCGTCTAACATCGGAACTACTGGCACATCATACACAGACACAACAATAGCTCCGACATCAGGCTCGTCGGCGACATTGGTAGTGACCGCAGAGGATTTAAAATGGGCAACTTCATACTTGCAGTCAGGAAGAAATGGTGTTGACTATACATCGTATGCAACAAAATCAAAAGCAACATTTACATTAACAACTACAGTAAAGTCTACAATAACAATTGTTATGTCCGGTTCAGGCTCTTCTGATACAAGCTATCGCTGGATTGTGGTTACTGATTCAAGTGGAAATATTGTTGAAAAAATTGAATCAAGTACAAATGGAACAGAACAGACTCTTAAAATAGAAAATGCTGTTGCTGGAACATACACAATTTATACAAACGGTGTAAGAATAAATAGTATTACTGTGGAAGGAGAAGAAAGTGGTACTTCTGTTGTATATCCAAGCGGAATCACGCTCGACAAGACAGAGCTTTCGCTTGATGTGAGCGATGACTCAACCACACGAGAAGAAACCCTTGTTGCAACAATTACAAATGCAGCTGAAGTTAGTAGCGGATATAATACAATCAACTGGTCATCTTCTGACACAAGCGTTGCAACTGTTGCGAACGGTAAGGTAACAGCTAAAAAAGCAGGAACAGCTGTTATCACAGCTTACGCACAATACGGAACTGCAGAAGCCAAGTGTAATGTTACGGTAACCGGAACTTCATCGTCAAAAATAATCAGAGTGGATGACACTCCTGTGGGATATGCCTCAATCACGCCACAGACAGGAACAGGAACGACTGTCACTACAAAAACTGAACTCGTCAATGCGCTCAAAAACGGCGGATTGATTTATGTGAAAGGAACAATCGATGTGTCGGATGGATGCTTGCCGAGCACTGCGGGCGGTACAACTGACGAATTGGATGCTTTTGTTGCCGCTAACAGCTCTTATTCAAAATACTCTGACTTCAAGACAGCATATGCAAAAGCGTGCTCAGATACAACTGAAGATGGTGATTCAGAATCCACCACAAAATCGAGTTTATATGACGTGCTTTGGCAATTAAATAAGGCCTACGGAAACAAAATAAAGCTTTCTCCAGTCTCGAACACAACAATCATCGGACTCGACGGAGCTGTCATCAAGGGCGGCACTTTCCAGATTTCTAAGTCAAATATTACTATTCGTAACTTGACAATCCAGGATGCCTATGACCCCTTCCCTCATCATGAAGTAAAGAGTGATGGTGTCACTTCAGATGGCTTTAATGCCCAGTGGGACGGAATCTGTCTTGACGGAGCTTCAAATATCTGGATTGACCACTGCACAATCGAAGACACTATGAAGTATTCGAATGTAACGACTAAAACTAGTTCAGAAAAATGGCAGACTTACGATGGCCTCTGCGACATGAAAGGTTCGTCAAAGAACATCGTAGTCTCATATTGCGTCTTCAAAAACCACGACAAGACAATGCTGATTGGTTCAGGTTCAAGTGATATAAGCGGCGGCTACATCACAATCCACCACAACAAATTCTTGAACTGCGGTCAGCGTCTTCCGATGACGACTTACCCGAACATGCATGTTTACAACAACTCTTTTGAGCGTGATTCTGACGCATATTACTCACAGCAGGCATGCATTGTCGGTAGATACGGCGCATACACTTATGTCGTAGAAAACAACTACTTTGGAAGCGGTGTAAAAAACTGCTTGACGACATCCACAAAAGCCACAGGCTCATGCTACTCAAGTGGAAACTACTTTGTTGAATCTTCAACTTCTACAGACTTGGTGACATCAACTTCTGCAAAGCCGTTCACTCCAAGCTATTCATACGAACTTGAAGCAGCTTCCAATGTTAAAGCAAGCCTTGACGATAATGCCGGTGCAGGAGTTTGTACTGTAAAATAACCATCTTCTTTTGAAAGGGAAAGAGAAATCTTTTGAGGAAGGTGGCTCTTTCCCTTTTTTTATGTTAAGATCTCTCCATGAAAAAAATTCTTCCTGTTTTTATTTTTTGTCTTTCTTTGGCATTTACTCAGGCTGAAGGAAAGACAGAGCCTCTTTCGGTTGTTCCCGGTGCACCTGTGTTGACTTACGGCTGGGCTGACATGGGGAAAATGAAATATTCTAAGTCAAAAAAAATTACTTTGATTGATGACGCTTCTTATCCTGATTCAAAGAAAAAGAGACAGGCCTTTACAAAGGCAATCTCTGGCAGTGGTTCACGCTTTATAGTACTTTCAGGTGAGGTAGATTTGAGTGATGGTGTAATTTCTGATGAAGACCATTCATATTTTGATGAATTCAGCTCTGCTCACAACAGATTGCACGACGATATCGTTTATTCAGTTTCTTCAAATACAACTCTAATTGGAATCAACGGTGCTAAAGTGAAATTTGGCGGACTGGTAATCCGCTCTGCTTCAAATATTATTATTCGTAATGTGGAATTTTGGGATGCACACGGCTCGACAGAAATCGATACAAAGAGGGAGCCTGATTCAAAGGCAAGTATTGATAATCTGGTGATTCTTGATGGATCGAAAAACATTTGGATTGACCACTGTACTTTTTCGGACGGTATTTGCAATGACATGGTGCGAAATTATCACCATGATGGTTTGATTGATATTCCTTACGGAATGAATGTTACGATTTCTTATTGCGAGTTTAAAAATCATGACAAGGTTATGCTGGTTGGATCCGGTGAAAAATCTCTCAGTCCAAAAGACAGGTCTGTGACGCTGCATCACAATTATTTTCATGCAACGACTCAGCGAATGCCTCGAACCAGAGGAACTTACATGCACATTTACAACAATGTCTATGATAAGATCGGAGTGCCAGAGAATGCTGGTTACAGTTTGGGGCCAGGAACGAATGCAAAATTTATCGTAGAGAATAATTATTTTGGTTCTCATCTGGGATTTGTTATCGATATTTACGATAAAGGGGGGAGTAAAGGCAAGCCCTCCGCACTCATTTATTTTGAGGGAAACAGTATCGCCGTTGATGAGACAAATACCCGCTCTAAAAATGACAAGCCTCAGCGCAGTTACAATGAGCATATTGTCGCTGAAAAGCCCTGGGAAATTCCATATGAATATAAAAGTAACATGCAGGACTGGAGTAAGGCAAAAGATGATGTCCATATGAACGCTGGTGCAGGCAAAGAGGTAATTATCGAAGGTCTGTAAATTTACCAGAAAACAGAAAAACTTTTGGGAAAGGTGGCACTTTCCCTTTTTTATTGCTCAAATCCTTACATATCATTAAACTGTCTCTTATGGAAAATTCAAAAAGAACAGTCACTTGTGGCGAATTGCGCAAGGGCGATGTTGGTAAAAATGTTGTATTGAACGGATGGGTCAGCCGGTCTCGAGATTTGGGCGGCCTTGTTTTTATTCAGCTCCGTGACCGTTACGGAATCACTCAGGTTATGGTTGGAGACGGGGCGAGCGATGAAGTCAAAAAAATCGCCTCGTCTTTGAAAAGTGAATATTGTATTGCGGTCGCAGGTGTCGTAGCGGCCCGTTCCGAAAAGGATGTTAACCCTGACATGGCGACTGGTGAAATCGAAGTTGAAGCAAAGGAAATCGAAATCTTCACAACCAGCCAGGAATTGCCTTTCTCAATCGAGGAAGTCCGCCAGAAGGACGGAACTGTTGTTCTTCCAAACGAAGATTTGCGACTTAAATACCGCTATCTTGACTTGCGCCGTGAGCCGATGCAGAAAAACATCATTCTCCGCTCACAGGTCACTTTTGCAACTCGCGAATATTTGACCGGCAAGGGCTTTTTGGAGATTGAGACTCCGACTTTCATCAAGTCAACTCCAGAGGGAGCACGAGACTATCTCGTTCCGAGCCGTGTTCATCCTGGAAAATTCTATTCTTTGCCTCAGTCACCACAGCTTTACAAACAGCTTCTGATGGTTTCTGGCTTTGACAAATATTTCCAGATTGCACGCTGCTACCGTGATGAGGATGCCCGCGGTGACCGTCAGCCGGAATTCACACAGATTGATATGGAGATGAGCTTCACAAACCGTGAGGAAGTTCTTGAGACAACCGAAGGACTCATGGGCTACATCTTCAAAAAGACTTTGAACTATGAGCTTCCTGCAAAATTCGACCGAATCAGCTGGGACGACGCTTTTGATTTGTACGGAAGCGACAAGCCTGATTTGCGATTCGACCTCAAGATGCAGGACGCAGCTTTCATGGCAGATTTGAGCGATTTCAATGCATTCAAGGCTGGAGCCGCAAATGCAAGCAAAGAAATCGAGCGGCACAAACGAAGCGGTCTCAAAGCCCTTGTAGTTAAGAATGTTGCCGACAAATACAGCCGAAAGATGATTGAGGCTCTGGAATCAGTTGCAAAAATCAACCACGCAAAAGGCCTGGCATGGATGAAGGTTGACGCAGAGGGTAAATTCGAAGGCGGAATCTCAAAATTCTTCGCCGGAAAAGAAGCTGAAATCTGCTCAAAACTTGGTGCCGAAAAAAATGATTTGCTCCTGTTCGTAAGCGATGAAAAATGGCAGGTTGCCTGTGTTGCAATGGGTGCCGTTCGAAAACAGCTCGGAAAGGACTTGAACCTTTACAATCCGGCCGATGAATTCCACTTCGCATGGATTATCGACTTCCCTTACTTTGCATGGAATGAGGACGAAAACAAATGGGAGACTGAGCACCACATGTTCACTCTTCCGCAGAAAAAATACTGGGATACTTTGGAATCTGACCCGGGAGCCGTAAAAGGCGACCTCTACGACTTGGTTTTGAACGGCTATGAGCTTGCTTCAGGAAGTATGCGTATTAACGACCCGGCCTTGCAGCAGCGAATCTTCAAAATCGTCGGCTACTCAGAAGAGCGCGCCCAGAAAGCGTTCGGCTTTTTGGTTCAGGCATTCAAATTCGGTGCCCCACCACACGGAGGAATCGCACCTGGACTTGACCGCCTCGTAATGCTCATGAGGCACGAAGAGTCAATCCACGAAGTAATCGCCTTCCCGAAGAACAATTTGGCAATGTCGCCGATGGATGAGTGTCCGTCATATGTTGACGACAGCCAGCTTGATGAACTGCACATTAAGTGCACGGAGATCGAAAAAGACTAGAGCTTAACAAAAATACCTTTGGAAGATAAGGGAATTGAAAAGGGGGAAGAAACCTTTTGTGAAAGGTGTCTTCCCCCTTTTTTTGTTATCTTACCAGTTTATCAAATCCTGCTAAAAGCTCTTGTGCAACCTGCAGGATTTTTTTTGCGTCGCCAGTCCTCTCGCCCTCAATATAGAGGGGAAGCACCGGGTCGTGCAAAGATTTTCGCAGTAAAAGCCAGCCTTTCTTGTCGCTATCATTGAAGGAAATCCTGACTCCCTCATAAGATTCAGGCAAAATCATGCCGGCCTTTTCTGCCCTTACCTTGAATTCGGCAAGAACTTTGTCGCCGTAAGAGGCAAAATCTTCTGCGGTGATTTTGTAGCGGACTTCTTTTGCTTCTACCAGCGGCTCAAGTTTTTCAATAAGACTTGCCAGCGTTTTTCCATGGGCTTTTGCTTTAGCCAGGGCGATTATGATTTTTACCGCCAGATATGCTCCGTCATCGAGGTAGTGGTTTTCTTTGAGGGCGCCGTGACCACTGGTTTCCATAGCCAGCGGCGAGACGATTCCTTCTTTATTGAGTCTTTTACATTCGTTGATTACATTTTTGTAGCCGCGCCTGAAACAGTGGTGCTTAAGTCCCAGTTCATTTTGCAAAAAGCGGGTGAGTCTGTCGGATGTGACGGAATCCGTGATAATTGTGCTTCCTGGATAATCAGGAGCAAGAATTGCTGCTACTAGAGCAATGATTGCATCCCGGTTTACTTCGCTTCCGTCGGGGAGAACAGCCGACATGCGGTCAACATCGGTGTCGAAAATCATGCCCAGATCAGCCTTGTTTTTTAGGACTGCACTCTGAATCGCTTCCATCGCCTTTTCGTTCTCTGGGTTTGGAATGTGATTAGGAAACATTCCGTCCGGTTCCAGAAACTGGCTTCCTTTTGTATCAGCTCCCAGTTCGTCTAAAAGTTTTGTGGCGAAAAATCCGCCGGCTCCGTTCCCTGCATCTACGAGAATTTTCAGACCAGAAAGAGGCTTATTTTTATTGCCTTTATTTTCACAGCTGTTAAGTGGAGTCAATTCATTTTTTATCTTATCTGAGAGAAAGCGTGAGTACAGGGAGATTAAATCAAATTCTTCTGCAAAAACGCAATCATTTGTTGACTGATATGGAAATTTTTCTGCATTTTCAAGAATGGCCGTAATATCTTTATTTTCCAGCCCTCCGTCTTTGTCAAAAAATTTAAGTCCGTTTCGATTAAAGGGAAGATGGCTGGCTGTAATCATGATTGAGCCGTCAAAATCAGTTTCTTCAAAGATTGTACTCATGAACATGGCAGGGGTTGTAGCCATTTTGCAGTCAACGACATGAAGTCCGCAGCATGAAAGAGCCGATGCGGCTGCATAAGCAAGATTTTCTCCGGTAATGCGGGAATCCCGCCCGATGCCGATTCTGAGGCTGGAAATGTCTTTATTCGTTTTTTTTGAGAGCCAGGCAGCAAAACTTCGGGCGATTCTGTTTACTCTTTCGGGAGTGAGGTTTACATGTTCTCCTTCAACACCTTCAATTGCGATTCCCCGAATATCGCTTCCGTTCTGAAGATTAGTCATGAATTCAGAATAGCACGAATATAGTTTTTATCAACAAAAATAAGGCTACTCTTTTTTTTATACACTTGTTTTTCTAAAAAGAAAGTTATATATTGGATTATGTGAAAATAAACTTAAAAAAATTAGTTTATATCCCCATTTTATCGTCTCTGCTATTTTTCATTTCTTGTGCTCAGCCTGCTCCCAGATTTGAGCGGGTACTTGGTACCGTTTGTTTTATTAATTTGTATGAAGACGGCAAAAACGAGTATTATGATGAAATCTTTGCACGCCTGCAGGAAATCGATTCAAAATTCAATTACAAAACAGAATCTTCTGACTTATATAACATCAATCACTTTGCCGACCAGTATCCTGTTTCTGTAAGCGAAGATGTTTTTACAGTACTTCAAACGGCTCAAGAAATTTCACTTTTGACAGGCGGGGCTTTTGATGTTTCAGTTGAACCACTGGTCAAATTATGGAATATCAACAGCAGTTCCCCCCATGTCGCAACAAAAGAAGAATTAACTTTGCTTTTGCCATTGGTTGATTATAAGAGTGTGTTGCTTAATAAAGAAAATAAATCTGTCAGGCTGCTAAAAAAAGGCATGTCGCTGGACCTTGGTGGAATCGCGAAAGGATTTGCAGCTGATGAAGTCAAAAAAATATGCGTCAAACATAAAATTTCCCGGGCGATTATTGATTTAGGCGGCAATATTTATGTTTATGGCGAAAAAAAGAATTCAAAATACTGGAGCGTGGGAATAAAAAATCCTGAATATCCTGATGATGTACCTCTTATTAAAATCTCTGTGCCGCAAGTCTCTGTTGTAACGAGCGGAGTTTACGAGAGATTCTTTGAAAAAAATGAAAAATATTATCATCATATTCTTTCTCCTTGGGACGGAAATCCTGTTGAAAATGAACTTTCTTCCGTGTCGGTCATTTCGTCTTCGTCAATGCTTGCAGACGGTCTTACTACAGCATTTTTTGTTCTTGGTAAAGAAAAGACAATGGCTCTCATTCCTTCAATTCGGGAGCATTTTAAAACTGATTTCTCAGTCATTTTTATCGAAAAAGATAAGACTGTAACATATTCAGATAATTTCCCTTATAAAGTGGAGATTTTATACAAGGACTGGAAGATCTCCAGTTAAATTTTTCATAAAAAAATGTGAAATTTCTTTTTTTTGTGATATAATTTTTATAGGTTTTTTTACGCATGAGTTACGGTTTAGAGAATCTAGATACACGACAACTTGAAGGCATAATTACTATTCTCAATCAATGCACAGATTCTTTTATGTTTGTGTTTGATCTTTCTCATGACACATATTTTATTTCCCCCTATGCAAGAAATACTTTTAACTTTCCAGAAGAGAAAATGACCAATGCCACTCAGGAACTCATGAAAATCGTTTATTCTGAGGATCAGGCTTCTCTTCGTGCGGATTTAGACCTTATTAAAACAGGTAAAAAAAAGGATCACAATCTTGATTATCGCTGGCTTAACAAGAACGGCAAGCCGGTTTGGATTCGCTGCCGAGGCAAGGTAATTCCAAATAATGAAGCTGAAAACTGCATCCTTATTGGTGAGGTTTCTATTGTAACAGACGAAGACAGAACGGATCTTCTTACAGGGCTTGCAACAGAGTCTCAGCTCAGAATTGATTTTGGTTCAGTATGGACTAAAAAGCAGAATGTTTCAGGTTTCATCCTCAAAGTCGATATCGATAATCTTGGTGCAATCAATGAGCAGTATGGTGTTATGACTGGTGATGTCATTATTTCCAGAGTCGGGGATTGCTGTCGAAAAGTCTGCTCAGGCACGGCAAAGGCCTACAAACTTTCTAGTGACGAATTTATCTGTATGAATCTTACCGGAAAGTCAGCTCTCGTTGCGCAAAAAATGTTTGAGAATTTGCGGCGGGAAATTTCCGAGGCAGAACATGGTCTTGGCTACGATATTGTTTTCACTGTTTCCGGCGGCATGGTCGCTTTTATGAACGACACTTCCCAGCTGGATGGTCTTTTGCGTAAAGTTAATTATTCCATCAGTACGGCAAAACGCAATGGCAGAAACAATCTGGCTACATTCAATGCCATTGATTATGGTCAGCATCTTAAAACTCTTGATTTTCAGGAAAAAATCAGGGATTCAATCCGCAATGATTTTTCTGGCTTTGAACTGTATTATCAGCCTGTTGTTGATGCAAAAAATCTATATCTTGATTCAGACAAAACAGTCCTTAATGTTATCGGCTGCGAGGCATTGATCCGCTGGACTTGTCCTGGTTACGGAATCCTCAATCCTGATGAGTTCATTCCTATACTTGAGCGCACGGGAATGATAGTTTCTGTCGGTCGCTGGATTTTAAAAACTGCGCTCATGCAGTGTGCGGAATGGAATCGCTTCCAGAAAGACTTCAGAGTCAGCGTAAATCTTTCATATATTCAGGTTAAAAAGAGTGATATTCTCAGGGATGTTGAGACGGCTCTTCTTATTTCAGAAGTTAATCCCAAAAATGTTACGCTTGAACTCACCGAGAGTGGCTATATCGATAATGGCGATGAACTTCAGGCGCTTACCGAGGCTTTCGCTAGGCTGGGCGTAAATGTCGATATTGATGATTTTGGAACTGGTTATTCAAATCTTCGTTATCTGCAATATCTCAAGGCAAATACCCTTAAGCTTGATTATACTTTTGTTCAGAAGGCAACTGGTGGCAACGAAGGTGACCGCAAAATTATCAAGCATATCACTCAGATGGCTCACGAACTGGGCATGCAGGTCTGTATGGAAGGTATCGAAGAAAAAAGCGACATTGAAAAGCTTATTGAATACTCTCCTGATAAATTCCAGGGCTTCTATTTCGGCCGCCCCTGCAATAATGTAGATTTCAGAGAGCATCATCTTCGCCTTGATGTAAATAAAGATATCTACAAGAAGACGAAGTAAATTCTGCCTTAAATATAGTGTTTTAATTCAATCTTATCTATTTTTTTGGTTTTTACGGCTACAATGTAACTTCCAGTGATTGCAGAAAGTGCATCGAAAGCTGCTGCAAAACTGCAGAGAATTGGTGTTGCCGGTTTAAGGAGAAGGTAGCCAGCTTCAAATCCTCGACCGTACATTGAGCATATAACTGTAAGGGCAACAAAAGTGCCTCCCTGAGGGAATGAACCTAAAGCAAAAGAGATTATGAATGAAACTGCAAAAATCCAGATTACATCAAAGAAGGTGAATCCCAGACTTGAGTAAGAGCGGAGAATCGTGACAAAACAGATTGATGTAACTAGAGCAGTACCTCCGCGGGCAAAAATTGCAAAAAGTGGAAGCGAGAAATTGTTTGATTCGTCATGGATTCCAAGACTTTCTTTGTTATGGCGGTAAATTGTAAGAAGCGAGAGGTTTGTATCGCCGGAGAAGAAACTGGTGAGAATTGAACAGATGCTGGCATAAAGTACATGATAAGGGCGCAAATCTTTACAGAGAAGCCTGAGAATTAAAGGATATATGACTCCTGCGACAATTGCAAAATCAACGAGTAGCATGATAAAAACAGGGACAAAAGTTGATGATTCAAAAATAGTGCGTGCCTGCATCAACCAGTAACATGAAATAGCAATCATTCCTACTGAAAGCCACTCGATAAAGAAAGCTGATATTGTCTGAGTGAGTTTCATCGCTGATTCCAAAAGACTTAGAACAGGTTTTGAATCGTTAATGTCTGATGCACAGGCAGCACCTGCAAAAGCGGCAAGAATAAAAGCCGGAAGAAGATAAATACCTTCCATGAGACTTTCAAATCCAGAAAAAGGAAATACACTGAGAATCATTGATTTGATTCCGATTGCGGGAACATCTGAAATCTTTTCACCAGTGATTGGAATTCGCGGAAGTGAAACAATAAGAATTGTTACGAGGCCGATGAATACAAGAATCAGAGTTGAGCCGACGATAGTGAGTGATGTCCAGATGCCAGTCTTTAAAATCTGCTTTTTACGACGAAGATTGAAAAGAGACATGCTCGTTCCAAAGAACAAAAGTGGCAGCAAGGCGTATCTTCCGAATCTGAGGGCTATTTCTGAGAGTGTTGCCAGAGCTGAATCAACTGCAGGAATGTGCATTGGAAGGATAAAAGCGGCGGTAATGCCAAGAATCGTACCAATTAAATATTTAATCCAAACTTTCATGGATATATTATAACAAATTGATTTAAAATCTACCACCTTATTGAGAAAATATGATATAATAGTCGGCTATGGGAAAACTGATTTTATTCGCAGGTAAGGAACTTCCTGCTGGCAATGACATGGTTTCTGGCGCTTCTTTTCAGGGAAGCAAAGTAATTGCGACTTCACTAAATGTGGGAGACGATGAATCTGATTCTCAAAATTCCAGAGAGTCCAATGTAGTTCAGATCAACTGGAACAGAACTTCACCTCTTTCTGCCAGAGCAATTGCATTAAAGTGTGAGAATGCAGGTGGACTTGATGCGGCAATTCTTGTATTTGATGAATTTTACTATGCGACACGTTACAGAGACTACAATACTGCACAGATTATCGATGAACTCATCGGAAGTTATCAGTATCTTTCCCAGGAATTAGTAGCCCGCTTTGCAAGAAATCCGCAGAAGAATACTAAAATTGTTTTTATCCACAAATCAAACTATACCCTTGCCGATGGAGTGAATTCTTCTTCCCTTCGAGCTTCAGGCGTTGAACTTTCGAATCCCCTTGTTGCAGCTGCCAGTGCAGCTTTTAAATCCTTTGCAGAAAATTTTGCAGCGAAGTTTGCCGAAGGTGGGAATGTGCTTCCACTGCTTGTTTCCTGTGAACCGTCAAATGATTTTTCAAAGAGGGATAGTGCCCTTTCAGTCTGGCTCTGCGAATATATGGACGCAATCGACAATCTCAAAAAGCCCCTTTCTCCAAAACAGAAAGTCGCCTGGGTCAAGGCCGGGGCAAAAAGTCCGTCGGGCTTGGGAATTCTGGGATTTTAAATGGACTATTCAAATCCTTTAATCGTACAGAGTGACAGAACCCTTCTCCTTGATGTGCATGCGAGTCGCGCCGAAGATTGCCGGAACGCGCTGATTCCTTTTGCCGAGCTTGAGCGTTCGCCCGAACATTTGCATACTTACAGGCTTACGCCTCTTTCTTTGTGGAATGCTAATGCGGCGGGCTTTTCTCCCGAAGACGCTGTGAATGTCCTCCACGAATTTGCCCGCTACGATGTTCCTCAGGCCGTCGAGATGTGGATTAAGGAGACTGCTGGCCGCTTTGGAAAATTGCGCCTGGTGCCGGCCCCATGGATAATGCAGAATTCAGAATGCAAAATGCAGAATATGGAAGGGGGAAGTCTCCCCCTCGCTGCAACCGCTGGCGCGTTTTCCGCTACTCCCTCTGCGGGGATACCCCGCAACGCCCCTTCTGAAAACAAAGAATCTCTTAAAATCGAATATCTTTATCTCGTAACTGAAAGCATTCCTGTTTTTAAGGAAATTGCGGCCAGCGCGGTGGGGCGGAAGTATCTTACTCTTGCCGAATACGAGCAGCCTCAGGACGAGCTGATGAAGCAGACTGTGGTGAGTGATGAAGAAAAATCCCACTGTTTCCGACTTGCACTTACAGACCGTGGAACGATTAAGCAGGAACTTTTGCGCATGGGCTGGCCTGTTAAGGACGATGTTCCTCTTATTGACGGCGAGCCTCTGGAAATCAATCTACGGGAGACCACTCTTTCGGGGAAGCCCTTTGTTTTGCGTCAGTACCAGAAAGAAGCTGCTTCAGCCATAGTTGGCAACAAAGGCCCCGGAACTGGATTCGGTACAATCGTTCTTCCCTGTGGTGCGGGAAAAACCATCGTTGGCATGAGCGTTATGGATTTGCTTAAAACCAGCACTTTGATTATCACAACCAACATTTCTGCCGTTCACCAGTGGATTGAAGAACTCAAAGACAAAACCAATCTGACTGACGAGGACATAGCCGAATACACCGGTGAAAATAAGACAATCAAGCCTGTTACTGTGGCGACTTATCAGATTCTTACATGGAGACCCGAAAAAGACGGTCCATATCCGCATTTTTCTTTGTTCCGAAAGCGCGCCTGGGGCCTTATCATTTACGATGAAGTTCATACTCTTCCGGCTCCGGTTTTCCGGGTAGCAGCCGAGATTCAGGCGATACGCCGCGTAGGTCTCACGGCAACGCTTGTCCGCGAGGATGGATGTGAAGGCCATGTTTTCTCTCTGGTCGGGCCTAAACGGTATGATGTTCCATGGAAAGATTTGGAATCCAGTGGCTTTATCGCTACAGCAGAATGTATTGAAGTGCGGATTGATCTTGGTGAAGAAAAAGAAATTGAATATGCCGTAGCTGATTTGCGCAAAAAGCATAGAATCGCCAGTGAAAATCCCAAAAAGCCAGAATTTGTAAAAATGCTGGTGGATAAATCTCCGGCCGACAAAATTCTTGTCATTGGTCAGTATTTGAGTCAGCTTGACGAACTTTCAAAAATGCTTTCTTGCCCGATTATCACTGGAAAAACTCCAAACGATGAGAGGGATAAAATCTACGCTGATTTTAGAAGTGGCAAAATCCGTGTCCTCGTTGTAAGTAAAGTTGCCAACTTTGCGATTGATTTACCTGATGCCAGCATGGCAATTCAGGTGAGCGGAACATTCGGCAGCAGGCAGGAAGAGGCCCAGCGATTGGGGCGAATCTTGCGTCCGAAAGAACGAAAATCCCGCTTCTTCACACTGATTACACGAAACACCGTAGAAGAAGAATTTGGTTCCAACCGTCAGAAATTTCTGGCGGAGCAGGGCTATCAGTACCGTCTTATCCGCTGTAAAGACGCATCTGATTTGGGCGAATATCTTGACGGCGAGCAGACTTGCCTCAACTAATAAAAGGAGTGAATTATGACATTAGATCCCAAAGTACAGAGAATCATCGACTGGCGGGAGTGCATAGCCGTCCTGCCTGATAATCATTTTTTTGAGATAATCCGCATGTACTTGGGCGAAATAAAAACTCCCTTTAATAAGCAGAAACTGATTGAAGAATTAGGTGCCTTTATCCGCAAGGAAGAGAACCGCAAGACTCTGGTTTCTCTGCTCAGCGAGACTGATTTGCGTATTATTTCGGCGGTCAAGTACATTTCCCGGGCGTCTCTTGAAAAACTCTTTTCTTTTTTCTCAGGTTCATTTTCTTATGCCGAATTGTACGAGCGTATTTTGAATCTTGAGGAACGCCTTATTCTTTACCGCAAAATCGAAAAAAATTCAGAAAAGACAATTATCCTGCTTAACCCTCACCTTGAAGATGACCTTGAACCTTATACAAAACAAACTGTCCTTCTTGAAAATCCCGATTATGCGGAACTTTCCTATGAAACTCCTTCCAAGCTCAGTCCGGAGCTGATTGCAGCCTTTATTTCTTTCATCAATAAGAATCATGATTTGTGCAAAGCTGACGGCACATTTAAAAAACGGACACTGGCAGAAATCGAACGGCTTTTCCCGGCAAAAACAGACCTTCTCTTTAATCTCACCAAGGCTTTTATCAATCTGTCCCTGATCAGGGAAATTCCTGAGGGTTACGAAATCGACAGAAATAAATTGCTTGCTTTTTCCAAACTTGATTCGCGTCTGCAGTATGCATATTTGTGTGTTGCCAGTCAGGGACGCTTTTCTCGGAACGGCCTTATCCGGCAGGCAAAACTTCTTCTTGATGTTGCGACTTCGATTCCTCATGGTGGTTTTTCACGAAGTATTGTTCTCCGCCTCGCCCACATTATCTCTGAGGACCAAAGCGATGTTTCAGGGCTGTCTTCGTTTGGCTCAACATCCCGCTTTAATTCGATTTTGAACAGGGCGAAAAATATTGATTCGGCAATAAGTGAGCATGAAGGAGATTTATCTTCAGTTCTGGACAGACTGATTGATTGCGCCACACTTTTCGGAATCCTTGCAAAAAAAGGAGTCGATGTAAAAGGCGAGGGAATTTATGTTTCCGGGGCAATTTTTGACGGAGATGAAAAATTTGAAGACAGACCGAAATGTCTGAGTGTAGACGCAGGATTTACCGTAACAATTTTGCCTGGGCTTTCCCTTGAGAGCCTGATTCCTCTCATGGATTTTATGGAATTGCGCCAGTTTGATACGGCGGCAGTTTTTGAAATAAACCGCAAGTCCGTCATGCGGGGCTTTGATGCAGGTTTAAGCGAGAACAGAATTTTCTCCCTTCTCAAAAAATACAGTGCTTATGAAATTCCACAGAATCTTGAAATTTCAGTGGATGACTGGAGTCGCTCATATTCTTCTGCAACAATTTACAGGGGCTATGTTCTTCAGGTCAGCGCAGAAAATGCGGCCATGACCGAAAACAACCCGGCAATTTCTCCCTTTATTGCACAAAAATTGAGCGCGGGAATTTATCTTCTTTCAGTTGAAAATGATGAGCAGGCGGCAGATATTATCGCACGGAGCGGGCTAGACTTCATCGGAAAAATTAAAACTCCCGAAAAAAATTATGAAAGCATAGGATTTCCTGAATTTGAAGTTCCGCAAAAGACAGACCGCTATGACTCAGACGAACAGGCAAAGCCAACTTCAGATCAGGAGCGGGCTGCCCATTTTGAAGCAATGCGTGCCTGCCTTGAAGGTATGAATATTCCTCCCGAAAAAAAAGAAGGCCTGGCGGAGCGGATTCAACACAAAATCATTCTCTCTCCAGTACAGCTTAGGGCTGACAGCGTAAAATACGAGCGATTTGAAGCCAGCGGTATGGATTTTTCTGGAAAAGTTCATATCATCGAGGATTCAATTTTAAATAACAGCATGGTTGAACTTCAGTTTGATGACAGAATAATTGTCGGACTTCCGATTTCTGTTTCAAAAGAAGGAAGTGATGCTTCGGTGCTTATGCGAATTGGCCCAGAGCGAAGCGAAGATTCCTCACTTATCAAGGAATATGCAATCGGTCAGGCAAAATTCGTCAAGCGAATCCGGGGAAGTGTTTTGAGGTAATTGCAAGGAGTAGCGGCGTTTAGCAATCTGCAGCCCCATGACTCTAGCATAAGTCATCCTTAGCAACCCACGATTTTCAATATTTCTGCTCCAAAAGTCTCTATCTTTTTTTCGCCGAGTCCGTTCACATCAAATAATGCATCTTCTGTTCGTGGCTTTTTGCTGGCGATGTCGTTCATTGTTCTGTCTCCGAAAATTACGTAGGGCGGAACATTCATCTCCTCTGCCTTGCGTCGTCTCCATTTTTTGAGCTCTGTCTGGATTCTTTTCGCTTCTTCATCGTTTGCAAAGTCAACTTCTTTTTTGTGAAGAAGGAAAGTTGCTTTCTGCCCCTTGTCTGCTTGTGACCAGGCTGATTGTTTCTTTTCGGGTTTGGGGAACATAATTCCGCCTGCACTTCCTACGCTTGCGTGATATTTGGGCGTGAAATAGTTTGTAGCTTTAAGATTTACGTTTTTTGACTTGCTTTCTTTCGGCATATTAAAGGGCAGCATGATTGTGTCACGGTTTTTTAGTGCGTTAAGTCCGTCATTTGTAAGCATGAGAATGTTGTAGTCACCGTATTTTATAATGAAATTCTTTTCGATTAAAAGGTTTACGACTTCTTGCCATTGGTTTTTATCTAGTTCCTGCCCGATTCCCCAGGTTGAAATCATGTTGTGGCCGTTGTCTATGATTCTCCGAGAGCGGGAGCCAGAAAGCACATCGATGATATAGGCCGCTCCAAAGCGTGAATTTGTACGGATGATGCAGCTCATAAGTTTTTGGCAGGGGATGGTCATGTCCAGTTCCGGAATTGGGCCGAGTCTGCACAAATCGCAGCAAGAGCTTTTTCTTTCGGAAGATTTTTCTTCTCCGTAAGATTCCCCAAAATAAGACAAAAGCATTCTCCGCCTGCAAGTGCGGGTTGTCGCATAGGAAATCATTCCCTGCAAAAGATTTTCTGCCCGTGCCTTGTCAGCCGACTCTTCAAATAAATAGCGGATTTTGTGAATGTCACCTGCCGAATACAAAAGAAGTGCCTCGCTGTAAAGACCGTCCCGCCCGGCCCGTCCGATTTCCTGATAATATTGCTCCAGAGATTTCGGCATGTCGTAGTGAATTACAAAACGAACATTGGGTTTGTCGATTCCCATTCCGAAGGCCAGTGTCGCAACCATAATTTGAACCTGATCGCGGATAAATTTTGTCTGATGGTCGGCTCTCACCTCGTCCCTAAGCCCCGCGTGATAATTCAGCACGGAATAGCCTAGTTTGTCCAGTTTTTCGGTCAGTTCGTCCACCTGTCTTTTTGAAAAGCAGTAGATTATGCCGCTTTCATCCCAGTGGCGGCGAATGCATTCAACAACCTGCTCCAGAGCATTTCGGTTTTTCTGCCTCACATCGAGGAAAATGTTGGGTCTGTCAAAACTTGAGACCAAGACCGCAGGATTTTTTAGCTTCAGGTTTTTTATGATGTCTTCCCGAACGCTCATGGTGGCCGTAGCCGTGAGAGCAAGAAAGACTGTGTCCTTAAATTGATTTCTGAGTGAGGAAATTTCAAGATAGTCCGGCCTGAAGTCATGCCCCCACTCAGAGACGCAGTGAGCCTCATCTATGGTAATGCAGCTGACCGTCACCCTGGAATCGTGGAGCAGGTCATTGATTTTGGGCGTTACGAGAGTTTCCGGGGCAACATAAAGGAGTTTTGTCTCTCCCCGCCGAATCGAATTCATGGAATCCTTGTAATCTTCCCACTCCACCGTAGAATTAAGGAAGACCGCCTTGACCCCCGCCGCATTGAGAGAAGCCACCTGATCCTGCATGAGGGAAATGAGGGGCGAGACCACAACCGTAATCCCCTCAAAAATCAGTGCCGGAATCTGATAGCAAAGGGACTTGCCGCCCCCTGTGGGCATGATAGCCAGCGTGTCCTTCTTTGCCAGCACATTTGAGATAATTTCTTTTTGAAGCAGCCTGAAAGAGTCAAAACCAAAAACTGATTTTAAAACTTCTTCCGGCGATTTATTTTTGTAATTCATCTTTCCTTTACAATTCTATCACAAATCTCTTGCATTGTTTTTCTTTTTTTGTTATTCTTTCAACACTTGCCGGGTTGGTGAAATGGTAGACACTACAGACTCAAAATCTGTTGCCTTCACGGGCGTCTGAGTTCGAGTCTCAGACCCGGTAAATTGAAACTTTGCGGTGTTTTTCAACTGCAAAGTTTTTTTATTTTAAAATATTGAATCAGACTCGAACTCCGAAGTGAGCGCCGACCAAGGGGAGGATGAGCCTGCACGGATGCAGGCGGAAGCGAACGGAGGCGCCGCGGCGGGAGAAAACATGAGGTTTTCGACCATAGCGGTTCGAGTCTCAGACCCGGTAAAATCTTAACTTGCAGTAATTCTCGTGCTGCAAGTTTTTTTTTGTGCCAATCAACTGTCTGCCGCTGTTCCGTGGCTCAGTAGCCCTCGGTACCGTCCTTCGTCCGGCACTGGCGGCAAGCCGCCACCACTCCATAGCGGGGCGTGCTTTTTCTCTTCACCTTTAATCTCCCTCGCCAAATTCAGACATTGCTCCGCTGCTTTTTCTCAGCCGAATCGCCTCAAGCAGATGACTTGTCTTAATTTGCCTGCTTTCTTCCATATCTGCAATCGTTCGTGCAAGTTTTAGAATTGAGCTTACAGCCCTTTGAGAAAAATCGTTGTTAAAAACCGCCGAATCGAGGACAGTCTGTTCATTTCGTCCAAGTTTGCAGAAATCATGAATTTCCTGAGGTGTAAGACAGGCATTTTTTTTACCCTGCCTCCTTCTCTGGATTGCAGTTGCAATGGCGATTTGCTCCCTCAGTTCCGCAGTTGATATGCGCTCATTATCATTTTCTTCAATATAATTTTTTACCTTCTCACAATCCTGACACTCTTTCTGTTCAGTGCAGGCTTCGCAGGGATGGACTTTTTCTGTAGCAAGGAATTCCTGACTGTCATTTTGAACATTTACCCGTATATCGATTCTGTCCAGCAGGGGCGCAGAAAACTTTTTCCAGTACTGAGCCACAGTTTTTGCACTGCACAGACAAACTCTGCTATTTGAACCGTAATTTCCGCAGGGGCAGGGGTTCGTGGCCAGCAAAAGCTGAAATCTCGCCGGGTAGATTGTGGTGCGCCCCGCACGGCTGATTGAAATTGCGCCTGTCTCAATGGGAACCCGAAGCATTTGCAGAACAGATGAACGAAATTCTGCTGCTTCATCTAGAAAGAGGACTCCGTTATGAGCCAGGGAAATTTCTCCGGGGCGGCAGCTGGGGCCTCCACCGCATATACCTTCAAGACTTGCGCTCTGATGAGGCATTCGGAAAGGCGGAATCCTCATCAAAGGCTGGCTGGGGCTTAAAAGTCCTGCAATAGAGTGAATTCTCGTTACGCTCTGAGCTTCTTCCACTGTCAAAAGAGGCAGTAGTTCTGGAAAGCGACTTAGGGCAAGTGTTTTTCCGCAGCCCGGAGCACCAAATGCCAGAAGATTATGTCCCCCGGAGGCCGCAATCTGCAGGGCACGAATCAGTTTTTTTTGGTGAAGAATATCCCTGAAATTTATGCCAGCTGTTTCCGGTGGAAAGAGGACACCTTTGATTTCAACACAATCTTTAGGAACGAATGCCTGAGTCGTATCATCCGCAAGCGAAGTGAATGAATCTGGATTTAATAGAGCATCGTAGGCTTCGGTAAGGTTCATTGCGCCAAAAACTTTCATACCCGCAACTTCCCTCGCTTCCGCAGCATTCGCCGCCGCCACAAGGCATTTTGTGATTCCTGACTGAAAGGCTGTACTGGCTGCCGCATGAACTGCCTTTACCGGCCGGATTGTTCCAGAAAGTTCCAGTTCACCCATTACCAGAATCGGCTCTCTGCCAAAATTCTTTTTTTCATCCTGAGCTGCAAGAACTGCAAGGGCCAGTGGCAGGTCAAAACCAGCTCCTTCTTTTTTTAAGTCAGCAGGGGAGAGCGAAATCAAAACTCGCTCCATGGGAAAGTCAAATCCTGAGTTACGGATAGCACTTCTCATCCTTTCCCGGGATTCTTTTACGGCATTATCAGCAAGTCCCACGATATCGATTGCTGGAATCCCCCGTCTCAAATCAACCTCAACCGCTACAAGCGAGCCTTCATAGCCAAATGGCGAAAAAGAAAAAATTGTCATATAGTTTTCTCCTGTGATTCTCACACTCCTATTTATTTCCAAAAAAAATCATTTTTCGGCAATCAGAATAAAAAAAAGTTTAAAAAAATAAATTTGGAGAATTTGGAATTTGGTTGTATACTTACTTTATGAGGTTAAATCCTCTCGATGCCATGCGAGAAAACTTCGTTGCAGGTTTTATGGCATTCAAAACTTTTTAAGGAGTACTAAAATGACTAAATCAGTTTCAGCCGTCGGCTTCGTATTTGAGGAAAAACAATCAGACATGATTGAGAAAAAACTTTCAAGAATCTCTTATGCTGAGGATCTGATTGTAGATTTGATTCTTCGTGTAAAGCATGATAAGGCATATAATTTTGATTGTACCGTAAATTTCAAATGGGGTTCTCAGGCACATGTTGCCTCTGAAGACTTCGATTTCGGAGCAGCCCTCAACAAACTTATGGATGTTCTTGACACAAAGGTCAAAAAAGAAAAGGACAAAATCCAGGAGAAAAAATAAATCAGCAGAAATTATCATTAATTAGTTTCTGAAATTAAGGTCCTGTAAGTGCAGGGCCTTTTTTTTTTACATTTCGCTTGCTTTTTTTGCTTACAAAATGTATAGTAGAATTATGGCAGAGAAAAGTTTAACCGTGTTGGATTTGCTTGATATGGAGCTTCCGGAACACACACACTTGCATCTCAAATGTATCGGCGGTCGAACGAGCCTTTCAAATAAAATTTCTGTTGCAGAAATCAATCGTCCGGGGCTGGCTCTCACAGGTTTTTATGATTCATTTGTAAGTGGCTGTGTCCAGCTTTTTGGTGCAGCAGAGAGCGCTTATCTTGATAAACTCTACAAAGAAAACAACACAACTTCTCTTTCAAAAATGTTTGAGTATGATATTCCCTGCCTTTTTTTTGTAAAAAATATCACCCCTCCACAAGAGTTTATTCAGCTCGCTGAGTCTTCGGGGTGCGCTGTTCTCCAGACAGAACTGGAACTCACCGATTTTACACTCCGCCTTATCAGAGTCTTTTCAAATGTCTTTGCTCCCAAAAAAACTCTTCATGGGGTTTTGGTTGAAGTTTATGGTATCGGCATTCTTCTGACAGGGCACTCTGGCGTCGGAAAGTCGGAGTGTGCACTTGAGCTTGTAGAACGTGGTCACAGGCTTGTTGCAGACGACATCGTTGAAGTCCGTTGTGTAAACGGCAACTCTGTTTTGGGGCAGGGGGCAAATACCCTTATTTCTCATCACATGGAAATCCGCGGTTTAGGCATAATTAATATTGCTCAAATGTACGGTGTCGGTTCAATCCGCGAGCAAAAAGAAATCCAGCTAGTCATAAAGCTCGAAGAGTGGGATAATTCCAAGGTTTATGATCGGGTTGGCAACAATATGGAAACAGAAGATCTGCTCGGCGTAAAAGTTCCGACAATTGAAATTCCTGTAAAACCTGGCCGTAACCTGCCAATTATCATAGAGGCGGCTGCCATGAACGAGAGGCTTAAAGCCCGCGGATATAACTCTGCCCGTGATTTTAATCAAAATATCCTTAAATGGATTGAGACTGGCGAAGTTCAGAACGCCTACTACGGCATGGACGATTCATATTAGCAATAATCCGCTTAAGCGGTATAAAATAGGAGATATTCATATGACAGAAAAAATTTTAACGGTTCTTAACCGTGCTGGCATTCATGCTCGTCCGGCTGCACTTATCGCACAGACGGCAAATAAGTTCACATCAGAAGTCACAATTGAGAAAGATTCTGCATCAGTAAATGCAAAATCAATCATGGGCGTCATTACAATGGCTGCAGGTTATAATACACAACTTGTCCTTAAAGCTGATGGTGCTGATGAAAAAGAAGCTGTTGAGGCAATTACTCAGCTTTTTGAAAGCAAATTCGAAGAAGATTAGTCGCAGTACATTTTTCATGCGCAGGGAGATTAAATGAAACAGATAACTGAACGTCAGCAACAAGTTTTGGATTTTATTTCTATTTTTTCAAAAGAAAATAATTATCCTCCTACAGTTCGTGAAATAGGCGAGCATTTTCAGATTTCTCTTCGTGCTGTACAGGATCATATCTCAGCTCTTCAAAAAAAAGGCTATCTTTCTCAGACGCAGAAAAAGGCCCGCTCGCTCAATGTTATATCTGGTGCTAATTCTCAGCCAGAAACATTCGTAAGCAAAATCCCGCTTTTGGGCACAGTTGCTGCAGGCCGGCCTCTATTAAGCGAAGAAAACCTTGACGGCTATGTAAATCTCACTGAGCCTTTCGTTCGTCCTGGTAAAAGTTATTTCGCTCTTCGTGTTCGTGGTCAAAGTATGGTCGAAGCCGGCATCCTTGACGGTGATCTTGCAGTTATTGAGCAGGCGCAGACAGCTGTTGACGGTCAGATTGTAGTTGCCGTTATTGATAATGCAATTACCCTCAAGCGCTTTTATAAAGAAGCCGACAGGATCCGTCTTCAGCCCGAAAATTCTGCTTTTCAGCCAATTTATAGCAAAGAAGTCACAATTGTAGGAATTCTATCTAATATCGTTCGGACATACTGAGCCCCATGAGTGCACCGATCTATCTTTTTACGGGTCCAGAAATTGGCAGCCGTAATGAACGAGTTGAGTCAATAAAGAGCAGTCTCATAAAAAAGTTTGGTGACGTAGATAATTATCTCCTATATGCGTCAGATTCCAAAATCGAAGAAATTATTGCCAAACTTCAGACGGAATCTCTCTTTGTTCCGGCTACCTGTGTCGTTCTGCGTGAAGCCGAACTGGTCAAAAAAAAAGATGAAATCGAACTTATAGCGTCATGGCTCAAAACAGCAAAGGATTCTGCTACACTTATTCTTGTTTCTGATGAAATTTCTGTTGATTCAAAACTTGATAAACTGATTCCAAAGGAGAATAAGCAGATTTTCTGGGCAATGGATGAAAGCCGGCTTCAGGACTGGCTCAGAAATTATTTCCGGAAAAACGGCTATGCAATTGATGAGGATGCACTGGAGTCAATTCTAGAACTTACCGAAAACAACACCGAGGCTTTGCGTACTGAATGTAACAGATTTTTTCTTTGCTTTCCAAAAGAGCATGAAATCACTGGTGATGATGTAGAACAGATTCTTGCCCATAATCGTGAAGAGTCCGCTTTTACTTTATTTGATGCAATGGCAACTCCCTCACAGGCCCCAGCAACCCGGCTTGAGTCTGCTCTTTCAATTTTGCAGAAGATACTTCTTACAAAAAACAACAGTCCTGTCATGATTTTATCAGGTCTGGCCTCTTGTTTTCGTCGTCTTGAACTCTGGCATTCAATTCATGCTGGCGGCTATGTTGATGAAATCACTCTTAAATCAAAGGGCTTTTCGAGTAAAACTGCCCGTAATCAATATTCACGGGCATCCAGGGTCTGGACTTTTGGTCAATGCGCTGCCATTTTGGCCTCAATTTCCGGAACAGACAGTGAAATAAGGTCAACAGGTATGACTCTTCAGAATACACAGCTTTCCGTTCTCCTTTACGAAATTGTTATGAAAAACGGAGGGCGTTCTGCAAAATATGAGGCTAGCTGATTCTATAATCATTGAATTTCGATAGAGTTTAGCAAATCTTTGAGTTTTGTAAGTTCTTCTGCGGTAAGGGTGAGACCTTTGCCCATTTTCTGGTGGTCAGCAGACCAGCTTCTAAGGTCATATTTTGCGGGTTTTTTATTCCACGAAATTTTATTGAGTTCAAGATTCCAGCCACCGCTTCCTTCAGCGATTTTCAGATGTTCGCCCATAAAGTCGAATGTGAAATTTTCTGCCATAATAAAACCTCCGTTTTCTCCAATTATAGACCCTATTTGAAAAAAATACATTTTTTTTATACCACAACGGACTTTCTCTTTGTTGCTTATGATGTGTTTCTTCTTTATAATAATATAATAAATAAAAATTGCCGAAAATTTAAATAAGGTAAAAATAGGGAGGACTTACGTGAAAAAGTTTCTAATTTCATTTTTCAGTGTCGCTGTAATTCTTTCAGTGATTTCCTGTGGCTCAACTCCAACAGCTGAACCAGAAACGGATATTGCCCCGGCAGTTGAAGAACCTGCTGCAGAAACCCAGCCTGCTGCTGATGATTTTTCTAAGGCAAATGAGGCTCTTCTTTCTCAGGCGGATTCGGCTCGGCAGAAGGCTATTGATGCTGGTGCCGAAAAGTTTTTTCCAGATGTTCTGGCATCAGACGATAAATTTTATGATGATGTAAAGGCTGAGATAAAGTCAAATCCGAATGCCGATCATTCTGCAAAGATTAAGGAAGTAATCACAAGATATGATGCCCTTGCAACTGCTTCTCTTGCAAAAGAAATGGAAGAAAAGGCAAAGGAGCTCGGTCTTTCTGATGATTCTGCTGCAAAGGCTCTTGCTGATTTTCAGGCTTCTGACAATGGTGCAGACATGCGTACTAATGCAGAAAAGGCTCTCAGTGCTTATTCAGCTCTTCTTCTGCAACATCTCGGTGAAATGGCAAAAACTGAGCGAGCAGCTGCCCTTGAGGCAAAGAAAAATGCCGACAGTGTTAAAGCTGGTGTTGCAAAAAAAGCAGAATATATCGAAGCTTCAAACACATTTAAAAAGGCAGATGCTTCTTTTGTAACTAAAGATCTTGAAGGTGCTTATAAGGGATATCGTACTGCAAAAAATACTTTCACCAATCTTTATGAAACAATTGCGGCTAAAAGGGCTGCTGCACAGGCTGCAATCGAACGAGCAAAGCAGCGTGTTGCTGAGGCCGAAAATTACACTAAAGAGGCTGACACAATTGCTCCAATCGAAGGTGAAGTAGCGGGAATTGAAAAGGAAGATGCGGTTCTTCTTGAGGCAGATAATTTCGCAAATCCAGATGACGCTGTAATAAATGTTGAAGATAGCGATGATGCAAAAAAAGCCGCTGCAATTGATGGTGCCATTAATTCCGCTGTAAACGCACTTGAAGGAGATGCCAAATGAAAAAAGTTTTAGCCATTGCCACAATGTTCCTTGCAGGCTCTCTTTTCTTCGCCGCAAGTTATCGAAATAACACTTATCAGAAACTTGCTGATGAATACACTCGCAAGGCCGAACACGCACTTGATGCCGGTGAGTATGTTCTTGCCGAAGAATATGCTGCAAAGGCAGAAGAAAATGCTCGTCTTTCAGAAGAATTTGTTAAAAAAATGCTGGCAAAATCTGACTGCGATGCTGTGATGAAGCAGGCTTCAAGAAAGCTTGACTATGCTAAGAGTATCAATGCAGAGAGAAATTTCCCCATGGCATATTCTTCAGCACAAAAATCATACGCAAGTGCACAGGAATCATACGGAAACGAGGATTATGTTGCTGCAACTGCATTTGCAAAACAGGTACTTGATGCTCTTGCAGATATTAAAGAGATCACACCGCTTCCTGAGTTTTATGTGGTTCGTCCATGGGCTGAAACAAAAGACTGCTATTGGAATATTTCAGGGCGTCCTTATGTTTACGACAATCCTCTCTTGTGGGAGAACCTTTATCAGGCAAACAAATCGAATATGCCACGTCCCAATGATCCTAACCTCATTCTTCCTGGCATGAAAATGAAGATTCCGAGTATTACCGGAGAGTATAGAGAAGGTGTTTACAATCCTTCAAAAAAATACGATCCGTATTCAGCAAATCGCTAGAAGTCAGGCCCTGTTCATTAAAGAGCAGGGCTTTTTTCTTTCCACAGTTTATATTTTAAAAGTGCGGCAAGCATAAGAGCGTGAGGGTATTCTTCATTTCCGATGTTTTCATACACTTCTTCAACTGGAATCTGCCGGTATTCTACGAATTCATCTTTATCAAGGTGTTGAATTCCAGTACTGACTAGATTTTCCGCTGCAAAAAAATGCACTTTGTTACTCATGAGAGCCGGATTGGGGTTTACCGAACCGAGGTAAGTGAGTTTTCCTGCCTTATATCCGGTTTCTTCTTCCATCTCTCGGCGAGCTGCTTCTTCCGGTTTTTCTCCCTGATTAATAACTCCGCCAGGAAATTCAATACTAAGATTTCCATAGCCGTGCCGCCATTGCTTTACAGTGATAAATTTTCCATTTATTTCCGGGACAACAATTACCCAGTCTGGCGCATCCATTACGATGTACTTACCCTTTAAGCCGTCTGGATTTTCAGATTCCACTTCATTTACTGTAAGTACGACGGTTTTTAAGAGTTCTTTTTTGTTTAATTCTTTCCAGATAAGTTTTTCTTCGTTCATAAATTGCTCCAGAAATTTTGTTTTGATTTTGACGATTTATATTATACAATATTTAGAATAGAAAATCTGATTCCCTGGAGGCGATTATGGCAATTATTACAGTTTCAAGACAGCTTGCTTCCCTTGGGGACCAAGTCAGTGCAAAAATAGCAGAATGTCTTGGCTACAAGTTTTTTGGAAAAAAAGAAATCGAAAAGAGAATTGTTGAGCTTGGCTTTCCGGAGTCCAAACTGTCTAAATTTGATGAACGGAAACTTGGATTTTTTGCAGGTCTTACCCGTGGAAGGGATGAATACCTCAATTGCTTGATGACGGCGATTCTTGAGGCAGCTTCAGAGAATAATTGCGTAATAGTAGGCCGTGGTTCATTTATAATTCTTAAAGATTTGGAAAATCATGTTTCCTGTCGTATTATTGCTGATGAAAAACTTCGGACGGAGCGGCTCAAAAATGAACTTGGCTGTGATACCAGGACTGCTGCAAAAAAAATCTCTGCCGCTGAAGTTCAGCAGAAAGCTTTTCATAAGGGATTTTTTAACTTTGACATACATGACCCGGCTATGTTCGATGTTCTTGTAAATACTGCCAGCCTTGATGTTGACGCAATTGCGGCTTCTATCGTTGCGCTTGAAAAAAGTCAGATTACACCCGAAAAGGACCTGGCCGGGCAGAAAAAAATCGACGAGCTTCTTATCGGTCAGAGAATCGTAAATCTTCTAATATTCGTATACGATATAAACATCAGTTTCCTGAGAACTAGTGTTGAGGGCAAAAAAATAACTTTGCATGGAATGGCCGAATCTGTAACAAGTGTTGACAGTGCTGTAACAATTGTTGGGGCCGAACTCCCCGGATATGAAATCGAGTCAGCTATAGTGATTTCCCAGGATTTTGGAGTATACGACAGATGATGAATTATTTTTCACTTGTTTTTTCATCATCCGGCTTTCTTGAGCAGTTTATTGCCGCCCTTGTAATTTTTATACTTGGCTGTGCTGCAACTTCTTTTTTACGAATTTTTATTTTTCCGTCAAAGTCTAAGTCTGGCCGTTTCGTTTCTGCTTGTGTTTTTCTGACTTTTGCCATTCTTCTTTACACGGTTTTGATATTTCTTACTAAGTCCCTTTTTCCATTCCATGATTTTTTGCAGAGTCACTTCCGGTCAGGCTGTAGCCTTCAGTCATTTGTTCTGATTCTATTAATTGAATTTGTGTCTGGAATTTTAATTTCTGCCTGCTGGAAGATTTTTTTACCTCTTTTTCTATTTTTCTATGCTGGAACTACATTTTATGCATACCGTTTCTTTGAGAAAGATTTTGGTCATCAAACGGAAAGTCTTCAACTCACTTTTAATAAAAGCAGTCTTTTAGCAGGAGATCGAATTTTAGAGCATGATGGTTATGAAGGCAAAATTTTGATTCTTCCTCACTGCCGGTTAAGTGATTCACTTCCCTTCCTTTTACCTAGAGACTGGTATGACTTTAATTCATTAAAAATAATTGCACATTCAGATAGTATTCCTGTGAAGAAGCACATTTTTTTTAAGCAGACCGAAAATTTAACAATTGAGTTTCCTGAAAAACTTTATTATCCAGGAATTTTCCTTCTTAAGCTGAATTATGCGGATTTGGCATCAGAATTAAAACTGGAAAAAATTTTATAGGGATTATAAAAAATCTCATTCCATTTACTTTTTCTCTGTAAAAAACTATACTCAGATACATGAAACTTTCGAATAAATTTACTTTGTCAAGAGCCTTGTTTGCACCTGTCTTTTATTTGATTTTTAATCTTCCTGTCTGGACTGGCTCTCAGCTTCTTTCATTTATTTCTGCCTGTATTATGATTCCTCTTCTGGCTATTGTGGAACTCACTGATTATTGGGATGGCCATTATGCTAGAAAACACAATGAAGTAAGTGATTTTGGAAAGATTTTTGATCCTTTTGCCGATGTTGTATTAAATTTAACGGTGTTTATATGCGCGATTGCTTCGGGATACATGCCCATGATTCTTTTTGTTCTTATCCTATACCGCGAATTTACTCAAAGTTTTCTTCGTATGGCAGCTCTCAAAAAAGGAATTGCTATTGCGGCCCGAAAAGGGGGGAAGTTAAAAACTGTTTTTTACATTATTTCCGGATTTGCTTTCCTGGCAATAGAGAGTTATAAGCGTTTTGGATTTACATTTATTCCTGAGAATATTAATTCACTGATTACCTCGGTTTTCAATGTTGTAACAATGGTGTTTTTCTGCCTGTGCGTGATTTTGAGCTGGGGTTCTTTTATTGATTATATAAAATCCTTTTATTCAATAGTAAAAGATAACGATTAAAAAAAATAAAAAAAAATCGAAAAAAAATAAAAAATCTGTTGACAGAAAAAATA
>CAMVJE010000003.1 GCA_947167745.1 uncultured Treponema sp.
AGCATCCGCCTCCTAAGCGGAAGGTCGTGCGTTCGAATCGCATTGGGGTCATTCGGCGGTCAGATTTTCTATTTGATCGCCGATTTTTTTTGTCTTGTCATTTACTTCGCTGAATTTGGCGCTGGCGTTTGACAGGTGTTTTCCCAGCGTGGCAAGTTCTTCCTTATAGTTGCTGAATTCTCGCTGGATTCCTGAGATTTTTTTGATGATGGATTCGGCCTGCTCTTCGATTTTCATTCCTTTGAGTCCGTAGACTATGGAGAGAAGGTAGGCGTAGAAGGTGTTGGGTGAGACTGTAATGACACGGTTTTTCATGGCGTAGTCAAAAAGTTCATAGCCTTTTGCACAGTCTTTTGTGAGAATTTCGTAATAGACGCTCTCGGAGGGAATGTACATGAGGGCGAAGTCGAATGTGCCTTCCTGGGGGCGGATGTATTTTTTTGTGATTTCATCGATTCTGCTTTTTACGCTTTTAATGAAGTCAGATTTTGCCTTTTTTTGACCTTCTGCGTCTTTTGAGGAAATATAGCGCTCAAAACTCTCCAAGGGAAATTTTGAGTCAATGGGGATAATATGTTTTCCCAGGCGGATTATGGCATCAACTGTGGCTCCGTCAGAGAATTGAAATTGTTCCTGATAATTTTTTGGCGGAAGAGTGTCTTTTAGTAAATTGTATAGAAGATATTCACCAAAGTTTCCCCGAAGTTTGGGCGCGTGCAGAATCATTTTAAGGGAAGAAACTTCTTTTCCTATTTCCTGAATCTGAAGGGTTGAGCTTTCAAGTGAGGCAAGTTTTTGCATGAGTTCAGATAAATCTCTGTCTTTACGGGAGTTCATAATGTGAATCAGCATAATCAGAAGGAGAATTACTAAAAAAGCGAGGAGGACAATAACAATATAAGTCATAGGAATGTTCATAGATGGATTTTAGCATAAAATTTTTAAGTGAGGAATCAGGATTCTGACAGAGAGATTTTTTTTCAGAATGTCCGATTATCCATTTTCAATTTTTTGTTTTCAATTTATAATGACAGAATGGTACAGGTTAGCACAGTTCAGAATGCGTCGCTTTTGCCGCAGTTTTATACGGATTATCTTGATGACAAGCGGCAGCTCACTTCCAGCGAAATTTCCCTTCTTAAAAAGACTAATAAAAATTCTGATTCAACATGGAAGAATGTCTGGGTCAGTAAAGATTCTTTTGATGTTTCCCTTATTTCTGGCTGCGAAATTTACGGATTCCTTGTAATAGGAAAACTTTCTGCATCTACGCTCAAGTATCATGATCTGGCCCTCTGTGAAGGTTTGTACGATTCTTATCTCGAAAATGCTGTGATTGGTGATGATTGTGTCGTCCGCAATGTGCATTATTTGTCAAATTACAAAATCGGGAACCGGAATATTCTCTTCAATATTCAGGAAATGTCCTGCACAAATCACTCCAAATTTGGAAACGGCGTTCTAAAAGAAGGGGAACCTGAGTCTAACCGGGTGTGGATTGGCATAGGAAACGAAAATGACGGGCGAAGAGTGCTTGCCTTTGAGAATATGATTCCGGCTGATGCTTACATCTGGTCAAAATATAGGGATGATTTTCTTTTACAACGCAGACTTTTGGAAATGACCGAGAATCAGTTTTCAAAAGAACTCAACAGTTTTGGTCTCACCGGCAATGATGTCGTCATCAAGAATACAACCCTTTTAAAAGATGCAAAAATCGGCGACAATGCCTACATTAAGGGAGCTTTCAAGCTCAAGAATATTACCGTTCTTTCAAGTGAAAAAGAGGCCAGTCAGATTGGTGAAGGCGTTGAATTAGTGAACGGAATCTTGGGCTACGGTTCGCGGGTTTTCTATCAGGCTGTGGCTGTCCGCTTTGTTATAGGGCGAAACTGTCAGCTCAAATACGGCGCACGGCTTCTCAATTCAATTTTAGGCGATAATTCTACGGTTTCATGCTGCGAAATTCTCAACAATCTCATTTTTCCTTTTCATGAGCAACATCACAATTCTTCATTCCTTATCGCTTCAACTGTCGGCGGTCAGAGCAACATTGCTTCCGGGGCAACTATCGGCTCAAATCATAATTCTCGTGCGGCAGACGGCGAAATGTATGCAGGGCGCGGATTCTGGCCTGGGCTTTGTTCTGACTTTAAGCATAATTCTCGTTTTGCAAGTTTTACCCTCATTTCAAAAGGCAGCTATCAGCACGAACTGAATATTACATTTCCTTTTTCGCTGGTTGCCAGTAATGGTCCGTGTGAGCCGATTACGATTATTCCTGCTTACGCCTTCATGTATAATATGTATGCAGTCGCCCGTAATAAAGCAAAATTTGAAAAGCGAGATAAGCGCATCGTAAAAGTTCAGAATATCGAAACCGATCCGCTGGCTCCAGACACAATTCAGGAAGTTGAGGGGGCTTTGCGAAAAATCATCGAACTGACGGCAAATTACCTCGTTATCGAAAAAAATAAAGAGGCACTGGCCGCAAAATCAAAGGATGATTTGTATCAGGTTGCTAAGAATTATCTTCATAGAAATCCAAATGCTGAATTCGGCTTATTGGACAGAGAAGCCCAAAAAAAATATGGTGCTATTGTTGTTAAGCCGGTTAAGGCATACAAGGCATACCGAAGGATTGCAAAATATTTTGCAGTGCGTACTCTTTGTGATTATTGCGAGCGTAACGGTAAGGAACGGCTTTCAAGCGAGGATATTTTTAAGATTTCAAAAATGCCGCTCTTTACGGAATGGGTGAATGTAGGCGGGCAGATTATCCCCGAAGTTCGTCTGTCTCAGTTGTTTGAGCTTATTAAAGAGCAGACGACAGATACCTGGGAAAAGGTTCATGAATATTATGATGGATGTCAGGAGCAGTATGAGGATTTTAAAGTCGCTTATGCCCTGAATTTGTTGGAAAAGCTTTATTCGCGCCCTATTTCGGATTTTAATCGAAAGATTTTTGACGGAATTATTGAAGATGTTCTTTTTGCCAATCAGGATATGTATAATGCAACCCTTATTTCTCGCATGAAAGATTTTGACGATGAATTCAGAATGAATACTTTCAGAAATGCCCGGGAGATGGATGCAGTTCTTGGTGGAATCACTGACAACGAATTTATTCTTGAAATGAAGGAAGAGACCGAACTTTTTGAGAAGAAGGTTAAGTCTTTATTTACTGAACTTACATCTCTTGACTAAAAGGCTTTAAAAAGGGATACTAAAAGCATGATGACTCTATCACTACTACTTTTGCATAATTTTCTCGTAAAATAGCTGAAAGCGTGGTGGTATTGTTTTAATTTTCGTACATTACAAGACCTGTTGCTTTTGGCGGCAGGTCTTTTTTTTTAAGGAGTTTCTTATGAATGCAAAAAAGTACAGACCGATTCCGGCGATTCCGATTGAGAATCGCACATGGCCTTCAAAGAGAATCACAAAAGCGCCAATCTGGTGCTCGGTCGATCTTCGTGACGGAAATCAGGCATTGATTGACCCAATGGGTATCGAGACAAAACTTGCTTTCTTTGAACTTCTTGTTAAATTGGGCTTTAAGGAAGTTGAAATCGGCTTCCCCTCTGCAAGCGATACTGAATACGACTTTATCCGCCGCCTTATCGACGAAAAGCGTATCCCGGATGATGTGACGATTCAGGTTTTGTGTCAGGCCCGGGAAAAGCTCGTCCGCCGCACGATGGAATGTATCAAGGGCGCGCCCAGCGTAATCTTCCATATTTACAACTCAACTTCACCGGCTCAGCGAAAGTACACTTTCAACAAATCAAAAGAAGAAATCATTAAAATCGCTGTTGACGGCGTAAAATGCATCAAAGACTGCATGAAGGATTTGAGCGAAGAAGACCGCAAAAAGATTCGCCTGGAGTATTCTCCAGAAAGCTACTCAATGACAGAAATCGACTATGCCATCGAAATCTGTGAGGCTGTCGGAAACGAGTGGGGCTGGTCACGCGAGAATAAAATCATCTTTAATCTCCCGACTACTGTCGAGTGCTATACTCCCAACATTTACGCTGACTCAATCGAATATTTTGCCTCAAAAATCTCTCACCGGGATTGCGTGATTATCTCAACCCACTGCCACAATGACCGGGGAACTGGTGTGGCTTCATGTGAGCTTGGTCTTTTGGCCGGAGCTGACCGTGTCGAAGGCTGTCTCTTCGGAAACGGCGAGCGCACTGGAAACCTGGACATCGTAACGGTGGCTCTCAATATGTTCAGTGAGGGAGTTGATCCTCAGCTTGATTTTTCAAATCTCCCGGACATCGCCGACGCATATCAGGAATACACAAAGATGGAAATCAATCCCCGCTCTCCTTATGCAGGCGGTTTGGCTTACACGGCTCTTTCTGGCGGTCATCAGGACGCAATCGCAAAGGGCTTTGCTGCCCGTGCAAAAATGAGCGAGGACGCAATCTGGGATGTCCCCTATCTTCTTATCGATCCCCACGACATTGGCCGCAAGTACGAGGGAATTATCCGAATCAATTCCCAGAGCGGAAAGGGCGGAGCCAGCTTTATCCTTGAGCACAATTACGGTTATGCCATTCCAAAGGCAATGCAGCCTGCAATCGGTGACCTTATCAAGGCCAAGAGCGATGCTGCTCAGCGGGAACTCCAGCCTGAAGAAATCCGCAAATTCTTTGAGGAACAGTGGATTAACAAAAAAGAGCCGCTTTCAGTTCTTGATTTGGCTTCAACCCAGGTGGAAAGTGCAGACGAGAGCGAGCATGTAGCTTGTCGTGCCGTAATAAGCTATAAGGGCGAGAAAATTTCCATCGGCGGCCGGGGAAACGGTCCTTTGGATTCATTTGTAGCCGCTCTCGCAGCAACTCCTGTCCCAGAATTCAATATTTCTGCTTTCCATGAGCATTCTGTGGGTATAGGTAGTGATACATTTGCCGTTGCTTATGTTCAGATTACAAAACAGGATGGAACGACTGTCTGGGGCGTCGGAAAATCTTCTAATGTCGGTAAGGCCGGTGTTGAAGCTGTTGTAAGTGCCCTCAATCAATAATTTTTCAGGCCACAGGAATTCGGTTTTGCTCAAATTCCTGTGGCTATTTTTTCTTTTTTTTTATTCTTCCCCGTGGTAGAATTAACATATTATGAATTCAAATTTCAAAAAATTCTTTCTGATTTTAATCATTTCTTTGCTTTCTTATGTCTTTGCTGAAGTCACGACAATCCCAGGAGTCTATCGCTATCGTCTTGATAATGGCCTGGAGCTTTTTGTCGCAGAAAATTCAGCGGCTCCACTGGCCTACATTGAAATCGCAGTAAGGGCTGGTGCTGTAACCCAAACACCAGAAAATGCAGGTCTTTTTCATCTTTATGAGCATTTGATGTTCAAGGGAAATGCTAAATATGCGAACCAGAATGAGTTTACTGCCGCTGCAAACCGCATGGGGCAGATTGATCAGAATGGTTCGACAGGAGTAGACCGTGTAAATTATTATTTTACAGTTCCTTCTTCTCAGGTTCGGGAAGGTCTTGAGTTCTGGTCTTATGCAATTCGGACCCCCCTTATCAGTGAAGAAGAATTAGAAAACGAAAAAGGTGTCGTTCTTTCAGAAATTAATGCAGATTTTACAAGTCCTGCTCATATAAGAACTTCTGCTATTTTTAGGGCGCTCTTTCCTAATTCTCCCTGGAGGCTTGATCCAAGCGGAAATCCTGTCAATGTTCAGAATGCAACTCCGGAAATCCTTCGTCAGATTCAGTCTTCTTACTACATTCCGCAAAATTCAGCTATTTTTGTCGGTGGTGATGTGAAGGCTGATCAGGTTTATTCTTATGTAAAAGAAATTTATTCTGACTGGAAGAACCCTGAAACAGAAATTCCATTTGAAGCGCCTGATACTAAAACTCCGCTGGTGCATGACAAAAAACTGGTCGCAATCAATCCCGGACTTTCGGACGAGATGATTCAAGTCGGCTATTATCTTCGTGGACCTGATGGTCAAACTGATGCTTCAGATACTCACTTTGCAGATGTCTTTTTAAATATTGCAAATAATCCTGAAGGTGTTTTTGTTAAAACTCTCCTTTCTGCTAAAGAACTCAGTATCCCGGAGGCTGATTATATATTCGTCTCGTATCCTACAGCAAGAGTTTCTGGAATTCTTTCATTTCATGCGGTAATGCTTTTTGATGAACAAAAAGCAGCGGAAGTCAGAAAAGGTTTTGGTTCTTTCCAAATGGCTGACCGCGACAACCTCAATCCTGCTGATAAAGGTGATGCTTTCCTCAAGGTCTTTAAGGAGAAGGCTCTTCCTGTTATTAGCAATAACGAGGAATTTTTTAAGCCGAAAGGTATAGGTTTTGTGATTCAGCAGCTTGAAGATTCTCGAATCTATGAATTGGAAAGTGCAAACGCAATTCTATCATCACTTTCTTATTTTTGGGCAACTTGTGGAGCTGAGTATTTTTTTAGTTATGACAGCGATATGGCCCGTGTTACGGAAGCTGATGTTAATTCATTCATTAAAAATTATATTCAGGATAAAAAAGGCGTGCTGGTTGTTTCTGTTAGCCCAAAAGTCTGGGAAAAATTTAGATATTCTTTCCAGGCTCACGGCTACGAGGAAATCACTGCCGAAAATGCATTCTGGCATAAAAATTACAAAGTAACTGATATTTCAAAATAGCGGGGATAATATGAATTTCAAAAAAACAGATAAATCAAAAAAAGGTATTTTCCTGTCATTCTTTCTGGTAGCTTTACTTTTAGGCCAGGCAATTTTGTTTGTTTCCTGCGGTTCTACAAAGGTTGATAAAGGCCCTGCATTTGTTCCTGTAGAAGACTTTACAACTAAGAATCTTGGAAACGGCATTCCGGTTATTTTCAAGCAGAACCGGGGCAGTAAAATTGTTGTTTTACGTATTGTTTTTGAGGGTGGTTTGAGCGCAATCGATAAGAGCATCAGTGGTATTGAAGGTATCACTCTTGACCTTGCATTGCGTGGAAGCGAAAACTATCCGTACAAAACAATCAGCCAGCTTGAATACGAGAAAAGTTTCTCACTGTATTCTTCTTCTGGCAAAGACTTCGCTCTTGCCGGTTTTACTTGTATCCAGCGGGACATGGCTGAAGTCCTTGATATTTTCGCTGAATGTATGATGAATCCTCTTTTTTCTGAGTCGGATTTTAATCAGCGCATAACTGAAGTAAAATCAGAGATTGCAGGCAGAAAGGCTGATCCCAGTGGAGCGCTTTCTATTGCTATTTCAGAAGAAGCATTCAAAAATCATCCTTATGAAACTACTTCTTCTGCAAATGAAGAATCGGTCAATAATATAACGCTGTCTCTGGTTAAGGGGATACATCAAGGGCTTTTGAATGCTCTCCGAATGAAAATCGTCGTTGTGGGTAATTTTAATGCTTCACTTCTCGATGATTTTACAGCTGCTTTGGACAAAAAATTCGGTAGCGTACCGCGAAAGGCTTTCTCAGCTCCAAAAATTCCAAAAATTTCAGTAGGAAACACTGTAGTCCGTGTTGCAAATGAACAGGCTGGAAACACCGGTTACATTGCAGGGCTTTTTGAGTGCCCCAATAAAACAGCTCCTGATTATATTCCTTTTGCACTTGCAACAATGTATCTTGATGACCTTTTGTACTCTCAGGTTCGTGAAAAGGCAGGTGCAGTGTATTCCATTAACACCGGAATAATTGGCGGAAAAGAACTTGTTGGAGTTCTTTCAGTTTACAAAGCTACCGAAAAGGCAAAACTTAAAAAACTGATTACTGATGCGATTCTTTCTGTTGACGAAAAGAAACTTAATGATGATTTGGATTCATATAAAAACAAATTCATTACATCACTTTTTAGTTCTGGTCAGACTGCTACAGGATTAGCTTCAAGCCTTATTTCAAGCATGGTTTATCTCGGTTCTGAAAAAGCCTATCTTGAGCGTGCGGATTTAGTTCAATCTGTTCAGGCATCACAGGTCATCGCTGCATACAACAAGTATATTCTTCCGATTGCAAAAGAAAATGCCGCCTGCTGGATTTTAGTAGACGGCGAAGAAAATATTAACGAGTATGACTTTTAGAAATTATGAAAGGCTGTATCAGTACAGCTTTTCATAATCAATGCGGTCCAAATCAAATGATTTAACCTGTGTCTGAATTGAAAACTGAAGGTTTTCTGCAATGTAGTGGCGGATTTTATTGATTGAATCTGGAACTGTTTCTGGTGTGAACATTATAACGACAAGAAGGAAGTCTCCGCCATCCTTGATAGCTGAAATCTTAATATCCACTGAAACCTGTATATTTCTGAGGTTGAGGGTAACATCTGAAATCATTTGATTGATGAAAACAGCATTTGCCTGACCAAGAGACATTTTTGCTGCAAGACCTACTGAGCTGATATCAATAATCTTTAAGCGGACCATGCGGTTATCTTTTAACCATAACAAATCGGCACTTTCGTTGAGACAATTTGCGCGGACATATTTTCGTAAGCCTTTAGCCTGACATGCATCAAGTGCCTTAACGATTTCATGGAACATATTTTCGGGATCTTGTTTCAGATTGATTTTACCGGCGGTGAAATTGAGCTCAGACAAAAAATTTGATAATTTATCTTCGGGTAGTGCAGGGAGGAGTATTCCCATATCAAGCGGTGTGAAGACACTTTCTTCTTCAAAAGACTTGATGAAGTTGTGCCAGCCTTTTAGAGTGAGCTGATTTTCGATAAGGAAGAAGCAGATAGAATCGGCATTTTTACGAAGAAGATGCTTTACTTTGCGATAATCAGCGACGGCATAAACTTCATATTCCATAAGCCTGAGTCTGTCAATTACGGCCGCTTCAAAACTTATGCCTGGATTAATGAAAAAAACTTTCCTTCCGTAAATTGACTTTTCTGCCTCTGCCATACAAACTCCTTCTAATATTATACACTTGAATTTTTGTTACTGCAAGAAAAACCTATTCCCAGCCGAATGTTGCAGGCGGCTTGTTTGTAGCATCGTAATAGAGGGCGTCGACAAAAGGAAGGGCAGCAATCTCTGATACTATTTTGTTCAGTAAGTCGCGGTCAAGCTGAGCAAAACGCGCGGTCATTACATCTTCCGAGCAGACAGGGCGGAGAACGAAGCTTGCTCTGTCCGGGGCAGACGCATAAGGCAAATCAATCGTAAGGTGCTGGAAGATTTTATCATACCAGCCTGACTCGTGGAGATTATTAAGAACGATATTATCAACTTCCCTCAGCTGATCAAGTCTTCTTTTGTCGCAGTAACCTTCCTGAAGTTTTAACTCCTCGTCTTTTATTTTAGGATTCTGCCAGAGAGCAATTATGCAGCGGTTTACGAGCTTTGAAGAATTTGTAATGTTGCTTGACTCGTCCTCAATTTTCTTCCAGTGCTTGGGGAAGTGGCAGAAGCCGTTTTCTTCGTCCTTCTTAAATTGGAGAACAGCCGGGAAGCGGTAGGTGCGGAAGTCACCCTGAACACCCACGGATTTTACAGGAAGTACGTATTTGTGCAAACTTGCAGTGCAATGCTCGCAGAAATGAGCGATTTTAATTGATTCAAGTTCTTTCTGGGCTTCGGCCATTTCTTTTTTATCTTCGTCAGAGAGAATACCGTTTGAGCAGAGTACATTGATTGAAAGTCCCGGTCCTGGGAAAGGGTGTCTCATGACGAGCTTGTCGTCGAGGCCGAGTTTTTTACCTATCGCGCGAACTTCATCCTTGTACAAATCTTTGAGGGGCTCAATAATAAGGCCTTTCGCGATGAGCTTCTGGATTCCGTCAACCCGGTTGTGATGTGTCTTGATTGTGTGAGAATTCTTGGTTCCGCCAGACTCGATGATGTCCGGGTAAAGTGTTCCCTGAGCCAGCATCCAGTCGTCTTCGTTGAGTTTTTGTGCTGCAACTACTGAATCGCGCACTGTGATGAAGTTCTCGCCCACAGCCATGCGTTTTTTCTGAGGGTCAGTAAGGCCTTTGATTGCATTAAGGAAAGATTCACTTGCATCCTCAACGATGAAATTATTGAAACCGAATTTATGATATGCCTCTGCAACATTTTTGCTTTCATTTTTGCGCATGAAGCCGTTGTCGATGTGAAGACCGAGAACCCGCTCCTGACCGAGAGCTTTGTTTAAAAGAGCAAATGCAACAGTTGAATCTACGCCACCACTCAAAAAGAGAAGGACATTTTTGTCTTTTGCGTCTGATTTTATTGATTCAAGGATGTGATTTAAGACAGTATCCTCATCCCAGTTTACTTCCATGCCGCAGATGTCTGCAAAATTCTTAAAGATTTTGTTGCCTTCCGGAGTGTCCTTTACTTCGCAGTGGCACTGGAGGCCGAACCGCTTTTTTGATAGATTCTGGACGGCGGCATAAGGACAGTCTTTTGTAGTTCCGATGACCTCAAAACCTTCACCGAGAGAAAGAACTCCGTCCTGATGGCTCATCCAAACCTGTGTTGTTGGAGAGACATCTTTAAATAGAGGAGAAGACTTTCCTGAATCGTTTAAATTTAATTCTGCAAAACCGAATTCACCGACTTCAGCCTTGCCGACTTTTCCGCCATAAGAATGAGCCATCAGCTGGTGACCATAGCAGAGACCAAGAATCGGTAAATCAAGTCCTAAAATTTTTTCGTTGAACTCAGGAACATTGTCTTCGTAAACAGAAGAAGGACCGCCCGAAAAGACGATTCCTTTTGCTCCCTCAAAAACGCTTAAAGGCGCACTGGGTAAAGCAATTTCTGAATAATAACCCATTGCACGGAATCTTTTTGCAATAAGATGTGCATACTGAGATCCAAAGTCAAGAACAACGATTTTAGAACGATTCATATTATCTCCAAAAAAAAGTAACCACAGATTAACACAGATTAACACAGATTTCTATAGAATATTTGAGAATATTTGTTTTAAATTCGACTTTTATTTAATTTTAATTGAGAACTAAAAAACGGGCTTATCTGTTTCAGAATTTTTTTAGCGGCCTCAGGATTCTGGTGGATTAAAAAGCGGAATCTCTCGCTCTCAATTTTAATGATTCTTGTTGAGATGACGGCGATTGCTGTAGCAGACCTTTTTTGATCCAGAATGCATGATGTCTCTCCGAAAAATTCTCCCCGGTGAGCAAGAGTCTGGCTTTCATCGTTCCCGTCTCCTGAAACAAATTTCACGGTTCCCTTGATGATGTAGTAAGCGAAATTGTCTTCAGATCCCTTTTCAAAGATTATATCGCCGGGGTGATATGAAAAGACATTACTTTTGTTCTTTGCAATCAAAAAATCAGGACGGATAAAAAGCCCTCTTTTGATGCCGGCTCCGATTCCTGGATGTTCGATTTTTGGAAGCAGGTAAAGTTCTCCCAGAAGAAGTTCATCAAAAAACTGGACTACATATATGAATTGAGCAAATATCAGATAGAAGACGAAAAAGAAGAAAATATCCATGAAAAGGATAATTGCATGACCGAGAACGCCATATATAAGGTTGTAGCGGTTTGCATTTAAAAATAAGTGCATGATAATTCTAAAAACAAGGAAAGAACCTGTGCAGAGAAGGCTTGTAGAAATACAGAGAAGCATTTTTGGCTTGGTACCTGAGGCGGTTCTGAAAAACAGTGCTACAACGATAAAAATCAGAATGTTTGGGATAATTGTTCCCCAATTTCCTGAATAAAATCTTTCTGTCAGGGAGACAATTTGCGGAAACTGATTAAAAAACTCGATAGTTGAAATTGTTTGCAGGGAAATGAAGATAAAAACTACGGCTGCAGAAAGCAGAACAATTGCTATTTCCGTTACGAATGTAAGAATTTGATTAAAAAAGGCCTTTCGTTGAGTTTGGGTATGGAAAATATTTTGCATTGAGTCAAAAATCGAGGCAAAAAAACGACGAGCCATCCACAAAACAAAAATACCGGCGATTATTTCAAAGGAACTTACAGTTCTTATTGACTGAACTGACTTAATGACTGAATCGGAATTAAAATAATGTTCGAGCTCGGGAATTGCCGAGACAATGGTAGATATGGTTTTGGGAGAAGCGTGCAAGAATCTTACCAATACCATCACCACCATCATGAAAAGTGGAATGACTGAGAACAAAAAACTGAAGGCACATGAACCGGCAAAAGACAAGAGTCTGTTCTGCAAAAAAAATTTCGTAGTAAGAAAGACGCTCTGGGAGAATGTAACAAATGTGATTTTTCGTGGCGTTTTGTTGTTCATTCGTAAATAAAAAATTGACGCGGATGCACGCAGATGAACACAGATAAAAAGTTGTTATAAGAAAGATTTTCGTTTTATTACGAAACACCCTCGTTTTAAAAACTCTATCCGCGTCTATCTGCGTTAATCTGCGTCTAATACTTTAGAAATCTGCCAGTTTCGGTGCCCGTGGGTAAGGAATTACATCGCGAATGTTCTGCATTCCCGTTACATAGAGCAGAAGTCGTTCGAAGCCCAAGCCGAATCCTGAGTGTGGAACAGTTCCGAACTTGCGAAGGTCGAGATACCATGAGTAATCTTCTGGCTTTAAGCCAAGCTCATTGATTCGTGCCAAAAGCTTGTCGTAGTTTTCTTCTCGCTCTGAGCCACCGATGATTTCACCCAGGCCTGGAACCAAGACATCGACTGCCTTTACGGTCTTTCCGTCGTCGTTGAGCTTCATGTAGAAGGCTTTGATTTCTTTTGGATAGTTGTAAACCATTACAGGGCACTTGTAGATCTTTTCTGTCAGATAGCGCTCGTGCTCTGTTGCCAAATCGCAGCCCCAGTATGGCTTGAACTCAAATTCGTCTGCGTGTTTTTCAAGCTCGGCGACGGCCTCTGTGTAGCTTACGCGTTTGAAAGGTGTCTCTACAACGTGGCGAAGAGTGTCGATAACGCCCGGCTGGATTCGTTTGTTGAAGAATTCCATGTCCTCGCTGCATTTTGTGAGCGCCCAGTTAAGAAGATATTTGATGAATTCTTCCTGGATATCCATGTCGTCGTTAAGGTCGAAGAAGGCCATCTCAGGCTCACACATCCAGAATTCTGCCAAGTGACGGGTTGTGTTTGAGTTTTCGGCTCGGAAGGTTGGTCCGAAGGTGTAGACGCGTCCGAGTGATGTTGCCAGAGTCTCAGCCTCAAGCTGACCTGAGACAGTGAGGGAAGCCTGCTTTCCGAAGAAGTCCTTGTTGTAGTTGACGAGCTTTGCGGCATCTTCCTTTTTCATGCCGGCGGCGCCTTTTTCGATGGCAGTCTCGGCAAGTTTTTCAAGGGAAAGGGTCGTAATCTGGAACATCTCGCCGGCACCCTCGCAGTCAGAGCAGGTAATCTCTGGAGTATTGATGTAGAAAAAGCCCTTCTCCTGAAAGAATGTGTGCAAAGCATAGGCCATCTGACTTCTCATGCGGAAGACAGCTCCAAAAGTGTTTGTGCGGCCACGAAGATGTGCGTTTTCGCGCAGGAATTCCATTGTGGCAGCCTTTTTCTGAATCGGGTAGTCAGAAGGACATTTTCCTAAAACTTCGAGAGTTTCAAGGTTTACTTCAACAGCCTGACCTGAAGCCGGAGACTCAATGAGTTTACCTGTAGCCTTGAGGGAAGCACCTGTTGAAAGATTTGAGATTGCATTTTCGATTGAACTTGCATTATTTGGATTTGAAGGATTAGAGCGGTCAAAAGTAAGCTGGATGTTTGCAAAGCATGAACCGTCGTTCACCTGAATGAAGACGAGGTTTTTAGAGTCGCGGATTGTGCGAACCCATCCACAGACGGTAACAATTCTTCCGTCTGGTTTTGAAGTTAGAAGGTCTTTGATAAGTTCTGTTTTCATAATAAACAATTCTAGCACTTTGAAAGCATTGAAACAACACCCAATCTTATAGTAAAATATTTCATCTTACAAAACGAAGAGGTTAAAAAATGAAAAAAATTGGAATTTTCGCTTCTGTTCTGGGCGCTCTCCTTGCACTCACTTCTTGTAACGAAAAAAAGAACTACATTCTTGCCACAGGTGGTACATCTGGAACTTATTATCCTTTTGGCGGGGCAATTGCTAACATCTGGAATACAAAAATCGAGAACATGAATGTAACAGCCCAGGCAACAGGTGCTTCTGCTGAGAACTTGCGCCTTATTTCAAATGGGGACGCTGAATTCGCAACTGTTCAGAACGATGTAATGGATTACGCTTACCGTGGTTCAGACATGTTTGCAGGCACAAAATTGCCGAACCTGGCTTCAATCGGAACTTTGTATCCTGAAGTCGTTCAGATTGCGGCTTCAAAAACAAGCGGAATTAAATCAATTTCTGACTTGCGCGGAAAGCGTGTTTCTGTCGGTGATGCAGGCTCAGGCGTAGAATTCAACGCAAAACAGATTCTTGAGGGCTATGGCCTTACATTTGACGACATCAAAAAGAACAACCTTTCATTCAAAGAATCTGCAGAAGGTTTGCAGAATGGTACACTTGATGCCTGCTTTGTAACTGCTGGTGTTCCAAATTCAGCATTGCAGGAACTTGCTTTCACTGCAGGTCTTGAGCTTATTCCTGTAGGCGGAGCCGAAGCTGATTCTATCTGCAGTAAATATTCTTTCTATACAAAAACAACAATTCCTGCCGGCACATATAAAGGTACTGATGTTGATACTGATGCTCTTGCAATTAAGGCAACACTGGCAGTAAGCGCATCTTTGGATGAGGCAACAGTTTATGAAATGACAAAAGCCTTGTTCGAAAATCTTGATGAACTCAGCACTGCTCACGCAAAAGGAAAGGAAGTCAGCGCAAAAGCCGCTGTAACAGGTGTTTCTGTTCCATTCCATCCAGGTGCTGCAAAATATTACAAAGAAATCGGCGTTTTGAACTAAGCGCAATTAATGAAAAAAATTTTTTTACTGACCGCACTTGCACTATTATTGGCAGTTAATCTGCCACTTGTGCGGGTGCTGTCGATTTCCAATCGCAAGAATTTTTCAGAAAGAATTTATTCACGCTCTGCAATGGCGCGGGGCTTTGTAATCAGTTATACACATTCAGTAAACAAGGGTAGGGTACACGATTTTTATTTTCCTTTAAAATCAGGAAATCTGGAACTATCAATGACAGAATTCGTTTCTTACGGGGCTGGAATTCCAGAAAGTTCTGAGACTGAGGGAGCATCCTTCCGCGTAGCAAAAAACGGATATGTGATTGAGAACCTTCACAGAGTTCTTCCCAAACTTGTTATGGCTGTAGGGGTAATTGCGGACCATTCGATCGCCCTTACAGATGAAACAGAGCCTCTTAATACTGATTTCAGCAGGGAATTTTTTCTGAAAAATTTTTTCAAAGCCCGGACCAGCCTTCTCTTTGAGGTAAGACGGGTCTCACTGTTGAGCTATTTTCTGACAAAGAAGATCTAAGCTTTAAGCGCTGTGAGAAATAAAAATAGGAGTACAAGAATGAGCGATGAAATTGAAAACACGAAAGAAAGTCCTCTTGTAGAGAGCTTACTTCCTACTACAAACGAAGATGAGATGAAAAAACTCATGCAGGATTTGTCTAAAGAACAGGCTTATCGGGAACACAAGTGCTGGAGGCAGAGCATTACTGTTATTGTTTCTGTTGCTTTCTGTATCTTCCAGCTTTATGCAACATTAACCGGCACTATTCCGGCTCAGCTTGTGCGTGCTTCCCATCTGGCATTCGTGCAGTTTCTTGCCTTTTTGCTTTTTCCGGCTACAAAATCCATGCCGAAAAATACCCTCCCTGTCTACGATGTAATTCTAGCCTTTGTGGGGGCGGGCTGCTGGAGCTACTACATCATTAATTTCCACACGATCGTCCTTCGGGCAGGAGCCTACACTCCGCTTGATATTGTAGTTGGAATTGTCGGAATTATAATTTTATTCGAGTCTTGTCGGCGAATCGTCGGTCTTCCGATTATGATTATCGCCGGTGCTTTCATTCTTTATGCCTTTATAGGAAAATATCTCCCAGGTTTTTTAAATCACCGTGGCTACAAGCTTACCCGTGTTGTCAGCCACCTCTATTACACAACCGAGGGAATCATGGGTACTCCAATCGGAGCCTGTTCAACTTTTATCTTCCTCTTTATTATGTTCGGAGCCTTCCTTGAAAAAACTGGAATAGGTCAGTTCTTTATCGATACCTGTAACTCAATTGCAGGAGGGGCGAGTGGAGGACCGGCAAAGGTTGCTGTTCTTTCTTCTGCTCTTTTGGGAACGGTTTCAGGCAGTTCTGTTTCAAACACTGTTGGTTCAGGTTCATTTACAATTCCAATGATGAAAAAACTTGGCTATCGGGGCGAATTTGCGGGTGCGGTTGAGGCGGCGGCTTCTACTGGCGGTCAGCTCATGCCTCCGATTATGGGAGCGGCTGCTTTCCTTATGGCAGAGAGTGTAGGAGTTCCCTATCTTACTGTCGTAAAGGCTGCAATCATCCCGGCCCTGCTTTATTTTGCTGGTATCTTTATCACGGTTCACCTTGAGGCTCACAAACGGGGCTTGAAGGGCTTACCAAAAGAAGAAATTCCCCGCTTCCTTCCTCTCTTCCTTTCCCGCGGTTATATGATTCTTCCGCTTGTGGTGATTATTTACTTTCTTTGCTCTGGAAAGACGGCCACTTACTCAGCCCTTATGGGAATTGTTTCGATTATTATAATTGCAATTGCCGTATCCCTCATTGATGTTTCAAAAGGAAAGAAACCACGCTTCGGTCTTGATGATTTGGTTGATGTGCTTTGTGCTGCTGCCCGAGGTGTTATAAGTGTGGCAATTGCTTGTGGTATGGCAGGAATCATCATCGGTATTGTTACACTTACAGGGCTTGGCTTAAAACTCGGTGCGGGTCTTGTTGCTCTTGCTCACGGAAAGCTTTTTATCACCCTGATTTTGACCATGATTTCTTCAATTGTTTTGGGAATGGGTGCTCCAACCACGGCTAATTATCTCATTACTTCTACAATCACGGCGAGTGCGATTGTTCGATGTGTATACGGACTTGGAACGCCAAGCCCTGAGCAGCTTTTACCGGCCCACATGTTTGCTTTCTATTTCGGAATTATTGCTGATGTTACGCCGCCTGTAGCTCTTGCGGCCATTGCGGGTGCTGCGATAGCAAAAGCCCGGCCCATGCGCACGGCGGTTAATGCCACAAAACTTGCAATTGGAGCATTTATTGTTCCATACATGTTCATTTATAATCCGCAAATGCTGATGTTGGGAGCAAATGCCCTTTCAATCCTCGGTATTACGGTCACGGCCTTACTGGGAATGTTCTCTGTTGCTGTTGGTCTTGAAGGCTATGCTTTTACTGCAACTGGCTTCCTGAATAATACCGGCATATCTGCTTCTGCAAAAAAAGTTGTTTCCGTAATTGAGCGACTTGCCTTCCTTGCAGCGGGCTTGTGTTGTATTGATCCGTCTCCGAAGACAGATGTTTTTGGAATCGCATTCCTCTTTGTGCTTCTTGTTCTGCAGCTTATCCGTCGAAAGAGAAGTTCTGTAAAGCTTTCTGCATAAGGCCATAATTATGTCTCAACCAAAATTATTCAGCATTATTGATAAGGCGGTTTATGATTACAATATGATTGAGCCTGGCGACAGAATTCTTATCGGTGCTTCTGGTGGTAAGGATTCTACTGCCCTGGTTGAGTATTTTGCCAACCGAGCAAAAAGAAAGGACGCGGATTTTACATTTTCGGCAATTCATATCGAGACAGATTTTGAAGCTTGCACGATGAGTCCGCGACTTCGTGCCCAAATGCAGGAATGGAATGTAGACACAATTAATTATTTCGTTGATGTTCAGAACCGCATTAAGGAAGGATTTAAAATGAGTTGCTATTGGTGTTCTAACCAGCGGCGGAACGAACTTGTCCACTTTGCCCTCAAGCACGGTTACAATAAGATTGCTCTTGGTCATCACATGGATGATATCCTTGAAACTCTTCTGATGAATATGCTGGTAAAATCAGAACTTTCCACGATGCCACCTCGTTTGAATTACCAGAAATATCCTCTTTCGCTTATTCGTCCTCTCTGCTATGCTGATGTTGAGACGATTAAAGAACATGCAAAAGAGGCCGGCTACATCAGCACAACCTGTACCTGTATGTATCAGGATAATTCCGGCCGAAAGGATGCCCGCGCCCGTCTGGAAGCTCTAACACACGGGGATCGTCGTGCTAAAGAAAAAATGTTTGCAGCCCTTAGGAACATCAATAAAGAATACCTGCCGTAAATCTTTCTAGCATTTTTCGCTTTTCTGTAGTATATTTATAGAATATGAATTCAGAATTTTCTTCGCGCCTTCAAAAAATTGAGGGCGTTTTGCATACATACCTTCCGTCTCAGTCGGATGCAGACTGGCAAAAGCTTTCTTTCGGGAATATTGATTCCTGCATAAATGGCTCTCATCTTGCAAACCTGCTCGCTCCATGCACAAATCTTGTAGAACTTGGTGGTAAGCGCTGGCGGCCACTCCTTTTGGTTCTTTGCGCTGAGATGGCAGCCGAGGCAAAAAAATCTTCTCAAACCGAAATTAATCTCGTTGTCGAAAAGGCATACAAAATCACGCCGCTTGTAGAATTTGCTCACACGGCAAGCCTTATACATGACGACATTGAGGATGCAGCTGATACTCGCCGTGGTAAGCCTTGTGCCCACATCACTTATGGTCTTGATGTTGCCCTTAATGCCGGTTCCTGGCTTTATTTTGAGGCAGCTTCATGCATAAAGGATTTGACACTTTCTGATTCAGAAAAACTTCAGCTCTACGAACTTTTTTTAACGGAACTCCGACGACTGCACTTAGGTCAGGCAATGGACATTCTCTGGCACCGAAATCCTGCACTCATCCCCTCTGTCCAGGAATACACGGCAATGGTTCGTAACAAAACGGGCACACTTTCAAGAATGGCCGTAAAACTGGGGCTTCTTGCAGGCGGAGCTAGTATTGAAGAGTCCGAAAAAGCTGGCACTTTTGCAGAAGATATTGGAACTGGCTTTCAGATTATTGATGATGTCATAAATCTTACCACGGGAAATCCAGGCAAAAAGAGGGGAGACGACATCGTAGAGGGGAAAAAAAGTCTTCCTGTGCTCATTCATCTCGAAAATCATCCCCATGATATCGAAAAACTCAGTTCTCTTTTCCAAAAAGCAAGAAATGAGGGAATTGATTCTCCTGCCGTTGAAGAGGCTATTTCCCTTTTGACTGCTAGCGGAGCCGTTGATAAGGCAAAAGAGCGGGGGAATGAAGTTATAGCTAAAAACAGTGCCTGTCTTGCTTCACTTTTCTCAAATTCTGATTCGGCCGCAGCTTTTCTTATAAAAGAATTATTCGAATCTCTCCAGAAAAAGGCAAATTAAGGAGTGGTTATGGTTGAAAATATCTCAACGCTTAATACTCAGGCCATCGAACTGGCATCAAATGGTCAGTACAGCGAGGCTATTGCCTGCCTCAAGCGCGCCATTTCCATCGAAAAATATAATTACCTGCTCTGGTACAATCTTGGAATTACTTATCGTGATGCCGGTAATCTTTCTGCAGCCAAAAAAGCCTTGCTCAATGCACATGAAATAAACGAAGATGATGATGAAGTCATTGAAACTCTGGCTCTTGTTTGCTTTAACCAGGGCTGTAATGAAGAGGCTATGGCTTTTTGCTTAGAGGGCTTGTCAAGGAACAGGCAGAATGCCCATTTGTGGAATACGCTGGGAGTCATATATTTCAATACCAATGATTTTCCACTTGCATGCGAGGCATTTGAGAATGCCGTTACAATTAATTCTTATTATTATGATGCACTTTTTAATCTTCGGGATACTTATGAGGAACTAGGAAACAAAGCCGGCTACCAGATGTGCGTTCAACAGATGAAAAACATCCAGCTTGGTGAAAATGCATTTGATTCAGAGGGGCATGATGCGTGATTTTGCAATAATCACTGGTATTGAAGGTCAGAGGATTGAAGTTGTTTCTCTTATTTCTGATGCCTGTGTTACCTGTAATTCCATTGACTGCGCAAAGCAGGGAAAGCCTTTTCATGTAATAAACCGGAAGAATCTCCCATTAAAAGAAAACAATATTGTCAGAATCGGCTTTCCAAGAATTTTGAACGGAATTTTAGGCCTGATTTCTCTGCTTTTTCCAATTTTTTCTGCAGTCAGTGGCCTTTTACTGTCCCCCATAATTGCACAGAAATCCGGTTCAGAGCTTACCCAGTCATTTCAGGCAATGATTGTGGGAATTTTTTTTGTCGTGGCAAGCCTGATCGTTTTTATTGTGAGCCGCACGGATATTCATATCACTGACCCTGAAGTCATACAGGTGATTTAATCACAGTTTTTTCCATTTTTCTTTTACAACCCGCCAAATTGTGCCTTTTTCGCCTTCTTCTGTTTCTATTTGTACAAGCCTGAATGGAGAGATTTTTTTAATTCCTGGCGAGAAACTTTCCCAGAGCTTTTGGCAATCAAGTGTATTTTCATCTGACAAAAATCTGCACAATTCAATTGTTCCATTGCTTTCCTTTCCGTCGATTTCCATTTCGATTTTTAAATAGATCTTATCGTTTTGCTTATAGATTCCAGCCGGCCGGGCTTTTGTTACTTTTGACTCTTCATGTAAGTCTTCGTTTTTTATGCAAATTGGTAAAAGAGGAAGGGCAGGATATAGTTCTTTCTGAAGATTTCGGATGAGGATAATTTGGTTTGGATTCAAAAAAATTGCTGTAGTGATTTTCATTTTTTTCTCTATATGATAGTTACTTTTTTTATTTTGTGATAGATTTTATTCATGCTGAGTTTACATTTTTCAAAAAAAATCATTCACTTTTTATATATTTTTCTGATTCCGATTTTACTTTCATGTTCCCGAAAGTCTGACTTTTTCCTTGAAATCCCTGACTTTTACTCTTCTGAAGTTCTTGAATCTTCTTCAAAAGGTGTCCGTTTTTTTCAATTTACGCTTGAGCAAAGACTCGCTGCCGAAAATTTCTTTCAGAAAAACGGTGATGCTTCACTCCTTGTTCAGATCAAGCCTGTAAAAATCCGCGGAGAAGGTGCTATGAGTGACCTTTCTTTTGGATTTTACTATGATGAAAAGCCAGATCTTTTAGAGATTAACAGCCTGCCGGTGGTTGCAGATAATCTGTTCAAATACGGAAATTCAACTTTTGCCCTTGCCTTTTGCTTTGAAAAGGACAAAAAAGTTCCTTCTGGATTTTTTATAAAGTCACTTTCAAAGGTTCAGATTGTTTCTGCTAAGATTGTGCGGGCTTTTATAGGTCATGATTTTTCAAGTGAGATCCCGGTATTTGGTTTTGCGCCAAACGGAGGAAGCAATAACGGCACGGATGATTTTAGGGGCGCTTCGCTTGCATTCAATTCGATTAACTCCCGGGAAGGTCTTATGCCGACTATTTCGGTCAAATTCCGTGAGACTACAGGCAGTCAAAAATTAGCTTTTGGAGGTGAAGTTCTTTATATCCGAAAAAGTGACAAAGTTGTTGAAATTCCAACCGCAGCACTTAAAACCCCTTTTTCTGTTGTGACCTATCCGGATGAAGAACAGTATCCTCAATCTGTTTTGCTTACTGCTTCCGATAAGAATCTTCTTTCATTTACATCGGGCAAAAAAAATGTGCTTCTTCCGATAAAAGTTGATCCTGGGCTTATCATGAAATGGCCACGGAATAACTGGCGCGGGAATGATTATGAACTTTTTGAGTGGGACAGATTTCCAGGCGTTTTGTTTTTTGATATTTCAACTTATGATGTTCAGGATGATTTTTTCCGCCGTCTGGCTTTTTTTGTAGAAAAGGCAGGTTATAAAGGACGGCTGCTTTCTGATGCAGAATTAAAGGGCAAGCATGGCTATAATGCGCACGACTATAAGGCTGATGATCTGGCCAGATTTTTTGAAAAAGCCCGACTGGAGAATTTTCAGCTCAATGAAAAGGAATTGCTTCTTAAAGAGATTCTTGCATATAACGGCGTGATTTCCATCGCCTCAAATGGTGAGGTTACGGCCGGGCAGGGGGCAGCAATTTCGATTTCGCAGGAGTCACCGGCCTATCTCCGCACTACTTTCATTGCGCATGAGGGCTGGCATGGAATTTTCTTTATTGACGGCGATTTTAGAAATACTGTGGCTTCAATTTATTATACGATTGATCCTCAAACACTGGCTTATCTCAGGAAATATTTTCAGGTTACGCCAAGCCTCAATTATGATGTTAACGATGATTATCTGATGAAAAATGAATTTATGGCTTATATGCTCCAGAGACCTCTTTCAGTGACGGCATCTTATTTCGTTGATATGGCAAAAAGGGAGCATTCCCAGCAACTTGCAAAAAACGAGGCCGATTATATTATTAATACGGCTGGGGTAGGATTTGAAAGTGCAGCTTCACTTCTTGATGAATATGTGAGCGACCGCTGGAATCTTAATGCGGGCAGAGTCTGGCTTATTACGAGATAGTTTTATTTTCGAGGGATGCAAGGTCAAGATTGAACTGCTTTTCGGCTCCTACGCTTGTGACAGGGCCGTGTCCCGGCATGATTACCATGTCATCATTGAGAGTGAAAAGTTTTGATTTTATTCCGTTTGCCAGATATCTTTGAGTGTAGGTACAGGAACTTGAGCCGATTTTGCCAGCAAAAAGCACATCTCCTGTAAAGATTGCGTCATTGATTTTGTAGACGATGGAATCAGCACTGTGGCCTGGAAGTGAAAAATATTCGACTTTAAGACCTGCTATATTCTTAGTTCCGTCGCCCTTTAAAATGTTCTTTGCGTTAGCCAGTTCGTTGTCGGCAGCATAAACCGGGAAGTCATAAATCTTCTGAAGTGTTTTTAATCCCCGATAGTGATTTTCGTGTTTATGGGTGATTAAAACGGCGCATAAGTCGTAACCGCCGTCCTCAATCTGCTTGATGAGAATATTTGAAATTTTGCAAGGGTCAATGATAAGTGCTTTTTTTGCCACTTCATTGACTACGAGATAGCAGTTTGTGAGTTTTTGAAAATCGAGGTGAAGGTAAATTTTCATAAGCCCGGTCCCTTCTGTACGCCGCGTGGAACATCAAGCTCTTCAAGGCCTGTAAAGAGTGCACTGCCCCGCTTATCGAATACGGCTGCATTTGTGTTTGACTGGCGGAAGGAAATATTTTCCTGAGTGATTTCGTAGAAAACAGTTTCCTTGATGTTGCAATTTCGGAATGAAGTGTCTATGAGCTTGGCCTTAATGAAGTATGAACTGTAGAGATCTGAATCATCGAAGGATGACTGGAATGATGAGATTCCGCAGAAATTATTCTGAATCATATCGCTGCCCGTAAAAAGGACATGGCTGAATTTTGCTCCTGCAAAGGAAGTGAAGTGAACATTGCTCTCAAGGAAGTTTGAGTCAGAAAAAATTGAGAAAGCAAAATTGCTGATTCTGATACGCATCCCCTTGGTTTTAATTCCGACAAAAAAACAGTGTGAAAAATCGCAGCCGAAAAAGCCTTTGTTCGTAAAGTCGATATTGGTAAAGGTAATTCCGCTTGCATTCATGCCTATGATTTTATCGTGAGTGTTGATGTAGTTGTAAATCTTGTTTTGAATTTCGTCTTTGTTTTCGGTGTGGGCATAACAATAACGGCTGCTTTCGATAAGATTGCCATTGGAGTCGATGTCAGAAATTGCAAAATGAGAGCAGCCCGGATGCATGCACTTTGAAAAAGAAAACATAAATTTATTATAGCGGAAAATACGAAAAAGGACTAGAATATTCTTATGCAAGTTGACTTCGCGTTTCTCGACAGTGGCACTGGCGGAATTCCATACATGCTAAATCTTTACGAAAAGTTTCCCTCCGCAGTCTCAGTTTATCTTGGTGACACTGAGCATTTTCCTTATGGTGAAAAGTCCAGCGAAGAAGTTACGGATTGTGCAGCAAAGGCAATTAAAAAAATCATAAATTTGTGGTCTCCAAAGGCAATTGTTGTGGCTTGTAATACAATTTCCGTTACGGCTCTTGATGATTTGCGAAAGCGCTTTCCCATTCTTCCAATTGTGGGTACAGTTCCTGCAATAAAAGTGGCCGCAGAAGTCACAAAAAACAAGAAAATCGGTCTTTTGGCCACGAATGCAACCGTCCGTCATCCCTACTGTCAGCGACTGATTAAGGATTTTGCCAGCGATTGCACTGTTTCGATGCGGGCTGATCCCAAGCTTATAGACTTCATCGAAAAAAAATACTTTAATGCCGGTCAGGAAGAGCGTCTTGCTGCCGTAAAAGAAGCGGCTGATTTTTTCAAGAGTCAGGGCTGTGACACGGTGATTTTAGGCTGCACTCATTTTACTCACATTGCCGCTGAAATGCGTAAAGCCTGTGGAGAAGGTATCACTGTGGTTGACAGCCGCGATGGTGTCGCAAATCAGGCAATCCGGCAAATCCACGAGGAACGAAAATTTGACGGAAAGGAAGCGAAATCTCCTGTCAAAAACCTCACATTCTTTGTCACAAAAGCGAACGGACAGGAGCTTTCTGAATACGAAAGTCTCTGCAAGAATCTGAATATACCTTTCGGGGGAATAATATGAAATGTCATAAAAGGAGATTGTTTTTATGAGAAAAGCTGGAATTTTACTTCATCCAACTAGTCTGCCATCTGGAGCAGGAATCGGCAGTTTGGGAAAATCAGCCTTTACCTTTGTGGATTTTCTGGAAAAAGCCGGAATAAAACTATGGCAGGTTCTTCCTCTCGGGCCAACAGGCTATGGAGACAGTCCATATCAGTCATTTTCTACATTTGCCCTTAATCCTTTACTTATTGATTTTGATGATCTGGTGGAGCGGGGGTGGGCGACTGCTACCCTCATAAAAAAGCCTTCTTATGTAAAAGCAAAGGGGAATGTGGATTTTGGCTCTGTTGTCTGGTGGAAGAGTCATGCCCTCAAAGAAATCTCAAAATATTTTCTTGAACTTGTAACAAATCCCGATGCGGCGGGTGAGAATTTTGATCCGAATGTTAAGATGGAATTCTTCTCTTTTTGCCGTGAAAATCTTTTTTGGCTCCGTGATTATGCGGCTTTTATGAGTATTAAGTCATTTTATGACCAGAAGGCTCAGAAGGAGAGGGAAGAAGGAAAAGTCGATGTAAACGGCAGCTGGAATGTTTACTGGCCCAAAAAACTTGCTAAACACGATGAGGCCGCTGTAGAAAAATGGATTAATGAACATACCGAAGAATTTCTGCAGACCGAAGTAATTCAGTTCTTCGTTGCAAAACAGTGGCAGACACTTCACGAATACGCTGCTTCAAAGGGAATTGAAATTATCGGCGATGTACCAATTTTTGTTGCTCCTGATTCAAGTGATGTCTGGGCTAACCAGAAATTTTTCCAGATTGGAAAGGACGGAAAATTTACAGCCGTTGCAGGCGTTCCGCCGGATTATTTTTCTGCAACCGGCCAGCTTTGGGGAAATCCTCTCTACAACTGGAAGAACATGAAAAAAGACGGCTATGCCTGGTGGATTGCCAGAGTAAAAAAAATGCTTTCACTCGTGGATTATGTCAGAATTGACCATTTCCGCGGATTTGAAAGCTACTGGGCAGTTCCATTCGGAAGTGAAAACGCAGTCAATGGAAAATGGGAAAAGGGCCCTGGAATTGAACTATTTAACGCAATCAAAAAAGAGCTTGGTGAATTGCCTTTGATTGCAGAAGATTTGGGGATCATTACTGATGAAGTTCGTGCTTTGCGGGATGAAACTGGCTTTCCTGGCATGAAAGTTCTCCAGTTTGCTTTTGACAAAAACGAAAGAAATGCCGGTGCTCTCAAAAATGTCTTCCTTCCCCACAATTACGAGACCACGAATTGCGTAGTTTACACGGGGACCCACGACAACGATACCACTCAGGGCTTGCTTGAAAGCCTTGATGATGAGGGCATTGTCTTGATTGCAGATTATTTCACAGGCGAAAAGAACAGCCTCGAATCGGCTAAAAAACTCGTCAAATCAAAGAAGCTCTGTGCCTGCATGGTAAAAGCCGCCCTGTCAAGCACGGCAGAAATTGCGGTTATTCCTTTGCAGGACATTTACGCCCTTGGCAGTGAGGCCCGCATGAACATGCCAAGCACGAGCGGGGCAAACTGGGCTTGGCGGGCAGGTGAAAACATGATTTCTGGCGAAAAAGCCGAAAAAGTTGCCGCCTGGCTAAAAAATCTCTGCGTTCTCTATGCAAGATAAAATTCCTCACAGAGCTTTAGAGAGCACAGAGAGAATTTTTACAAAAAATATAAGCCTCTGTGAACTCTGTGCCCCTACGAGCACAGCTCTTCGGGAGACTCGCTAAAATTGCCCTGCAATTTTTTAACGCTCCCTATCCGTGAGGAATTTAAAAAGGACATTAAATGAAAGAAAAACTTCGTACTTTCTGGGACTTATTCTCAGTCTTCTTCAAAATCGGTCTATGCACTTTCGGCGGAGGAATTGCCATGCTTCCTATTTTGGAAAGAGAACTTGCCGAAAAGCGGGGCTGGACTGACAGCGACGAGTTGCTGGATTATTTTGCCATAGGTCAGAGTACGCCTGGCATTATAGCAGTCAATGTGGCCACTTTTATTGGCTACAAGCGGGCAGGCTTATCAGGTGGTTGTATCGCAACATTTGGCATGGTGCTTCCGTCAATAATTATCATTACACTGATTGCAAAATTCATCTCGAATTTCAGCGAGATTGAATGGGTTCAAAAAGCCCTCAAAGGAATCAATGTGGCTGTGGCGGCAATCCTTACCAGTGCTGTTTACAATTTCTCCAGAAAATCGGTAAAGAATCTTTTCGGTTTTTTCCTGCTTGTTATTGCTTTCGTGCTGATTTTTGTTTTCAATGTGAGCACAGTTTATGTAATTTTCGGAAGCGCAATCCTGGGCGTGATTCTTGCGGCATTCAGGGGAGAATTCAGAAAAGCGGAGGAGAGCCATGACTGATTTTATGATTTCCCAGATTCAATCTCAGAGCGGACTAGGACTTTTATGCCTTATCGCGGTCTTTTTCTATATCGGCTTGATTACCATTGGCGGCGGACAGGTGGCGATTACAGTCATGCAGCAGGTTCTGGTTGAACAGTTCAGGCTTGTTGATAATGAATTTTTTTTCAGTATGGTCGCAATTTCTGAGAGTACGCCAGGCCCCATTGGCATCAACATGGCGACTTATCTTGGAACTGAGCTTTATGGAGTTTGGGGTGGTTTTTTCTCTACACTCGGACAGGTTCTTCCATCACTAATTTGTATCGTCCTTATTGCCCGTTTTTTTGGAAGTTTTGCCCAAAAAAAGGGTGTGCAGGCGGCTTTCTCAACCCTTAGGCCTGCTGTCTCCGGAGTAATTGCGGTTGCAGCTGCAAAAATTGTCATTATCGCTCTTTTTGTTGTTCGTGAGGGGTTTTTGCTTTCTTCTCCCTCAACATGGAACGACAATATTCAGATTTATGGAATCAGTGCTTTTTTTTATGGATTATGTCTGATTGTTCTTTTAAAGACAAAAATCCATCCTGTCTTCCTTGTTGCGGCAGGGGCAATTTTCGGCGTGATTTTCTGCTAGATTTTTCATAATCCCGTGCTATAATTAAAGCATGAGTACACATATTAACGCGCCAGAAGGCGCAATCGCCCCAAATGTCCTTCTTCCGGGCGACCCTTTGAGGGCAAAATTTATCGCAGAAAATTTCTTGGAAAATGCCAAGTGCTATAACGAAGTGCGTGGCATGTTCGGCTTCACAGGCACTTATAAGGGAGTTCCCGTGAGCGTTCAGGGAACCGGTATGGGCCAGCCGTCAATCTCGATTTATGCCACTGAGCTTTTTAAATTCTACAATGTGCAGACTGCAATCCGTGTTGGAACTTGCGGTGCTGTGAGCGAGGACATAAAGCTTCGTGACACAATCCTGGTAAATTCTGCCTGCTCCGACTCGGCTCTCCTGAACCAGCGTTTCGGCAACATGCACTTTGCCCCAACAGCCTCTTTTGAACTGGTCCGTGCCGCCGATAAAATCGCCTCAGAAATGGGAATTCGCTACAGTGTTGGTTCCGTCACTTCAAGCGATTTTTTCTACGACAAAAAGGATAACTGGAAACTCTGGGCTGAATACGGAGTTCTCGGAATCGAAATGGAAAGCGCAGAGCTTTTCACTCTGGCCGCAGAATACAAGCGCCGTGCCATGGCCATCATGACCGTAAGCGACCACATCCTCCTGGGCGGAGCCACCACCGCCGAAGAGCGGCAAACAACCTTCACCAATATGATGAAAGTCGCACTGGAAACGATTGTGGCAACCCAGAAATAAAAATCGACGCGGATGAACGCAGATTAACGCAGATTAACGCAGATTATTTTTCCTCGCTCAAAAAAATAACCTCAGTCCCATTTCTTAGATAAGAAAATAAGACTGAGGTGTTTTCGTAAGCACACAGAAAAAATCTATCTGCGTGCATCAGCGTAAATCCGCGTCTAATTAATCAAAGAATCCTTTTGCTTTGAGCAATTCTGCGTTCAGGATACCACCGAGTGCGGCTCCTCGCTTGGTGTTGTGGCTCAATGCTACGAACTTGATGTCGAAGACATTGCACTTTCGCAAGCGTCCGAGAACACAAGCCATGCCTTTTTCAGTGTCGCGGTCTCGGTTTGGCTGAGGGCGGTTTTCTTCTTCCCTGTAAACAATTGGATGCTCCGGGGCGCTTGGAAGCTTGAGTTCCTGCGGGAGCGAAGTGAATTCACGCCATACACGAAGAACTTCCTCAAGGCTCGGCTTTTTGTCTTCCGGTAAATCAAACTCCAGGTTTACGCTTGCCGTGTGTCCGTCGATTACAGGAACGCGGGTACAGGTTGATGAGACAATGGGGCCTTGAGCATTCTCAATCTTTCCGTCCTTTACGCTTCCCAGAATCTTGAGACACTCTTTTTCTGTCTTTTCTTCCTCGCCGCCGATATACGGAACGATATTGTCAATCATGTCAAAAGAAGGAACGCCAGGATAGCCGGCGCCGCTAACTGCCTGCAAAGTCGTTACAATCATGCGCTTAACAGGGTAGCCTGCCTTCTGCAAGGCGTAGAGCGGCATCATGTATGTCTGCAATGAACAGTTTGGCTTAACGGCAACAAAGCCCTTGTCCCAGCCGTGATGCTTTTTCTGCTCGGCGATTACATCCAGGTGAGAATAGTTGATTTCAGGGATGAGCATTGGAACATCCTCTGTCCAGCGGTTTGCGCTTGCGTTAGAGACAACCGGGATTCCCTCTGCGGCGTAGGCGGCTTCCAAAGCTTTGATTTCGTCCTTTCCCATTTCCAAGGCAGAGAAAACGAAGCGGCATTTTCCGAGAGCTGCTTTCGGGTCGTTTGCGTCCTGAACGATTAAGTCTTTTACATCGCAAGGAATGTTAGCGCCGATGAGCCAGCGGTTTGCCACGGCCTCTTTATAAGCCTTTCCTGCCGAGCGGGGCGAAGCCGCAACATAAGTCACCTTAAACCAAGGGTGATTTTCCAACAACTTAATATAGCGCTGACCGACCATACCAGTAGCGCCCAAAACACCAACATTAATCTTATCTGCCATAATTTTACTCCAGTATTTATTCAGACGCAGATGCACACAGATGAACACAGATAATTTATTTCTTATACGAAAGTCGCTCGTAAAAACAAAAAAAAATAAATCCGCGTGTATCTGCGTTTATCCGCGTCTAATTTTACAATCCACACTCCTTGAGTGCTTTTTCGATAATCTTCTTTGCTTCGTCGGTGACTTCCACTAAAGGCAGGCGGCATGGGCCGGCCGGCATTTTCTTTACATTCATGGCGTACTTGATAGATGTGGGGTTTCCGTCAACGAATGCGGCCTTGAAGAAAGGCAAAAGGCGATAGTGAATCTTTCTTGCTCCCTCAATGTCACCGTCCAAAGCCTTGTTTGCCATTTCTGTGACAAGAGCCGGAGCCAGGTTTGACACCACGGAAATAATTCCGTCTCCGCCCAAGGCAATCAAAGGCAAGGTGAGACCGTCATCACCGCTCAAAACGGCAAAATCAGGCTTTTTGCTCTTAATCTGAGCGATTACATCTCCCATCTGGTTGATGTTTCCGCTGGCTTCCTTAACGCCAACGATATTCGGCAACTCTGCGATTCGAACGAGCAAATCAGTGGGAATATTCACACCGGTTCTGCCCTGAATATTGTATACGACGATTGGAAGACCGACTTTTGAGACAGCCTCAAAGTGGCGGAAAATTCCTTCTTTTGAAGGCTTGTTGTAGTAGGGAGTGACCACGAGGGCCGCATCTGCCCCGGCTTTTTTTGCCCGCTCACAGTATTTCACCGCGTCTTTTGTGTTGTTGCTTCCCGCACCGAGGATAACAGGGATTTTTTTGCCGGATTTTTTCTCAAAGGCTTTGACTTCTTCCATGACAATCTCAATGAGTTTGTCTTCTTCTGAGCCGGGGTTTTCATCCAAAGTTGGAGTTTCGGCAGTCGTTCCAAGGGGAACAAGACCATCAATTCCCTGCTCAAGCTGGAAAATTACATTCTTTCTGAATCCTTCGTAGTCCACCGAACCGTCCTGGTTCATCGGTGTGACCATAGCCGTAAGAGCACCGCGCAATTTAATCATTTTTTAACCTCTGTTTCTATGTAAAGAGTGACTCCATTTTAGTGAAAATCAGAGACTTGGGCAATGAGAAAGAAGAAATGAAGAATTAGAAGTTATAGGGCGTACATTCCTTGTCTGCGGGCTTTCCAGCCTTCGCTCACGCTCATTGCTCCGTTGCACTCCGCAACTAAAGGGCTTCCAATCCCGACGCAGCATTTTGCCGATGCTTTGAATTTATCTCAGGGGGCACAAAAATTACGGAGAAAATATTCTATTTTGCTTGTAAAAGTCTCTGCGGTCTCTTCAATCCTGTGAGGAATTTTATTTTTCCCAAAGTTTCTCAGGATAATATCCGCTTTCGATTTTTTTTGCGATTTCATCTTTTACGACCTGCTTGTCTTCTGGGTAGGTCATGCCGAACCAGCTTTCATCGCTGGTGAAGACTTTGATTTTGCCCTCACCGTTCTTGATGATGTCGCTTGCTGCAACCGGGAGAAGAGCCTCAGCTTTTGGAAGGGCAAGGCTTGTCTTCTTGAAATTTTCCCAGTATTCCTCAAAGCCCTCAAAGGCTTTTGGTGAGAAACCGAAGAGATTCATGCTGACGGTCTCTTTGCCTGTCATTTTGACAATCTGACCGTTTAAGTCAGATTCGATTTCGTTGCCCGAGAAATGCTCGCCTGTGTAATAGATTTTTGTGTTTTCAACGATTGATTTGAGATAGCCGTTTTCAGTCTGAGCAACACCGCGGCTTACAGAGCCGTTACGGCTCATGGTGTTTCCAAGAATATAGCCAACCATAGCGTGCTCAGTACAGTCATTTGAAATAGAAGAGAGATAGGCGCCCAAAGTTTCAAAAGCTGAGCGTCCATAGTAATCATCTGCATTGATGACGGCAAAGGGCTCACGGATTGCTTCTTTTGCGCAGAGTACGGCATGAATCGTGCCCCAGGGCTTTGTTCGCTCTGCTGCCATCTTTTGCTCTGCTTCGCTTAAAAGTGCTGTCGGAGTCTGGAAGACATATTCTGCATCGAAGTTTCGTGCGACACGGTCAAAAAGCCTCTCACGGAAATCCTTTTCAATATCTTTGCGGATAATGTAAACAACCTTTCCGAATCCGCATTTTTTTGCATCGAATGCGGCGAAATCTAAAAGACATTCACCGTTCTTTCCTACTGCGTCAATCTGTTTAACGCCACCATAGCGGCTACCCATTCCTGCCGCCAAAACAAGTAATGTTGGTTTCATAGTTTTATCTTAAACCTTTAGCGATGTTTCTTCAAGAATTCCATGAATTCTTCTTCGCGGAGGGGCTTTGAGTAAAAATAGCCCTGCACCTGGTCACATTTGATTTTTCGCAAGAAGTTACGCTGCTCTTCTGTTTCAACTCCTTCGAAAATAGTCTCCTTTTTGAGGTTTTTACCCAATTCAATTAGTGTTTCGATAAAGTTTTCACTTCTTGCGTCCAGTTTGCCTTCTTTTGCGTCTGAGGCAAAAAGGAAGGATCGGTCAAATTTAAGCACATTTACTGGAATCGTTGAAAGCATGTTGAGTGAAGATTCGCCGGAACCAAAATCATCCATGGCGACCTTGAAGCCCTCTTTTTGAAGCATGAGCGTGACTTCGCGGAGAATGTTTTTATCTACAGATGAGCGTTCCAAAAGTTCAACCTCAACCAGACTTGGAGGAATATCGTATTTTTTGAGTAAATTGGAAAAATCATGCACAAAACGGTCTGGCTTATCGTGATTACGGCTCATGTTAACTGAGACAGGCACGGCAGGATCTCCATTATCAAGACACTTTCGCAGGAATTTGAAAACTTCCTCATAAACATAAAAATCAAGCTTGATGACAAAATTATTTCGTTCAAAAAGTGGAATGAAAGAATTTGGCGGCATAAATCCAAGTTCCGGGCTTTGCCAGCGAACCAAAGCTTCTGCGCCTACAACTTTATCGTCCTTTAAATTGACTTTAGGCTGGTACATGACAAAGAATTCCCTGTTTTTGAGGGCATTTTCCATGTGAGTTTCGATGAAATTGTCCTCTTTTGAGCGTTTCAGAAGTTTTTCATCGTAAATCGCAAAAGATTGAAGGGCATTTTCCTTGATTGATTCTTTTGCGAAGTGAGCTTTGCTTATTAAAGTTTGCGCAGTTATTGACGGATCCATTTTTTGGGGAATATAAAATGAAAGTCCGAACTTAGGGGAGAAAGGAATTTCTTGTTCTTTCAGGTTATCCAGAATATTTTTAAGAGATTCCTTGAATAGGTGCATTGCTTTATGAACTGAGAAAATTTTAATAAAAATATAAAAATGGTCGGCGTAACCACGGCTTATGAGTCCGTCAAAATTATTTGATATTTCGTATAGGACTTTTGAAAATTGATAAAGAATTTGATTTGCGACCGCTTCACCGAGGTTTTGGTTAATAAATTTGAATCCGCGGATATCAGATTCAATCATCAGGAATTTTGATTCAGGATATCTTTTCAGCATTTTATTGACTTCTTTTTCAAAGTAACTGCGAACCCAAAGATGTGTGACTGAGTCAATATGTGTAGAAAGAATTTGCTTGCGTTCCAAAAAATTATGGAACCAGATTTCCAGGAGAAAAATAAGCGAAAGAACTATGACGATGATTTCAATTATGAAATAATGATAGCTCTTCTGGTTGTCTTCGATTTTTTTAAATTCAGATTCGTTTATTGTGAGCCCGATTGTCCAAGGGGCATTATCCAATACTTTGTAGAAAACATAAACAGAATTGCCTTCTGTGTCGCGAGTCAGCATAGCCTTTTCAATTTCTGTCGTTGCTACAAAATTAGTTTGAATTTCAACTCCTGCGTGATAAGTCCAGTTTGTCCATTTAGGGTTGTAATGCTTGATGAATTTACCGTTTGAATCCCTGATTGAAATTTTTTCATCAGAGGCAATTTTTATATCGTCAAAAAAACTTGTTCTGCTTTCAGTCGGGCTGATTGCGCTCAAAACTCCTGATATTTCGTTTGATTCGTTATAAACCGGCCGGGCAAAAACAAGAATTGACTTTCCGTCTGTGCGTGATTCTAGAATGTCACTTACATAATACTGAACTTTGCCAGACATAATAACTTTGAAATAGTCGCGGTCTGCAACTGAGACTTCCTCACCGTAAATATTCCAGCTTTTTCCTTTACGATTTGCATAAACGAGGTTGTTGAATGGAGGGGAAACTGTGTCTTTACCTTGTCTAAGTACATCCCGGATAATATCGTCAGAAAGAGTTTTGTAGGCTATTTTTGCATATAATAAATCAAGTTGTGTCTGAAGAGATTCTAGTTTGACCTGAACTGCATTTGCGTAGTCTTCTGTAATATCAATACAGCGTTGCACAAAAGATGCTTCTGCAGATCTTTGAATTTTTTTGAGAAGTGTATTAGCCAATACAATATTCAGAATCAGAATGAGAATAAGTGTTGCTGCAAAAGAGAAAAGCCGCTCGATATTCGCATTTATATAGAATTTTTTCTTCATGCCGTGAGGGCCTCTGTTTTAAAATTATTTTAAATTAATTTAAGTCCCAACATAAAACAACTATAACACATATTTTCATAAAAGCAAGAAAAATGTTAGAATAATCTTATTATGAAGACATTTCCACTTTCACACGAAGAATTAAAAAAACTGGCGGAGAAATTCCCGACTCCGTTCTATCTGTACGACGAAAAAGCAATTCGGGAGAACATGCGTCGCTTTACTAAGGCTTTTTCAATTTTTCCGGTTTTTCGCGAGTATTACGCAGTTAAAGCCTGTCCGAATCCCTATATCCTTAAAGTTCTAGCAAGCGAGGGTTGCGGGGCGGACTGTTCAAGCCTTCCTGAACTCATGCTTTCTTCTATAAGCGGAATCAAAGGCAAGCATGTCATGTTCACTTCAAATGAAACTCCTGCAAGTGAGTACAAATATGCTTTTGCAAACGGAAATATCATCAACCTCGACGATATTACTCATATTCCTTTCTTAAAAAATGCATTGGGCGGAAAGTTGCCAGACACAATCTGCTTCCGCTACAATCCGGGACCGGCCAAACACGGCTGTAACTCAATTATCGGGTCTCCGGAAGAGGCAAAATACGGCCTTACCCGCGAGCAGATGATTGAAGCTTACAAAATCTGCAAGGAAGAGGGAGTGGAGCACTTCGGACTTCATACAATGGTTGCCTCAAACGAACTGAACCCGAACTTCTTTGTTGATACTGCAAAACTTGTTTTTGAACTTGCAGCAGAAGTAAAAGAAAAAACAGGTGTACGCATTGAATTTGTTGATTTGGGTGGTGGTTTGGGAATCCCCTACAAGCCGGATCAGAAGGCTGTTGACTATGATGAAGTTGCAAAAGGAATCCGCGCGGAGTATGACCGCGTTGTCGTTCCCGCAGGCCTTGATCCCCTTGAAATTTACTGGGAGTGCGGTCGACCAATTACAGGCCCATACGGCTGGCTTGTTGCAAAGGCAATTCACGAAAAGCACATTTACCGCGAGTATATCGGTCTTGACAGTTGCATGGCAGACTTGATGCGACCGGGCATGTACGGCGCCTATCATGAAGTTACTGTTTCAGGAAAAGAAAACGCTCCGCGCGACCATGTTTACGATGTGGTCGGCTCTCTCTGCGAAAATTGCGATAAATTCGCAGTCCAGCGGGAACTGCCAAAAATCGATATGGGCGATTTAGTAATTATCCATGACGCAGGCGCACACGGCCGGGCAATGGGCTTTAACTACAACGGAAAATTGCGCTGTGGCGAGCTTCTTTTGCGCGAAGACGGCTCTGTAAAAGAAATCCGCCGCCGTGAGACAATCGACGACCTGTTCAGCACATTGGACTTGGCCGGAGTGGATGATTTTAAAGTGTAATTAGACGCGGATTAACGCAGATGCACACAGATGGATGACTGAAGATGAAGCACGAATCGTCTGACGCTTTCTGAAAAAAGCCCGAAAACTAAAAAAAAACGGCGCGAAGGAGTGAAACGGCTTACGAAAACACTCGTTTTGTGCTGCCGCGTAAGCGGCAAACGTATATAGTTACAGGCACAAAACGCGTGTAGCAGGCTAGCCTGCGGTTTCGATGAGCCGTTATCACGACTGGGAGCCGTTTTTTTTGTTCTATCTAGTTGATTTTATTTTTTTAGCAAAGCTGCGAATGGATTGTATGTATCTCCATCGTCGTCGTTTGCGTGGGCTCTCATGTATGCGCTTGCGTCGTCTTCTTCCTCGTCGCTTTCACCTGCCGGCTCAAGGCTGATTCTCTTTTCGCCTGCATCGATTTTCTGAACGACGACTTCCATTGTGTCACCGACCTTGAACTTCTTTGAGAGGTTTGTTTTGTCGTTTACGTCGCGCAAAAGGCTTACATGTACGAGGCCGTCAATTCCAGGCTTTAAGTTTACGAACAAGCCGAATGCCGCGATTCTTGCAATTTTGCCTGTAAATTTGTCGCCGGGCTTAATAGAGGAAACTTCATCCCACGGATCTTTTTCAAGCTCTTTCATGCTCAAAGAAACTTTTGAACGCTCAGGCTTTGCTGTGTTCCATTCAGCCTTGATGATTTTTGCTTCGATTTTCTGGCCAACGCTCAGAACTTCTGAAACATCGTTTACGCGTGCGTGAGAAATCTCTGAGATTGGAAGAAGTGCCTGGAATCCGCTCAAATCAATGAATGCGCCGTAGCTCTGCAAAGACTTTACTTCGCCTGTTACGACTGAGCCTACAGTCAGCTTTTCTGCAAGAGAGTTGACTTTGTTGACTTCTGCCTCTTCCTCAACTTTTCGGTTGGATACGATAATGTTTTTTCCTTCGTTCTTGAACTCCGTGATGATGAAAGTCATGTTGCGGCCTACGTATTCACCAGGCTCCAGACGGTTTTTGTAGCCCATCTGAGAGTAGGGGCAGAATGCTCTGGTGTTACCGATTTTGACTTCGAATCCGCCTTTAATTTCGGCTGTGACATTGCCTTCGACAGGCAGGCTTGTGTTGAAGGCGCTTTCGAGAACATTTTTATCAGCATTTTCGCCCTTCAAGCGGGTGGTGAAGTGAAGCTCGTCCCGGTTTGATGAAACAAAATAGACTTTGATTTTGTCCCCTTCTTTGACTGTACAGTTTCCGTCTTTGTCAATAAATTCTGCCTTTTCAACAAAACCTTCGCTTTTTAATCCTAAATCAATAAAAACCGTATCATTAGAAATCTGAACGACCGTGGTCTCAACTTCCTGCCCGATTTCAAATCCTTTCATATTTTTCCCCTATATAAAAGCCATTGAGGAAATTTCAATTTCCGAATTGGCGTTTTAGACCACTTCGTAATGTAATTAGAAGTGGCAGTTTATAAAGCAAGTTTCCAACGGAAACTTGTCAGGATAAAAAACAGACGAAATTTTAGTCTGTTTTTTATCCACAACTCCTTTCATAGTTATCCACAGGTGAACACAGATTACCACAGATTTTTTGTTTTGTTAATCGAAAGTTTTTCGTGTTTATACGAATATTTTTCGCACGTAAAATATTCAATCTGTGACATCTGTGTAATCTGTGGTTTAAAATTTATATTCCAAAAGCTGACAGTTTGTGATTCCGAAAGCCCCGAATTCTTCGTTGGTCATGTCGTAAAAATATGAGTTTACCACGCGGGAAAGCCCATTGTGTGCTACCAGAAGGAAAGTAATGCCTGTTTTACGACTTTCTTCTGTAAGGCGGTCAAGAAGATTGTAAATTCTCTGGGCTGTTTTCATGTAAGACTCGCCGCCAAGTTCCCGTCCGTAAGACATTGCGAATGTTGTGAGGGAAGCGCGGAAGTCTGGAGATTCACGGCTTTTGTCCTCGTAGCTTCCGAAATTTCTCTCAATCAGAAGAGGCTCTTCCTCTGCAGGAATTCCCGTAATCTCTGAAATGTGTAGGGCTGTGTTTTTTGCCCGGGAGAGGGGAGAGTATAAGATTTTATCGATTCTAATATCTCCGTTTTCGATTTTTGATTTGATTTCATTTCCCAGTCTGACAGCCTGCTCGTGGCCATTTTCTGTAAGGGCAACTTCCCTTGCGCCGCAGACCAGTTTTTTGGTGTTTGTGAAGGTCTCTCCGTGGCGTGTAAAGTAAATTGTAGACATGCGAATATTGTATATAAAAAAAGAGAAAATGAAAATGTATTTGAGAAAATGTGTTAAAAGTGCTTGAAATGCGAAAAAATGTACAAAATAGCAAAAAAATGCATGAAATCTAATTGACAGAAAAAAATGAATTCATTATTGTTTCTGCAATGTTTGGTTAGCTATTGCTAACAAGACAGAATAGAAAAAATAGGTGGTCTTATATGAAAAAGATTCTTTCTACTATGGCCGTACTTGCCGCTGTTTTGTGGAGTGCAGGTGCAGAAGTTAAGTTTTCCTTCTACAACAAATTGTATGAAGAGGATCCGTTTATTCAACATTATGAGAAGGGAAAAGACGGAACTAGTGAACCTGAAACTGTAAAAGATTTCATGGGTGTCGCTAACCGAATGTATTTTGAAGTCTTCACGGATCGTGTTGATGCCATGATTAAAGCTGACTTCAAGCTTGATGATAACACTGATACAAATCATTTGTACCTTGCAGGCCGTGTCAAAGACTGGTCTCTCGAATTCCGGCCGATTGAGATGGTTTCCCTCAACTTGCACACTGGTATTTTCGCAGATGGTTCGTATCTTCCTATTTACGATGATAATGTTAATGCCGCTAATATCGGTAGCGATGGCTTTACGGTAACAGTCCGCCCAGTTAAAGGTCTTCGGCTTGCCGCTTCTGCTCCTTTTGGTTTGGGGCAGGATACATGGAGTGATAAGAACTACCTCAATGGTGATAAAGATAAAGGTGAGGCAAATCCTTTTGATGTAAGATTAGGCGCTATTTATGAGCAGGAATTGTTCCAGATTGGTCTTGCCGCCCATGATATTGCAGACAGTGATGAGCGCCAGTTTGGTTCTTATGTCAATCTTCCAACACTTTTTGGACTTTCTGATGCGGTGACTATAGGTGCAGGTTTTGCACATTCTGAGTCTATCCGTTCAGTTGTTCCAGACCATGATACTATCAGTCTTGGACACATTGAAGGCGATGTCTATTACAAAAATCTTCTCAACGCCTATGCCGTTGTTGAGCTTGAGAAATTCGCTGTTTCTGCGGAAGCTGCCTATAATTTTAGCGATGACAACACACAGGCTATTTATGACCTTTATTCAGCCGCATCCCTTTCATTTTCTTTGACTGATAATTTGACGGCAGGCATCGTCGGAAAACTTCTTTCTGACATCAAATCTGAAGCCACTAAAAATGAAAACATCCTCTTAGGCGGCATCGGACTTGAATATGATGCAAACGAAAATCACACCCTTGGAATCGAATTTGATGTCGCTAAACAGGATAAAGACTGGTCTCTTGCCGTTCCTCTGTTCTGGAAATATCACATCGACAATTAGTCAAATTCACCGTTAATTAAATTGTGAGCTACGCTGCCCGGTCCTGGTACTTTGGGCAGCTTTTCTCTTTTAAACCACTGGGCATCTTTTAACTCGTCTTCCTGAATTTTTATTTCGCCACTTTCGTATTCAGCACGGAAAGCCAGCATAAGTTGATCGGGGAAGGGCCAGGCCTGACTGCCTACATAGCGTATATTTTTGACTTTAAGACCTGTTTCTTCAAGTACTTCACGGCGGACTGCATTTTCGATAGTTTCGCCCATTTCAACGAAGCCTGCGATGCAGGAATACATGCCATCGCTTCGGTTTTTATGCTGGGCAAGAAGAATTTCGTCTCCTTTGCTTACAAGTGTAATTATTGCAGGTTCCAGTTGAGGAAAATACTGCTTTCCGCAGTGAATGCATGTTCTGGCGGTGAAGTATTCATCGTCTTTTAAGGGCGCACCGCATTTGGCACAGAAGCGTTTGTCATTTTTGAAGTTGAGTAAACCTCTTGCTCTGGCGGCCAGCCCGGCAAGTTCTGCCCCAGAAATTTTTTTTGATTCATCAGTGATACTTACAAAATCGTCAATTTGATTGATTCTGCGCATTTTATGGAAAAATTCCCGCAAAGGAATATCTGTACAGCCGGCTGGATTGGGCGTATCCTTTTCAAGGAGCATAGCAGAGTAGCCGTATTCCATTTCGGCAAACCAGTCTTCGGCAACATTCATCTCAAGGCATTTGCGAACGACGCTTTCATCTGGCAAAGAGTCTCCTTGAAGGAGAATTGAATTTTCGCGGAAAATAAAGTGAATCTCACAAAAAACATTCATCTGGTTAGAAATCATCGGCATAATTAAAGTATAAGTCCGAAATCTTGAAAAAGCAAAGAAAAATGTGTTATTCTTTTTGCCACGAGGTAAATATGAAAGTTGCAATTTTTTTTGGCTCAAAATCTGATACAGATACAATGAAAAAGGCCACCGATGTCCTTAAGGAATTTGGTGTCGATTATAAAGCATACATTCTTTCGGCTCACCGCGCTGGCGCTCTTTTGCATGAGACAGTCAAAAAGGTGGAGCAGGAGGGTTGCGAGGTTATTATCGCCGGGGCAGGTCTTGCAGCAGCGCTTCCGGGGGTAATTGCAGGGGCTACGACACTCCCTGTAATCGGTGTTCCTTTGGAGTGCATCAATCCTGGAAAATCAAACGGGCTTGGCGGTATGGACGCTCTCCTTTCTATCGTTCAAATGCCTCCGCAGATTCCGGTCGCTACAGTGGGAATTAATTCTTCAAAAAATGCGGCCTATCTGGCTGTTCAAATTCTTTCTATTAAATATCCTGCTCTCAAAGAAAAATTACAGGCTTTCCGCAAAAAGCTGGCTGACGATGCTGCAGCCTCAGGTCTTGATGTGGAATTGTAAGTATTTTTTGGAACTCTCTATATGTACCTATATACATGGGATGAATCCTAAAATAAATTTAATTTTTTTCTCAAAAAAACTAGAATTTTCTTATTGATTGCGGTAGACTTTTCCAAAATTGTCTGGCGTATGCCGGGCTAAAAAATTCGTTATTTTAAACGAGGGAATAAAATTATGAAGAAGTTTATTAAATTAGGTGTGCTCGCACTTGTGGCTGGATCATTGTGCTTCATGGGATGTAAAAACAATGATGATGATCAAAATTCTGTTGTTCAGGGCAGTGGAAACAATAAATCTATTGATTATTATAACAATGGAGAGGCAGATGAATCTTGCCGTGGTTATAGTACAACTGCATTGAAACACCATGGCGAATTGGTGCGCTTTACGCTTAAAGATTCAAACGGAACTACAACTAAAGACTATTCAGAACATGCTGACAAAACCTATGGTGGCGTTATGGGATTCATCTGGGATCTTTCAATTGCTAATGCAGATGATAAAACATCAAAAAGAAATTTCTTTGTTGTAGGGCTTTCAGTTGGTTCTGATGGTTCTGACACTACAAAAGTAAAGTATTATGTTTCCAGATATTTTAATGTTACAGATATTTATGCAAAAAACTTCGGTGCCGAAGCCGCAAATAAAGTGACTAGTCCATCAGCTTTAAATGTTACAAATGGAACAACTTGCGAAATGGTTATTTCAGATTTTACAGAACTTTCAGGTATCACTACAAATGACTCTAAACTTGTTATTTGGGCAGATATTTATCCAACTCTGATTTCAGGAAAGACTCACACTGCTGGAACTCAGGACAAGGAAGCTGATTATACTGGTGGTTGGACAATCGATTTCTATAAGGGAACTGCCGACAGTGATACTCTTGGTGCTAAGATCACCACAGTTGATATTTCGGCAGAAAAAACCGGGTATATTGCAGGTACAGAAACAGAGGATTCTGCAAACAAAAAGCTGCATATTCCACAGAATTACATGGCATGCTATGCAAATGTCTATAATAAAAAACGTGTAACAGGTGAATGGTATCTTAAAAAAGACTACTTTGTTGATAACATCGTAGAAGAGTAAATCGGATTTTAGCAATTAATTATAATAAAGGCTGTTCAAAAAATATTGGGCAGCTTTTTTTTGTATATAAAAGGGTAAAAAAAATCCCCGTGCTTTAAAAGTACGGGGGAAATGGACTTAAAAAGTATAATTATTTAGGATCGAGAACATCTTTAGCTGCTGTTGCGGCTTTATCGATTCCTTCTTTTGCTTTTTCTGCTACTGCGTCTGCAGTGTTTTTTGCTGCGTCTTCAGCTGCTTTTGCTGTTTCTGAGGCTGCATCTTTTGTTGCTTCTTTTACAGCTTCTGTTGACTCTTTTGCTGTTGCTTCAACATCTTTTTTACCAGAAGCGAAAGCGAAACCTGATACGAGGAATGCGAGTGCTGAAAGCAAAGCGAGTTTTTTTACCATTTTCATAAATGACTCCTTAGTATAAGCGGTCAATTTTGTTGTTTATTTGCTCCGTAAAACAAAACTGAATTCCGTTAAAATTAATACAGTCGATTATAATGATGGCAAAGTTGAATTTCAAGGTATTTTCAATATTTTTTCTCTTTATTTCCGTTTTTCCGATATCTGCCCTTGAGTTTGCATTGTCGGCTGAGCCCTATATTTCCTATTCAAAAGGGAGTATTGATGAGTGTTTGTACGATAATTCTTCAACAGGCAGAATGCTGAGCGCTTTGGAATGGGACAAAAATATCGTTTTTTTTGGAATTAAACCTGCTTTTTCTCTGGAAAGCTTTCATTTTAACTCTGATTTTGCCTTAGCCCTTCCGGGAAATTGCGGGCAGATGCAAGATTCTGACTGGATGAACGATTCTCAACCCCAAATGAAAACAACTTACTCGGTTGGTGATAATAAGGTACTTGTAAGTTTTAAGGCAGATTTAGATTTTTCTTTTGATGTTATTTCGATAAAAGTGGCAGGAAAGAAAGTTTTCACTCTTTCACCAATGGTTAGTTTTTATTATGCCTATGATTCTTTTAAGCGGGAAAGTGCGGAAGGCTGGTATGGGCAGGCGCTTCGCTCTTCTGATGGAGGTGATCACTGGTGGTACGAAAAAGAAGCCGCTCACTTTCCCAATACTTACTGGAATCCAGAAAAGGGCCGTTATGTCACTCAAAAACTTGCCGGAATTTCTTACAGCCAGTATTTTTACAGTTTTTATTTAGGTCCATCGCTTTTTGTCAGAGTTTCTGAGCGTTTTAGTCTTTGCATGGCTTTTCTTCTTTCTCCCTATTCTTATTCTGATGTCCTTGATATTCACCATGGAAGCGAAAATAAATACCATCAGGTCGGGCAGTCATACTGGAACTACAAAAAAATGAAAATCTCAGGGGAATTTAAAATTTCAAGACTGATTTCTTCAGTTGTTTTCATGGATGCGACTTTTTCCAATTTTACAAAAGGTTCGCTGTCAGTCAATGGGGTAAGTGTAAACTCTTATAAAACGGCTTCACGGCAGGTGTCATTTCTCATTGGTGCCGGTATTAAATTTAATTTTATTTCTAATTAAATTATTCCCTCGGTTTTTATATCTAATTGCTTAGAAGTGCTAAAATCACTATAATCTCTGCATAGAATTACTTCCTTTTGGAGATTAAAATGGCTGTTAATTACAAAGATTCAGGCGTTGATGTTGAAGAAGGTTACAATGCCGTCAACGAGTACAAAGTTCATGCAAAACGCACCCGCATTCCAGGACTGCTCACTGATTTGGGTAGTTTCAACGGTATGTTCGAGGTTCCAAAGGGAATCAAAAATCCTGTAATGGTTTCAGGAACAGACGGTGTCGGCACAAAACTTGAAATTGCATTCCAGCTCAAAAAATATGATACTGTCGGCATCGACTGTGTTGCCATGAGCGTAAACGACATTCTCTGCTCTGGCGTTCAGACTTCTTTCTTCCTTGATTACGTTGCATGTGGCAAACTGGACGCAAAAGTTGCAGGTCAGCTTGTGAAAGGCATCGCCGACGGCTGTGTTGACACTGGCTGTGCCCTTCTCGGTGGCGAAACTGCTGAAATGCCTGGTTTCTACGATGAAGGCAAATACGACCTCGCAGGTTTTGGCGTTGGTGTTGGCGACAAAGAAAAAATGATTACAGGCACCAAAATCGAAGCCGGTGATGTTCTTATCGGTCTTTCTTCTACAGGCTGCCACTCAAACGGCTATTCTCTGGTCCGAAAGCTTGTTTCTGACTTCGACACTCCTTTTGCAGGCAAAACAATCGGTGAAGTTCTTCTTACACCAACCCGCATTTATGTTCGCCCTGTAATGGACGTTCTTTCTGTATTTGGCGAGAGCGTTCACGGCATGGTTCACATCACTGGCGGTGGATTCTACGAGAATGTTCCACGCATGTACGCCAAGGGTAAAAACCTTGTTTCTGTAATCAAAAAGGATTCCTGGCCAAAGCCGGCAATCTTTGACGAGCTTATCCGCCGAGGGGCAGACTCAGAAGGTGTTTGGGGCACATTCAATATGGGTATCGGTTTCATTCTGGCTGTCAAAGCAAGCGATGCGGATGCAATCATAGCCCGCTTTAACGAAAAGGCCGCAAGTTTTGAGACTGAGCCTTACACAAAAGCCGGGGCAGTTCCTCTCAAGGCCTACAAAATCGGTCACGTTGAGGCTGCTGCAAAAGACTTGGGTGAAGACCTCAAGGGCAGCCACGAGGCTACAAAGCTCATATAAGGTTAAAAAAAGGAATTCAGGGAGATATTATGAAAATTGCAGTTTTGGTAAGTGGTGGCGGAACTAATCTTCAGGCTTTGATTGATTATGAGAAGTCGCATCCAGAATGTCCTTATGAAATCTCCCTGGTTGTTTCTAATACTAAATCCGCCTTTGCACTTGAGCGCGCAAAAAATGCAGGAATTCCGGCTGAAGTCCGAAGTCCTTTCTCCGTCCTTGGAAAAGAGCGCGCCGAAAAGGCTGACCGGGATACAAAAAGAATTGCCATAAGTGATGCTATTTTAGCCCTCTGCAGGGAATACAAAATTGAAGCCATCGTTCTTGCAGGTTATCTTTCAGTCCTTGGTGGCCAGATAATAAACGAATATTCCGGTCGGATTATAAATTTGCATCCAGCCCTTCTTCCAAAATTCGGTGGAGTAGGGATGTGGGGGCATAATGTACATGAGGCAGTACTTGCCTCTGGTGAAAAAGAAAGCGGATGTACAGTACATCTGGTTGATTCCGGTTGTGATACAGGTAAAATTCTCGTTCAAAAAAAAGTGCCTGTCTTGGAAGGTGATACACCGGATACTCTTTACGCCAGAATCGCGCCTGAAGAACATAAGGCGATGATTGAAGGCGTTTGTATGCTTGCAAATCTGATTAAGTAAAATATTTTCCTGCAATATTAAAATAATCTTTTTTTTTACTTGACTTTGAAAATCTAACGGTTAAAATAGATAGTATGAGTGATTATCTTGACGCTACAAATGAAGAATTGTTAAAAGACTACTTCTCAGAATCAGAGCTTATGGTTGATAATCTTGAGAGCAATATTCTTGCTATTGAGAATGATCCTAATAATCATGACGCTATTGATGAAATCTTCCGTGCCGCTCATACTCTTAAAGGTAATTCAGCTACAGTTGAATTTTCCGAGATCGCACATTTTGCACACACCATGGAAGATCTCCTTGATGAAGTTCGTTCTGACAAAATCAAGGTTACAGAAGAAATTGTCGACACGCTTTTGACTGCTCTTGATGTTATAAAAGCAATGCTTGAAGAGCGAAAAAATGGTTCAGTTTATGGAGAAAGCGTAGACGAAATTACAGAAAAGATTCGGTCTATGATAGGTGGCGGTGGTAGTAGTGGCAGTGCACCAAAAGCTGCGCCTCAACCGGCTCCACAGACGGCTGCTCCTAAGGCAGTTGATGCATCCCCGGCAGTAGCTCTTTCAGAGTACGAATTAGTTGAATTAAAGCAGGGATGTGCTCCTGGCCAGAAGTTGTGGTCAGTTGCTGTTACATTCGATGAAAATAACCCAATGAACTCAGTTGGCGGAATTCAGGTGTTTGCAGCGCTCAAGGCATGCGGTACTGTTCTTAAAACAATTCCTGATTTTGACGCACTTTACGAGGATGAATTCCATAAAGAAGTAACATATTTTGTATCGAGTGCAAATACAGCAGAAGAACTTGAGGATACTGCTTTCCTTGATGATGTTACATTGAGTGTTGATGCTCAGAATCTTGATAATGCTGTTGCAAGTGATTCTGCTCCTGTGGCAGAGCCAGCACCTGTTGCACAATCAACTCCTGCGGCACAGCCGGCACCAGCAGCTCAGCCTGCTCCTGCGGCAGCTCCTGCAGAATCAGCGCCTAAAAAGGATTCTCAAAAGCCGGCTGCAAAATCAGCTCCTGCAACAGGTCATGCTCAGCAGAGTACAATCCTTCGTGTTGATTCAAAGCGTGTCGACAATCTTATGAATCTTGTTTCTGAGACTGTCATTACAAAGGCTTCGTTCAACCAGAGTCAGCAGCAGTTTGCTGATATGCTTATTCAGTTCCAGACTCTTGATTCTTCATATAAAGAGAAGGTTCGAAGAATGTTCGAGCAACTTCCTCAGTATCTTGAAGAAATCCAAAATGGAGTTGCTGTTAAAGATATCAAAACAAACATTACAAATGAGTTTGGTGATATTGCTAACTTCTTTGATGCTTTCGAAAATCGTTTCAAAGATTTGAACTCTAAATTCCATTCTTCTACTCAGAATTTGGGTCGAATCACCGGTGAGTTGCAGGAAGGTATCATGAAAATCCGAATGGTTCCTATCAGTCAGGTTTTCGACCGTTTCCCGCGAGTTGTGCGTGATTTGCAGAAGGATTTGGGTAAAAAGGTAAATTTACTTCTTGAAGGTGAAGATACAGAACTTGATAAAACAGTTGTAGATGATCTTATGGATCCTATTATGCACTGTGTCCGAAACTCTGTCGATCATGGTATTGAATCTCCAGAAAAGCGTAAAAATGCCGGAAAGGATGAGACCGGTACTGTACTTCTCAAGGCTGCCAACGAGGGAAATAGCATTGTTATTGATGTAGTTGATGATGGTGGCGGAATTGATGTTGAGAAGGTAAAGGCAAAGGCAATCAGTAAAGGTCTTATTCATCCAAGTAAAGTTCTTACTGATCAGGAAGCTGCTCAGCTTATCTTTATGCCAGGTTTCTCTACCGCTGAAAAAATTACAAATGTTTCCGGCCGTGGTGTAGGTCTTGATGTTGTAAAAACAATGATTGAAAAACTTAACGGAACCGTACAGGTTACGACCGAGCATGGAAAGGGCTCTAAATTCTCGATTCGTTTGCCACTTACTCTTGCAATTATTCAGGGCTTGCTTGTTCGTGTCGGTCGCGAGGTTTATTCAATTCCAATCGCTTCAGTTATTGAAAGTGTTCGTGTCAAAAAAGAAGAAATTAACACTATCGATAATTATGAAGTTCTTAATGTACGAAATGAAGTTATCAGCGTGCTCAGATTGAGCCGTCTGTTTAATATCCGCACAAACGAAGACGGCGAGTACTGCTTCGTTGTAATTGTCGGTTCTCAGGATAAGAAAATCGGTGTTATGGTCGATAACCTTATCGGAGAAGAAGACGTTGTTATCAAGCCGTTACGCGATCAGTTCACTCAGTCGCCTGGTATTTCAGGTGCTTCAATTTTGGGTGATGGATCTGTTTCGCTTATTATTGATGTCGGCCAGCTCCTCGAACTTGGCGTTCGTCAAGAGATTCAGGCACGGCAAGAATCTAGTGTGGATAACTAAGGAGAAGATTTATGGAAGATACAACAAACGAAATGCCCTCAATCAACTCCGTTCTTAAGGAAAGCCTTGGAAATCTCCAGACAGTTGTCGCTGCTGACACTTCTACTCCGGAGAAACAGGATAATATGGTCGTAGTTGACTACAAGATGGTCACATTTTCTCTTGCAGGAAAAGACTATGCCATTGACATCATGAAGGTAAAAGAAATTGCGAAAGCAGGTCGTTTTACTTATGTACCAAATGCATTGCCTTTCGTTCTTGGTGTATACAACCTTCGTGGTGATATTATTCCTATTATCGATCTTCGCTTGTTCTTTAATATCGATATGCCGGAGCGAGAATATGATGCTCTTGAGAATATGCTTATCGTTTCTATCGGTGAACTTACTTTTGGTGTAGTAGTCGATGAAATTGACAAGGTAGTCGGAATCCAAAAATCAAGCATCAACCCTCCACATCCTTTGTTTGGTGATATAAACATCAAGTACATTCAGGGTGTTGTTGAGGTAAATAATCGTCTTTACATTCTGCTTGATATCGAGAAGATTTTTGGCTCAAAGGCTGATAATAAATCTGCAGAACAGGCTGTCGTAAAAGAAATGTCTGCACGAATTGCAGGTTCTGTAGCTCCAGTTGGAGTTAAAAAACAGTCAGCTGCACCGGCAAAAAAAGAAGAAAAGGTAGATTACTCATTTGTAGTCGATTCACTTGCTTCTATGCGAAAATTCACTGCATCAGATATTAATGATAAATGGATGCAGACTCGATACAAAGAATGGGAAGGCGAAAGAGGTAAGGGTAAAACTCAGTTGCAGACAGCTGCTGATGCCGATATGTTCCTCAAAAAATTCTATTCTCCATTCAGTGGTACATGGTGGGATAAAGCCTACGCAGATTCTATCTTTAAAGCCCTTCCTGACAATGCTGCTAAGCAGATTGTTGTTTGGAATCCAGGTTGTGGAAAGGGGCCGGAGACATATTCATTGGCTTGTATTCTCAAAAAGCGTTATCCTGAGTCTAAAGTGAGAATTTACGCTCACGAAGTTGATTTGCTCAGTATTTCTAACGCTCCGCTACTTTCAGTTCCTGCTGATGTTGCAAATGATTGGTATGCACCTTATATTACAAAAAAGGCTAACGGAGATTTCACTTTTATTCCTGAAATCCGAGATAGCATTATGTTTGAGTATCATGATTGTGCAAATACCAATAATCTGCCATCTTGTGATATAATATTTGCAAGAGATGTTTTGTCATTCCTTCCGCAGGGCGGACAGGCAGCGGTTGTTACCGACTTCTACGAAAAATTGAAGGGTAACGGAATTGTACTTCTTGGACAGAATGAGTCTTTGGAAGGAAATGCAAAATGGTCGGCAACAAATGTTGGAACAATTACAATTTTTGGAAAAAAATAATACAGGAGTAAAAACTCATGAGAGTAGAGTACATTAATCCATTTGTAGAAACTTCATATCAGATTTTGAAAGAAGTGCTTGGTGGCGCAACCGTTACACGCGGTGATTTGTATCTCAAATCAACTGCTATGCCTGTGATGGGTGTTGCTGCCCTTGTTGGTCTTGCTGGTGATGTTGAAGGTCGTGTTCTTTTTGATATGACTTATGAAACAGCTTTGAACATTGCTTCTGCAATGAACGGTGAGACACTCACAAAGTTCGATGATCTTGCTAAAGCTACTATCAGCGAACTTGCAAATCTCATCACAGCTCAGGCTGTTACTAAATTGCATGAGCTTGGATTCAAGTTCGACCTTACGCCACCAGCTCTTTTCGCCGGAGAAAAAATGGAAATTGCTGCATTGGGTAGCAGTCAGACAAACAGTGTAGAGGCTCTTATTGTTCCTCTTATCACTGAGTGTGGTAAAATTGAAGTTAACGTCGCAATTCGCGAACGCATGTAAAAAGGATAAGGAGTGCCAAAATGAAAACAAAACAGGATTTTCCTTCAATCAATGAGCGTCCGCCAGAGGGCATGAATGCTGACGGAACAAAAATCCGTGTACTCGTCGTAGACGATTCAATGTTCGTTGCAAAACAGCTCGGCCAGATTCTCACAAGTGAAGGATATGAGGTCGTTGCTACAGCTGTTGACGGTAAGGACGGTGTTGATAAATACAAGGAACTGTGTCCGAATGTTGACTTGGTAACTATGGATATTACTATGCCTCGAATGGATGGTATAACAGCACTTGAGCAGATTGTAGCTTTCGATAAGAATGCTCGTGTTGTCATGGTTAGTGCTCTTGGTAAAGAGGAATTGGTAAAAAAATCTCTTCTTCTTGGAGCTAAGAACTACATCGTAAAACCTCTTGACCGCAAGAAGGTTCTTGAGAGAATCTCTGCTGCCCTCAAATAGTTTTTTCAATCGGAGTGCATTTCGCATTCCGATTTTTTTATTTTCTGTCTCCTGACAAAAATATTAAAATTCATCATATTCTCTCTAATAGCGCATAATTCTTCAAAGGCTGTAAATTACTTTTTTTTATTTTTTATGCGCTTTTTTATTTTATGACTTTTTGATATAATTTTTTTATGTTTCAGGTTCGTGTGAAGGCTGATTTTGCCGCAGCGCATTTTTTGCGTGATTATCATGGTAAGTGCGAGAATTTGCACGGTCACAATTACAAGGTATACGCTCATGTACAGGGAAAAACTCTTGATGAGGGCGGAATGTTGCTTGATTTTACTGAACTCAAAAAAGTTTTAAAATCTGTTTGTGAAAAGCTTGATCACAGGAATTTGAATGATATCGATTTTTTTGACCAGAACCCCAGTGCAGAGCGAATCGCGGTTTATATTTACAATAGTATTGTAGAGCAGCTCCCTGGCCTTAAAAAGTCGGATGATGCCAAGAAAACGCACTTGTGGGCGGTCGATGTTTTTGAAACAGACAATAACAGGGCAAGATATATGCCGGAATGAGGAAAAAACTTTTCAGGCATTTTGTAGAAAAAGACCGTGATTTTTAGTATAATTGCGAAGTTGTTTATGAAGGCAAAGGGCTAGGGATTGCAGGGGCGGCGTAGCCGTTCCGAAGCGACCGAAGAAAGCGGAGGAATGAAGCGTTAGCAGAACCCCGGAAAGCCTGGCCGGCGCTAAGCGGCGGTAGCCCCCATGGAGAAATAATGAGACAGATTTCTATTCTTGATTCCACTTTGCGTGATGGCTCTCAGGGCGAGGGCATTTCTTATTCTGTACAAGACAAAATCAATATTGTTAAGGCTTTGGATGAATTGGGTGTGTCGTATATTGAAGCGGGAAATCCAGGTTCCAATCCTAAGGACATGGAATTCTTTGCCGAGGCCAAAAAACTAAAACTTACCCATTCAAAAATCGTGGCATTTGGTTCTACACGGCGAAAGGGAATTAAGTGTGCTGAGGACGCAAATCTCCAGAGTCTTCTGGCTGCCGAAACAGAAGTTGTTTGTATTTTTGGAAAGACCTGGGATTTTCAGGTTACGGAGATTCTGCATGCAAGTCTTGAAGAGAATCTTGAGATGATTCGGGATACGGTGGCTTTTCTCGTTGCAAACAAAAAAGAAGTTATTTTTGACGCTGAGCATTTTTTTACTGGTTATACTGAGAATGCTGATTATGCGATGAAGTCTCTTGAGGCTGCCGTTGAAGGCGGTGCTAAGACGCTCTGTCTTTGTGAGACTAAGGGCGGCATGATGCCCATGCAGTGCTACGAGATTACGAAGCATGTAGTTGAGCATTTTAAGACAAGAAATTGTGTTGACAGAAACGGCGCTTGCAGCGTCTCCGTAGGTATACACACTCATAATGATTCAGGTTGCGCAGTTGCTAATTCACTTTTAGCAGTTGAGGCGGGGGCGAGCCATGTACAGGGCGTCCTTTTGGGGTTTGGTGAGCGAACGGGAAATGCAAATCTTTCTACAATAATTGCGGACTTGCAGCTTAAAAGCGATTGCGATTGTATTCCTGCTGAGAATATTCAGAACCTAACGCCAATCTGTAAGAGGGTCGCTGAGATTACGAATATTGCCCTTGATGCCGGAATGCCATATGTGGGGGCCAGTGCATTTGCTCACAAAGCGGGAATGCATATTGATGCTGTTATTAAAAATCCTTTCGCTTATGAGCATGTTACGCCGGAAAGCGTTGGAAATAGCAGAGTCTTCCTTATGAGCGAAGTTGCCGGAAAGAGCATGATTGTCGAGAAGGTTCAGAAATTTGACAAAACACTTACGAAATCAAGTCCTATTGTTGCGGAAATTGTAAAGCGTGTAAAAGATCTGGAGCATGATGGCTATCAGTTTGAGGGTGCGGATGCAAGTTTTGAAATTCTCGTACGGAAGGCTATCGGAAAGTACCAGCCCTTCTTCAATCTGCATTATTACAAGACTAGCGGCGAATTTCCTCGTTTTGCAGACGATCAGAGTGCATTTGCCCAGTTCAAGATTGATGTAGACGGAAAGGTTGTTGTAACGGCTGGTGACGGTGACGGTCCGGTAAATGCTCTGGATGTTGCTATGCGAAATGCTTTGGAGCAGTTCTATCCGAATGTGGCTCAGATTCATCTTACTGACTATAAAGTTCGTGTTCTTGATGGTAAGAGTGCAACAGCAAGCCGTGTACGCGTTTTGATTGAGTCAAGTGATGGAGATGAGCATTGGACTACCATGGGAGTTTCAAGTGATGTTATTGAGGCTTCTTATCTGGCTCTTGTAGATTCTTTTGAGTATAAGTTGATTAAGGATTTAGAAAGAAAGTTCGGAAAAATCATGTAAAATTTGCCGTTTGAAACTTTTTTCGTTATCTTTTGTTATATAAGTGAAAAGATTCTTGCTTTTGCCCGCAATTAGGGCTTGGCATATATGAGGCTTTATTTTGAATATAGACGAACTCGCCAGTGAGAGTGTACCTGAAGGCGGAGAATTGCCAAAAGTTATAAACAGGGAATTGCTGAGCAATCCAGACAACTTTTACAAAATGGCTTTCGAATTTCAGCAGATTATGATGATTTATGAAAGCGCCATTAAGCAGATTGAGATGAAACTTGATATTTTGAACAAAGAGAATAAAGTTTCGGGCAGACGGAATCCCATTGAAACCGTCAAATCCCGAATCAAGTCTCCCCAGAGTATTGCAAGCAAACTAGAAAAAAAGAATCTTCCTGTCACTTTTGATTCAATGGTCAATAATCTTCAGGATATTGCTGGAGTACGGGTAATATGTCCTTATATTTCAGATATTTATAGCGTGAGAGATATGCTTTTAAAGCAGCCAGATATCACTCTTCTTGAAGAAAAAGACTACATCAAACAGCCGAAAGAGTCAGGCTACAGAAGTTTGCATGTCGTGATTGAAATTCCAGTTTATCTCTCTGAAAGCACTCATAATGTGAAGGTAGAAATTCAGCTGAGAACTATAGCTATGGATTTTTGGGCAAGCCTTGAACATGAACTTCGTTACAAGACGAATACTAAAGTACCGGAGAGTGTGCGCCGGGAGCTTTTCCGGGTTGCTGAGACGATTGCCATGACAGACAGGGAAATGGAAGAAATCGCCATAGAGCTTCAGAATCTAGATTAGAACTCGTGCTCTCGAAGTAGCTTTCCTTCTATTGTGTAGAGACTCACTTTAACGGTATCATTTTCGATTTCCAGAATTCCGCAAGTCTTTCCGTCTTCACATTTTGGAAGGGAGATGGATCCGGGGTTGAAGTAGAAGAGACCATTTTCTTCTTCCATTAAAGTGACATGGGTGTGGCCCGAAAGAACGATAGTGCCTTTTGGAAGCCAGGATGAAAGTTTTGTTCGGTCGTAAAGGTGACCGTGGTGCAAGAAGATGCGACGGATTTTCTTTGAAACGGGAATGGCCAGCGTGGTGTAGGAGGCAAGGCAGGGGAAGGTAAGCATCATTTCGTCAACCTCGCTGTCGCAGTTTCCCCGTACGCAGATGAGCTTTTCCTTGCGGGCGTTCAAAAGCTCGGCTGTGCGTTTGGTGTCCCAGCCCTGGGGGAGGGGATTGCGCGGGCCGTGGTTCAAATAGTCGCCGAGTAAGATGATTGAGTCACATTCTTTTTCAAAGGAAGCGAGGGCTTTTTCAAGGCTTTCTGCGCTTCCGTGAATGTCGGATAAAACAAGGAATTTCATGATTGCTCCAAAAAAATTGCCCCACGGAATGTGAGGCGGTTATAAAATCTTAAACGGCTAGGGATAGTAGCACCTGCCCGCAGGGCAGTTCCGAAGCGCAGCGTAGGAATGGAGCGCTCTTTGCGCGGAACTCGCGAGAATGGCAAAGCCATTCTCGTTACGAGTTTACCGTTGGTAAACTCACGAAAGCCCGACCCCACGAAAGTGGGGGAGCCGCCGATAACTACATCCTGTCCAAATATGGCACGAGAACGAGATTCATCGCGTCTTTGAGGACTTGAAGGGTGGCTTTTGCAAGGGCAAGTCGGGCTTCTTTGAGCTCTTTTGTCTCGGCGCTCATAATCGGGCACTGCTGGTAGAATTTTGAGAAGAGTTTTGCTATGTCGTAGAGGTAGTTTGCCATGATTGAAGAATCTTTGGCATTTGCGGCACGAGCCACAGTTTCCGGGTATTCGCCAAGCCGCTTGACCAAATCCCATTCTTCGCCTGCTTTAAGAAGACTTGCTGCCTTTTCGGGACTTGCCGGGCTTGTTCCTTCGTCTTTAGCCTTTCGCAAAATTGAGGCAATTCGCGCGCCCATATACTGCAAGTAGGGGCCTGTGTTTCCGTTGAAGCTCAAAGATTCTTCCGGATTGAAAACCATGTCCTTAATGGGGCTGACCTGCAAAAGATAGTAGTGGAGGGCGGCCAGGGCGACTTTTTCTGCAACCTCGTCTGCGTTTCCCACTTCTTCTTCACGGCCTTTTTCTTTGATTGCTTTGAGTGCGTCTGCGTGGAGCGAGTCAATCAAATCGTCTGCGTCAACGACAGTTCCTTCGCGGCTCTTCATTCGACCGTTAGGAAGGTTTACCAGGCCGTAAGCGAGGTGATAGAGCTTGTTGGCCCAGTCAAAGCCCAGCTTTTTGAGAATATAGAAGAGAACTTTGAAATGGAAGTTCTGCTCGGTGGCGACGACATAAACCAGCTCGTTGAAGGCCCAGTCACTGTGGCGGCTGATTGCAGTTCCGATGTCCTGTGTGATGTAGACGGATGTTCCGTCTTTTCGGAGGAGAACTTTTTCGTGGTCTTCGCCGTCACGGCCTTTTCCGACGACTTCGGTGACATCAACGCGGACTGAGCCGTCTTCTGCCTTAAAGAAGACTCCCTTTTCGAGGCCTTTCTGGATTTCGTCCTTTCCTTTGAGGTAGGTTTCGCTTTCAAAGTAGAATTTGTCGAAGGAAACTCCTGTGCGGTCGTAGGTTTCTTTTACGCCGTTGAATGTCCAGTCGTTCATTGTCTGCCAGAGCTTTCGGGTTTCGGCATCGCCTGCTTCCCATTTACGGAGCATTTCTTCGGCCATTTCCTGTGCCTCAGGGTGGGCGGTCTCCGGCTTATCCTTTTCGCCCTTCAAGTAGCGGTCGAACTCAACATAGCACTGACCTACAAAGTGGTCGCCTTTGAGCCCGAGTTTTTCCGGTGTGTCGCCCTTTGCCTCGTGGAAGAGTTTGTATGCCAGCATTGACTTACAGATGTGGATTCCCCGGTTGTTGATAAGGTCAACCTTGCAGACCTCTGCCCCTGCTTTTTTTAGGATGCGGGAAACCGACTCGCCCAAAGCGTCGTTTCGCATGTGGCCCAGGTGAAGTGGTTTGTTTGTGTTCGGGGAAGAGAACTCAATCATGATGCGGCTGCCTTCAAGGTGGGGCTTTCCGTCATTGCCGAGCGTTCCGTATTTTTCACCCTCGTTTTCAATTTTTGTGAGGATTGACTTGACCGCGATGCTCTTATCCATCTTGAGGTTTACATAAGGACCAACTGCAAGCACTTCGCCGATTCCGCCTGCCTTGCCTGCGATTTTAGCCGCGACTTCCTGAGCAATCTGCGGGGGAGCGATGCGAAGGGCTTTTGCGAACATGAACATGGGGGAGCCGATATCGCCCATTTCAGGATTCGGGGAAGGCTGAACGACGATTTTTTCTGCCTCGACTTTTTCAGAGCCAAGATTCTTTTCTTTTATGATTTCGTTAACTGCGTCTGCGATAATTGATTTGAATTGTGATTTTGTGTCTGCCATAATTTCACTTCACTTTATATTTGATTTAGTGTATTATAGAGAAATTAGATGAGAGTTGCTAGTAGAATATTTTTTTCATTTTTGCTTTGTGGGGGGATTTTCGGCTGTCACCGTGTTCAAGTCGAAAATAAGCAAAGTAGGAGATTTACCGTGGATACAAAAGTTATTGACCAGTACATTGATGATTTGATGACAAAATCAACTGCCGAAATTCCTGTTTGGAATATAGAGAAGGCGCGTGCCGGGTCAAAATCAGGTTGGGATTACATCGATGGTTGTATGATTATGGCTCTTCTTGAGCTTTATGACACAAGTAAAGACGAAAAATTCCTTAAATTTGCTGATTACTACGAAGATTACCGAATCCATGATGACGGAACGATTGACGGATATTCAAAAGAAGCTTGGAATATCGACGAAATTAATGGTGGAAAGAATCTTTTCCCTCTTTATGCTCTCACCAAAAAAGAAAAATACAAGAAAGCCCTTGAAAAGCTTTACGAGCAGGTAAAAGAACAGCCCCGCACAAAGGAAGGAAATTTCTGGCACAAGGCAATTTATCCGAATCAGGTTTGGCTTGACGGTCTTTATATGGGACTTCCTTTCTACATGGAATATACAACAAATTTTGAGAACGGTAAAAACAAAGACGATATTTACAATCAGTTTTTCAATGTCGAGCAGATTATGAAAAATTCAGCTGACGGCTTGTATTTCCATTGTTTCGACAGCTCAAAAACAGCTTTCTGGTGTGACAAAAATACCGGCCTCTGCCAGAACTACTGGCTCCGCTCTCTTGGCTGGTTCAGCATGGCTATGCTTGACACTTTGAATCATGCTCCGGACCGGGGCAGCGATAACTGGAATCATTTGAAGACAATGTTCATCAACTTGCAGGATGCAATGCTCCGCGTACAGGATAAAAGCGGTATGTGGTATCAGCTTCCGGCTCTTCCAGAGGTTGAGGGCAATTATCTTGAAACTTCAGGTACTGCAATATTTTCTTATTCTCTTTTGAAAGGCTTGCGCACTGGAATCTTGACTGGCACTCCAAACGAAAAAGAGTACAAGGCTGCTGGAATTAAGGCTTTTGAGGGAATTTGTGATAAATATCTCAAAACGGACAATGGCGTGCTTTCTTTGGGCGGAATCTGCCTCGTTGCAGGCTTAGGTCCTGAAAAGAACAAGCGCCGGGATGGAACCGTTGCTTATTACTTAAGCGAGCCAATCGTCCAGGACGATGCGAAAGGGGTCGGCCCATTTATCCTCGCGTATAATGAATATAAATTAATTCATAATTAAGAATGCACAATGCATAATTAGTAGAAGAAACTTTTCTGCAATTATGCATTATGAATTACACATTCATCATTATAAAAGCGGCTTGAACTGTCATCGAGCGGCTTCTTGTGTCTGCGTCAATCTGGGGCGGAAGAAATGCGGCCTGTCTTCTGAATGAGCCGAATATATATTCTCCGTCTGTAAATTTTGTGCAGCAGGTACAGTCTTCTGCTACAACGATGTTTTCTTCTTTAATGCCTGCATCTTTTAAGACGAAAAGATTAGCTTGAGTGAGCGAGAGTTGATATGGTAAACGTTTCATTAAAGCGGCTTCTTCTTCGCTGATTGGATTTTCTGCCTTTTTTATGCATTTTTCTCCGAAATTTTCAGTGAAATAATTTGCCCGCTCGCTGTCTATGAAATAGCAGCAGTTTCCTATGTGTGGGCCGATTGCAGCCAGAATGTCTTCAGGCTTTGAGCCGAATTCTTCCTGCAGTTTTTTTACGCCATTTTTTACGATACCTGTTCCCTTCCAGCCTGAGTGAAAGGCACCTATTGCTTTATTTTTTTTGTCGTAGAGAAAAATTGGAACACAGTCGGCAACAGTGACGGTTGGTACCAGAAGGGGATTCTTTGTGATGAGTCCGTCGCCCCTTAAATCTTTTGTGTCGCCTTCAAACTTTGTTACATAAACATCTTTTGAGTGAATGAGTTCAATGGGGGAAATTTTCAGTTTGCAGTCACAAATTCCTTCTGAACTTGAACAGTTTCCTGAGCAGACGGGCTTTTTGAGTTCGGAGAGGATTTTATTGAGGCTGTTTTGCCGGTTTTCGTTGCTTTCATTCCAGCGGAAGCGCATGGAGCCGGCCTTCAAAAGAGTCATTCCCCAGAGAGCGTGCTTTTCGCTGGCCGTGGATTTTAGTGGCGAAGCATTTTCGTAAAAAGGGAGAAGAACATATTCAGCGTTTTGACAAGAATGCCTTTCAAGCTCTTTTTGGACGGAAATAATGTTTATCATTTTGAACGCTGCTTATCCAGACTTTCAATCTCAATTACAAGGTTGAGGGCACTTTCTATCAGGTTTTTGGAAAGTTCAATTCTTTTGAGGAATGGCTCGTTGTTTTTGTCCTTCATGGAATTGAGATTCTTTACCGTATCGAAGCGAGGGTCTTTTGAAAGTCCCAGAACTCCATAGAGGACTTTTAGAATCTGGCGGGCTGAATCCCCAAAGCGGTGAATGAGTGTTGATACATCAGATTCGAGAGTTCGAATCATCTGATCAACCTTGTTCTGAGCCTGAATAGTGCGTGATTTGTCTTCACGAATCTTGTTGAACATGGCACCAGTTTCGCCGTTGATTGAAAGCCTGCGAGAGAGTGATTGAAAAGAAATTGAAAGTTGAACCATAGCATTGAATGCTTCGTTTAACATGACATGGTTTTCTTCTTTGTTGAATGCACCCTGCACCAGAAGAGTCTTTAAGTCAAGCTCGCATACAGGAAACTTTTCTGTAATGAACCAGTTTAAGAAACTAAGAGTTGATTCGTAGGAAAAATGTATGCCTCCCCATAGTTCTTCCCATGGGCGTTCCGGAAATCGTGGAAATGAGTCAAGGTCAAAATTTGTTTTGAGGGTAAGGAGTAAAGCCTGTCTTTTACAGTCACTTTCCCATGAAATCCATTTCTGGTCAAAAATTTTCTTCAAGGCATTTTTGTATTTAACGAACCAGTCTTCTCCAGCTGAGAATACCTCAGTTCGCCATTCCCAATTGTTATGGATAAGGCATGATAGTGAGCGAATCGGAACGCTGGACATGAATAATTGTAGCAAACCAAGGTTAGAATGGGCTTTAGATAAAAATTCACCGGCTTCACGCCCAGTTTCTTCATCTGATGAGCGTCTGGAATTGCGGATGGCGAACATGTAAAGTGCTTCGAGAAATTCATCGGGAATGTCGATAGAACTGCATAAGTTTTTGGCAAATGTATCAACTTCAGATTCAACTTGCGTAAAGGGGCAGGAATATCCGTCTTCACTTGTTGCTGTAAAGAATGTGAGGAATCTGCTGAAAGATAAACGGGTAAACTGTTTGAGCCACTCGCAGGCTTTTGCGGCCTGATACATGCGGGCTTTTTCAATCTGAGGTATGTTATTAAAAATCTCTTCCATGTTACGAAGAAGAGAACTTCGCTGGTCAGGTTTGATGACGGGTGTAACTGGATTTGAGTATGGGTCGACTTCAGCTGCTATTTCAGAGGTGATTTCAGGCATTACAAGAGAGCTTAAGTAGACATAGAAAGATCCGTCGTCATCTTCAAGGGAAATGAAGTAGGGGCGAAAGAAATCAGCACAGGCTTTAAGCTCAGTAAGACGGTCGTAAAAAGGTGAAAGCAGTTTGCCTTTTTTTGAACTAATGATTCCAGGAAAGTTTTTTTCGATGTAATGGCTGATTTCTGAAAGTTTCAATTCATTGTAGATGGTTTTTTGTGTAGTGTTTGATAAAATTGCCTTGAGCCATACAATGAATTTGATGAAAAATGATTCATTTTTTATCCGGATTTCAAAAGGCTCTGATATATCGTCGACTTTTTCTTCTACCGGGTGCAGGGGGGAAGTCGTTTCACCATTTGCAGACTGCATCTGGTTCAAAATGCTCTGCCTTTCTTCATCAGAAATTCCTGTTACCATGCGCTCAAAAGAATCTTGTTTCACCATGGTGAATATTCTATAGAAAAACGCTTCTTATAACAAGAAAAAACCGCCCTAAGGCGGGCGGTTTGAAAGATTGTAGAAAATTATTTGTTGAGTTCTGCTACGACAAGCTCGCCCATTTTTTTGGTGCCGACGAGTTTGCCCTGAGCCTTAACTTCAGCCATATGGCTTCCTGCGATGTCGCCTGTTCGCCAGCCTGCGTCGAGAACTGCGTTTACGGCGTCTTCGATAGCCTTAGCCTCTGTCTCAAGCTTGAATGAGTAGCGGAGGAGCATTGCGGCAGAAAGAATCGTTGCCAGAGGGTTTGCGATGTCTTTTCCTGCGATGTCTGGGGCTGAACCGTGGATTGGCTCGTAAAGACCTGGGCCTGTTCCGTCGCCCAAAGAAGCTGAAGCCAGCATACCGATTGAGCCTGTTACCTGGCTTGCCTCGTCAGTGAGGATGTCGCCGAACATGTTGCTTGTGGCAATGACATCGAACTGGCGTGGAGCGCGAACCATCTGCATTGCGGCATTGTCGATGTAGAGGAAGTCAAGGGTGATGTCCTTGTATTCCTCGTGGACTTTTTCTGCCACAGCGCGCCAGAGGCGGCTTGAGTTGAGGATGTTTGCCTTGTCAACTACAGTGAGGTGCTTTTTGCGGTTCTTTGCGAATTCAAAGCCCATGCGGACGATTCGCTCGATTTCTGCCCATGTGTATTTTTCTGTGTCCCATGCTGTTTTTCCGTCTGCGCTGGTTCCGCGTTCACCGAAGTAGATGCCGCCTGTAAGCTCGCGGACAACGAGAATATCAAGACCCTCGCCGACGATTTCGTCTTTGAGTGGGCAGGCATCTTTAAGCTGCTTCCACATAACTGCCGGGCGGAGATTTGCGAAAACCTTCATGCCGCCGCGAAGACCGAGAAGTGCCTTTTCCGGGCGGATTTCTGGAGCAACATTGTCCCATTTTGGACCGCCGACGGCTCCGAGAAGAGTTGCGTCGCTGTTGAGACAGATGTCAAGCTGATCCTGTGGGAGAGGTTTTCCCCATTTGTCGATGGCAGCGCCACCAGCGATTACATTTTTGTATGTCCATTTGTGACCGTATTTTTTTGCGATAGCGTCAAGAACATTGACTGCCTCTGCAACAACATCAGGACCGATTCCGTCACCGGGAATCAAAGCGATTGTTTTTTCCATTTTCGTTCCTCTTGATTTATTGTCAGCCGAAATGACTCGGCATCTTAATTACGGATTTTATTATAGTGAGATGATTATATTGCGTAAAGTGAGATATTTTTAATATGGTAGTGATTTTTTTGCATTGTCAAAAAGTCTTATTCCTTATTATATTTATTACATAGGAGTTTTTATGGAAATTGATTCAAAGAATGCAGTGATTGTGCCTGAGGGAGTTTTTATTATCGGAACTTATGACGAGAATGGCGTTCCCAATGCCATGAATGCGGCTTGGGGAATCCAGTCTGATTATGAGGAAATCGCGCTTTTCCTTGCCCAGCACAAAACCACCGAAAATCTTAAAAAGACGGGAGCCTTTACGGTTGCTTTTGCCACAAAGAACACTGTTCAGATTTCGGACTATTTCGGTATTGAATCTGGCGCGGATGTGAACAAAATCGAAAAAGCCGGGGTTCATGTGCACAAGAGCGCGAATGTAAATGCACCGATTATCGAGGAATATCCTCTGGTTCTTGAGTGTGAGGTTACCGAATGGGACGAGAAGCGGGAGATGCTTAGGGGAAAAATCGTTGCCCAGCAGGCGGACGAGTCAATCCTTACTGACGGTAAGGTCGATTTGGGAAAACTCCAGCCGATTATGTACGACGCTTCTTTCCATGTTTATCGGGTAATCGGTGAAGTCGTGGGAAACGCTTTTAAAGACGGGCTTGCGATTAAAAACAAATAAAATTCTAAGGAAAAACTTTGGATGCAGAAAGTCGTGGTTTTCAATCTTGTTAACAGCAGTAATTGTGGAGACAAGATTATTGCACAAAGTCTTAAGAGTCATTTTGAAACGAAATTTTCGGTACTAAGCCGAGATATTCTTGGAAATCAGTCTGACTCTGGATTTTACTCTGTTCGGCGACGGTTTTCTGCGTTCATCGTTCCGATTCTTCCTCGCTTTTTTAGGCACTTTCTGGTTCGCTTCTGTGCTTTTTTCAAATTCAGGATTATAAAGTCTGCGTTCTACACTTCTTCCGTTCGTGCTTCTGATTTTGTCGTCATCGGGGGCGGTCAGCTTTTCCGTGATAATGATTCTTATATGCCTTGTGCCTTAGATTCTCTCTTTCGTGCGATTCAAAAATATGAAAAACCTTTCTTCGTTCTTGGATGTGGCGCGTCTGGATTTTTAAGTCCGTACGCAAAAAAAGTCTTCAAGCGGATTTTTGAAAGTCATTTGAACAAAAAGAGCATTTTTCGCGATGAGAATTCGATTCAGATTCTTCAAAAAAACGGAATCACGGGGAATTTTTCTTTTGCTCCCGACCTTGCCTTTGCGCTTGGTTTTAAGAATCATGCGGAAAGCGGTGATTTTTTTGGTATTTGCGTGACATCACCGCGTACGATTTTATACTATGGAAGAGAAAGTTGGAAAAAATCAGCGAAAATCATCTCAAAAAGAATTCTTGAAGCGGTAGAAGAGAAAATTGCGGGTGAGCAGAAAATCCTCATTTTCTGCAATGGAAATCCTGAGGATTTTTTCTTTGCGAAATTGCTTGTTAAAAAGATTCAGAAAAAATATCCTCATAAAGAATTCCTGTTTGCCCCCCGTCCGAAAAGTCCCGCTGATTTGGAAAATCTTTTGTCGCATTGTCGGAATGTTTTCTCATACAGAATGCATGTTGCAATTCTCTGCGCGCTTCTTAAAATTCCCTGTGAACTTGAGCGGTGGGATTCAAAAACGGACGGATTGAGTTTTGACGAAAAGACGACGGAACGGAATATTCTTGCGGCGAAGTCAGTTTTTTCTTTTGGTGATTTTTGATACAATAAATTTGTTTTGGGATTTTTATTCAAGGAGAATCTTTATGGAAGATTATAAGAAAGAATTCATCGACTTTATGGTTGAGTGCAATGTGCTTAAATTCGGCAGCTTCACATTGAAGAGCGGGCGACAGTCTCCCTTCTTTATGAACGCCGGAGCCTATGTAACGGGAAGCCAGCTTAAGCGACTGGGAGAATTTTACGCAAAGGCCATTCACGACAATTTCGGCGATGATTTTGACGTTTTCTTTGGCCCGGCATACAAGGGAATCCCTTTGGCCGTGGTGACGGCAGTGGCTTATTCTGAGCTTTACGGAAAGGAAGTAAAATATTGTTCTGACCGAAAGGAAGCCAAAGACCATGGAGCCGACAAGGGCGACCTCTTGGGCTACAAAATCAAGGACGGCGACCGGGTTGTAATCATCGAGGATGTCACCACCAGCGGAAAGTCCATCGAAGAGACTTACCCTAAAATCAAGGCTCAGGAAGAAAAAGAAGGTGCGATTAAAATCGTGGGCGAGATTGTTTCCCTTAACCGCATGGAAAAAGCCCCCGACTCAGAAAAAGCCGCGCTGGATGTAATCAGCGAAAAATACGGCTTCCCTGCCAGGGCAATCGTCAGCATGAATGAAGTGGTCGATGCCCTCTACACTAATGGCGATAAAAAAATCATCACCGACGAGATTAAGGCCGAAATCGACAGATACTACGAGATTTACAGGGCGAAATAGTTAATTCATAATTCACAATGCACAATAAAAAAGGGACATTGGTCGCTTCGCATTGAAGTGTACCTATGTCCCTTTTTTTACAATTAAGCATTATGCATTAAGAATTGATTTAGCCCTTTCCAGCGCGCCAGAGATGTGGTCATGGATGTTTTCCCGGCCTAGTTTGTCTGCCATGCCGGTTTTTTCGAGAAGTATGTAAGGCTGTGTGTGAATTCCGGATATTACAATTGTGATGCCTTTTCGGTCACAGGCGGCTTTTGCCTGCTCTAAGGCGCGAATTCCGCCGGCATCCAGATAGATTGTATTTCTCATGCGCAAAATCAAAACTTTATAGTCAACGCCTGCTTTTTCAACGGCGACTTCGAATTTTCGCACTGTACCGAAGAAGAGTGGGCCTTCAATTTCGTAAACCATAGCTCCATGGGGAAGGTCGAGTCGTTCTTCCGGCATGTCTGCGGCGTGAATTCCCGAAGTGAGGGCTTCCCGCTTGTTCTGAACTTCCGACAAATCTATCATCTTTTTAATGAAGAAGAAGGCCGCAAGCCCCAGACCAACTTCGATTGCAACTGTCAGATCGACGAAAACTGTAATTAAGAAAGTGACTGCAAAGACGGCTGTGTCTGATTTTTGACCGCGGATAAGGGAGCGAATTGCGGGAAAGCCAGCCATGTTCCAGGCTACATTGATGAGAACAGCTGCAAGGGCTGCCATAGGAATGTATGAGGCGTATTTTCCGAAGAAGAGGAGAATCAAAAGCAATGTGATTGCATGGACGATTCCTGCAATTGGTGTGCGTCCGCCGTTTTTGATATTGGTTGCTGTTCGGGCGATTGCTCCAGTGGCCGGAATTCCTCCGAATAAGGGCGAGGCGATGTTTGCGATTCCCTGACCGATAAGCTCTGTGTTTGAGTCATGCTTGGCACCAGTCATACCGTCAGCGACAACAGCCGAAAGAAGGGATTCGATTGCCGCAAGGACAGCGATTGAAACTGCCGTGGGGAAGAGCATTCGGATTGTGCTTAAAGAAAAGTCTGGCAGCTGGGGGGCGGGAAGGGTGTTTGGAATTACGAAATGGCGACTTCCGTCGGCGAAGGTGCCGATAGTGTCTGTTTTAAGACCGCAGAATTTGTCCAGAAGAATTGAAGCCACGGTGGCCAGAATCAAGACGATGAAACTTCCCGGAATCTTTTTGATGAACTTTGACCAGATGAAAATGAAAGCGAGGCAAACCGAAGCCATGATGAATGAATAAACATTAATCGTTGAGGCTGATTTGATATAAACGATGATTTTTGGCAAAAAGTCGCCCGGCATTTTTGAATATTCCTCGCCTAAAATCCGCATTGGCTCAGAAAAGTCCGGGGCAAGGCCGAAAAAGTCTCCGATTTGGCCGGCTGCGATGGTGACTGCGATTCCTGCCGTAAAGCCGGTGACGATTGTATATGGAATGAATTTGACCAAACCGCCCATCTTGAATGCGCCCAAAAGAATCAAAAGAATGCCCGCCATGACCGTGGCCGTTGCAAGGCCGGAAAGTCCGAACTGGGCGACGACGCCGTAAACGATGACCGCAAATGCTCCAGTGGGGCCGCCAATCTGAACGGTTGAGCCACCGAAGGCCGAGATACAAAAGCCTGCGATGATTGCGGTAAAGAGGCCTGCCGCCGGGTTCACTCCCGAAGCGATGGCGAATGCGATTGCCAGCGGAAGAGCGACAATGCCGACGATAATACCTGCGATGAGGTCGGAAACAAAGGTGCGAGAATTGTATCCTTTAAGCGAATTGATGAGCTGTGGTTTGAACATAATGTAAAATTATGCTCTTTTATGCTCTTTTATGCAATAAGCGGTGACTTCCCCCTTTATTTTTTGCTATACTTCAAGTATGAAAAATCTCTCACCGTTTGCGAAATTCTTTCCCAAAAAAACATTTTTTATCTGTGCAAATCTTTGTAATCTGTGGATTTTCCTCGCTTCTTGTTCCCGTTCCCCGGAAATGACTCTCTCGGAAATAGAGGCGGCCAGGGCCAGCGGGGCTAACGAACTGATTGAGAAGACTGTTCACCGCCCGAATTTGACCAATCATTTTGAGGTCGGAAAGGTCGGCGGCACTTACAATGACATCATTATGGGCGAGCCCAAGAGTTTTAACATGCTGGTGGCCGAAAAAGACGGTACTACGGCTGGAGTGGTGGCTCCTCTGGTTCAGTATCTTGCTGACTATGACATTATCGAGCGTAAATGGAAGGGCCGTATCGCTGATTTTGAAATAAAAATCGATGAAAAGAAGAACAAACTTGATGTGATTTACACTATTAAGAGCGATGTCTACTGGTCTTTTTATGAGAACCGACATGAAAAAGTCAAGGTGACCAGTGACGATGTGATTTTCTGGTACGATGAGATTCAGGGGGATGAAGAATGTGGCTCTTCTGCCTACAATTCCCAGTTTATGCCTATGGATGACGGTAGTGAGGCACGCATTACAATCGAAAAAATTGATGACGCGAGCTTTGTTTTTCATTTTCCGCAGATTGTAGCCGAGCCGATTTTGCAGACGAACATGGATTTTGGCCCCCGCTTTTTGTACAAGGCCGCAAAGGACAAGGGCGGGGCGGATGCTGTCAAAAAACTCTTCACTGTTGCCGCAGAGCCCAAGGAGCTTCCTTCCTGCGGGCCTTATTTCCTTACCGAATATGTTCCGGGGCAGAGGCTTATGTATAAAAGAAATCCTGACTTTTGGGAAAAGGATGCAAACGGTCAGAGTCATCATTATCCAGAAGAATTGGTTTATCAGGTGGTTGGAGATGCGAATACGGCCTATCTGCTGTTCAAACAGGGCAAAATCGAAGATTATTCTTTTCAGCCGGAGCAGCTGGAGGAAGCTGTAAGGGATTCAAAAAATGTCCTTACTCCAGACGGTCATTTTATTCCTGAAAATGCAGAAAAAACAGAGGGCTACACGGTCTTTAATGCGGACGGCTCAATGAATGCTTCATTCTGGTCTTTCAATCAAAATCCTAAAAATCAGGGTGAGGCTTTTTACAAATGGTTCTGCAAAAAAGAATTCCGTCAGGCAATGAGCTGTCTTCTGAACCGGGAGAGAATCATTTCCCAGACTTACCGGGGACTTGCCGAGCCGACTTACTCTTTCTTCCCCGAAGTCAACCGCTATTATAATGAAGATATTATCCTTCAGTACCGCTATTCCCATGCCCATGCGAAAAAATTGCTTGAGACGGCGGGATTTTCTCGTCTTGAAGACGGATTTTTGTATGACTCAGAGGGAAACAAAGTCGAATTTGATTTGACAATTAATGGAAACGACACGATTTCTTCCGATATTGCCCAGATTATCGTGGACGAATGCAAAAAAGAAGGAATCACGGTCATTCCCCGTCCAACAGACTTTCAGAAACTCGTTGACCAGCTTATGACAAGCTATGACTGGCAGAGTATTATCATCGGCTTTGGCGGCGGCTCTCTTTTCCCCACTCAGGGAAGCAATGTCTGGGTCAGCGATGGAAACCTGCATCTCTGGTACCCATTGCAAAAATCCCCAGCCACTGACTGGGAAGCGCGAGTGGATGAACTTTATCACAGGGCCAAGTGTATCGTGAATTACGAGGAAGCCAAGCCTCTCTGGGATGAATATCAGGCGATTTTCCTTGAGCAGTGCCCGATTATCTATCTCATGCGCCGCCGTTCCTTCTTCGGCCTGCAGAACCGCTGGGATATGACTAATGTTTACTACGACAATCTGGGCGGCGCTGAGACGAATTATTTGTATTTGAAGTGAGAAGCGGGCCTAACCAGCCTAAAAATCTTGTAATGACAAAATGATGTTTGTGGGGTAAAATGCTATTATGTTCACTACTATTATTTCGCTTATCCGGGTTGCATTTTATATGCTCTCAAAAAATAAAGAACGCCGTATGGCCCTGCGCTATGATAAGACCGGCGATATCAAAAGCCGGGACGAGCTGGTTTTTAAACTTGTTCCCCAGTGGGCACGCTTCGTAATCGAAAAAGTTGCAAAATCAACGGTTGAGGTCGTGGGGAGCGAAAAGGTTCCAAAAGAGGGAGCCGTTGTTTTTATCGGAAATCATCAGGGAATCATGGATATTCCACTTTTATTTGGTTATATCAATAAGCCCATGACCTTTGTAGCAAAAGCCGAACTGGGTAAAATTCCACTTCTTTCAGACTGGATGAAGCTTTTGCAGTGTACATTCATTGAGCGGAAGAGTCCCCGTAAGTCTATACAGGCAATTCATGATGCGGCTGATGGTGTCAAAAAGGGGTATTCTCAGGTAATTTTCCCAGAAGGAACTCGAAGTAAGGGTGGCCCCCACCATGAATTTAAGGCCGGAAGTTTCAAACTCGCCTTCATGTCGGGGGCGCCTATCGTTCCTGTTACAATTGACGGTGCATGGCGAATCTACGAGGGGCAGAAAAAACTCAAAAAAGGTCAGCACATAAAGCTTATAATTCACGATCCAATTGAAACGGCAGGGCTTTCAAAAGAAGAACAGTCAAAAATCCACGAAAGGGTCGAAAAAATTGTCTGTGAGCCACTGAATGAGCAGGCAGGAAGCAGTAATGCATAATAATCAAATGGGCGACACCCCTTCACAGTCTAGTCAGCCTCTGTCGCGAGAAAATGCCCGCACGGATGCGGGTAAAAGACCGTTGACCGCAAGAATTTTCAGGCCGATTGTCGGACTGAAAATTCTTGTCAGGACATGGAGGTCCAAGTATCCTCTTCTTTCATTTATCGTTTCCCGGCTGATTACCATGCTTGTCGTGCTTTTTGTCTTTGGCTGGGTTCTGTTCGGGCTCATGGCTTTAGCCCCAGGCGACATAGTTGACCAGATGATGCAACAGCAGCTTATGAGCCAGACAGAGTCAAAGGGTGGCTCAAACCGGGATAATGTGCTTTCTGAAGAACAGATGGCAAAAATGCGGGCGGAACTTGGGCTGGATAAGCCTTTTACTCTTCAGTATTTTGACTGGCTTGAGCGGGTTGTCATTCATCATGACCTTGGACTTTCACTTATTTCAAAAGCTCCTGTTTCTTTCCTTATAAGAAGCCGCATTATAAATTCTCTCGTTCTTAATATCATCTCCCTGATTTTTATCACGATTTTTTCATTTTTGCTGGGCGTTTATTTTTCGAGCAAGGCGGGCACGCGGGTCGATCTTGCAGCTACTTTTTTTGCCCTTTTCTTTCACGCCTTTCCGGGAATTCTTCTTTTGATACTTCTGCAGCTTTTTGCTTCGATTACGGGGCTTTTCCCTGTGACGGCATATCCTGACTTTCCTATTTCAGAAAGTCCAATAAAATTCATTTTCAGTTACAGCTATCATGTTTTTCTGCCTCTGTTTGCTTCATTTTTAGGCGGAATCGGCGGAACCATGCGTATGATTCGATCTACCATGCTTGACCAAATGGGCATGCCTTATATCATGGCACTTCGTTCCCGTGGAATCAGCGAGCGTCGGGTTTATCTCAATCATGCCTTCAGAAATACCCTCAACCCCTACATTACAGGGAGCGCCAATCTTCTGGCCAGCCTTTTTTCAGGCTCTCTCGTTTTGGAAATTATTTTCTCATACCCCGGAATCGGTCGGCTTTCTTATGATGCGGTCATGCAGCAGGATGTAAATCTTGTTCTTGCCTGTACGATGCTAATTGCTGCCCTTGATTTATTGGGCATAACAGTCTCTGATATTTTACTTGCGCTTGTAGATCCGCGAATCCGTTACGGAAAGGAAGGGTAAGCATGAATCGGCTTTTTCAGTATTTAAAAAACCGGCCTCTGGCTCTTATTTCCCTGACATTGCTAGCTCTTCTTTATCTTTTTATGATTTTTGCGGAATTCATCTCACCATACTCACCCACCCGTTCTTTTGAGGAAGACACTTTTCATCCGTCAAATATTGAGATTTCTTCAAAAGGAATTGTAGCCCGTGAATATCGTGTTTTAAATCCGATTACCTGGCGCTACGCAAAAGTGAAGGGAGTCGAATTTCATCACAGAATTCATTTTTTCGTAAAAGGTGAGGAGTACCACCTTTTCGGACTCATACCCTCAAGCCGCCATCTATTCGGCACCCTTCCAGACGAAAATACGGGCGAAATTTATCCAGTCTTTCTTTTTGGCGCAGATAATCTGGGAAGGGATTTATTTTCCCGCATAGTCTATGGAAGCCGCATTTCCCTTACCATCGGCTTTGTTGCCAGTGCGATTTCTCTTCTACTTGCAATTCTCTTTGGCGGTATCGCAGGCTACTATGGCGGAAAGCCTGACTGGTTTGTTATGCGAATCTGTGAATTCCTAATGCTTATACCGGGGCTGTACCTCATCCTTTTCTTGCGCTCTATCTTGAATACGAAAATGGATTCTGGCACGGCATACATGATAATCACTGTCATTCTTTCTCTGGTTGGCTGGCCTGGAACTGCCCGAACTCTCCGCGGCATGGTTCATTCAATCAAGAGAGAAGAGTTTGTCCTTGATGCAGGTCTTGAAGGAATTCCTTCCACGGTGATTATTTTTGTTCATATTATCCCTCAGATTACCAGCCTTCTGATTGTCTCAACCACACTTGCTATTCCCGGTTTCATTATGAGCGAGACGACCCTTTCATATCTTGGTCTTGGCATTTCCGATCCTGCCGTAAGCTGGGGTAGCCTCATAAACCGTGACATATCAACCCTGTCAAATCTTAAAAATTTCCCCTGGCTCTTAACGCCGGTTTGGCTTTTGCTTAGTGTCACTTTGGCATTTAATTTTCTTGGAGATGCCTTGCGTGATTATTTTGATCCTTATCATGTGATTTTCCCCACATGGAAGAAAAAAGCCACAGATTCACACAGATTAACACAGATTATAAAAAACAGTCAGGATGAAATTAGCGAGAATCCGCGTGAAGTGGCGTCTGCTTCTTTCCTTTCTGTGCAAAATCTCAGGGTTTCATTCAGCGTGCTTCGAGGCTCTTCTTATGCCACGATTCAGTCTGTGCGGGGTGTCTCCTTCTCAATGGAGCGTGGTGAAATCCTCGGTATTGTAGGTGAGTCTGGCAGCGGAAAATCCGTCACCACTACGGCAATTCCTGCCCTTCATCCGTCTAATGCTACTGTCGAGGGGAAAATCTTCTTTGACGGCGTTGAGCTTACAGCTCTTTCACAAAAAGAAATGCGAGCCTGGCGGGGTAAAAAAATCGGCCTGATTTTCCAGGAACCGGGGCGCAGTTTTGATCCTCTACAGAGCATCGGTTCAGTCTTTTTTGAGACTTTCAGAAACAGCGAGCCGGATATTTCCCGTGTCATCTCAGATCAAAAGGCTGTTGCCCTGCTTGATGAGGTTGGCTTACCTGACCCGGAAAGCCGACTTAAAAATTATCCCCATCAGTTCTCGGGCGGCCAGTTGCAGCGAATCAGTATTGCCCTTTCCTTGGCTCAGGGCTGCGAACTTTTGATTGCCGATGAGCCTACCACAGCCCTGGATGTTACTATTCAGGCTCAGATTGTCTCACTTTTGTCAGATTTGCGAAAAAAACGAAACCTTTCTATTATATTTATCAGCCATAATATCGATCTGGTGGCAGAGCTTTGTGACAATATCATCGTTATGTATGGCGGCCTGATTATGGAGAGGGGGACAAGCGAAGAAATCATGAAGAGGGCAAAGCATCCCTATACTCAGGCACTTCTTGCTTCAAGTCCTCGTTTCGGTACTCATTACAGCAGTGAAAAATTGATTTCAATTCCCGGTCGTGTCACGGATCCAGCCCATCCAGAACCTGGCTGTCCCTTTGCACCAAGATGCCGATATGCAAAAGATGAGTGTAAAGAAGAGGGTAAATGTTATAAAGTGAGGGAGATGTCATGACGCGAAAACTTGGTATTATTGCACTGGAATCAGCACAGAACGCCGGAAATAAAATCGACTCCATTCTTTCAGAATGGCGGGGTGGCGAGCATTTTCTGATTCCTGTTCAGTGTCCTCGCTTTGGTAGTGGCGAGGCTAAAGGAATCGTAAAAGAGTCCGTGCGTGATCGTGACTTGTACATTCTCGTGGATGTCTGTAATTCTTCAATCACTTATAAAATGGACGGTCAGCTTAACCGCATGTCCCCGGACGATCATTTTCAGGATTTAAAGCGGGTGATTGCAGCCTGCAACGGAAAGGCTGAGAGAATCACGGTAATTATGCCTTTTTTGTATGAGAGCCGGCAGCACCGTCGGGTTTTGCGTGAATCTCTTGACTGCGCGGTAATGTTGCGGGAACTTGAGAATATGGGTATACATGAAGTCATCACTTTTGATGCTCATGATCCCCGTATGCAGAGTGCAATTCCTTTGAGCGGTTTTGAAAATGTCTCCCCGGCCCTGCAGTTTACGCAGAGCCTGCTTACTGAATATGAGGATTTAATAATCGACAGTGATCACATGATGTTTATATCTCCGGACGAAGGGGCCATGGACAGGGTTGTCTTTATGGCATCAATTTTCGGCGTAAATATCGGCATGTTTTACAAGCGACGGGATTATAGCACAATCGTCGACGGTATGAATCCCATTATTGCCCATGATTTTTGTGGCGAATCTGTGGATGGAAAAGATTGTATCGTTATTGACGACATGATTGCTTCTGGTCACAGCATTATTGATGTTGCTCAGCAACTGAAAGAGCGGGGGGCAAAACGGGTTCTTGTTTTTGCGACTTTCGGACTTTTTACTGAAGGTTTTGAGAAGTTCGACAGAGCCTATAATGAAGGGCTTTTTGACAAGGTTTTTACTACTAATCTCATTCATCAGAAGCCTGAACTGAAAGAAAAAGTCTGGTATTACTCTGTGAATGTGAACCTTTATGTGGCGGCAATCATTGATACAATGAATAAGGGAGAATCAATGACAGATCTTGTCCGTCCTGCAAAACGAATTAAGGAAATGCTTGATTTATATAAAAAGAGCGGAGAGAATTAATAAAATGTCTGATTTTATCATTCAAGCTGACCATCTAACAAAGCGATTCACTCTTGATGCAGGTTTTTTTGCTAAACAGGATCGCTTTGTCTACGCAGTCAATGATGTCTCTTTCGGAATAGAGCGAGGGAAAACTTACGGTCTGGTTGGTGAATCCGGCTGTGGCAAAACTACAACAGCTAGAATGCTTGTGCGTATGTACAAGGCCGATGGTGGTGCAATTTTTTATCACCCTGAAAGTTCTGAATCCCAAAATGTCCTTCTTTACAATAACAGACAGTTGCGCTCTTACCGTGAAAAAATCAAATATGTCTTCCAGGATCCTTCCCGCTCGCTTAATCCACGCATGACTGTCTTCAATATCCTTACCGCCAGCTACAAATATTCTTCAATCTGGCCTGGCAAAAAAGTCGCTTATGATGAAGCTGAGCATATTATGGAAGAAGTCGGGCTTGATCCTTTAGATCTTGAAAAACGGCCCAGTGAGTTTTCCGGCGGACAAAGACAGCGAATCTCCATTGCCCGCGCCCTTATAATGAAGCCTGAAGTCATGTTCTGTGACGAGGTCGTAAGTGCTCTGGATGTTTCTGTTCAAAGTCAGATTCTTAATCTTCTGCAGAATATTCGCGAAAAACGGGGTATTTCTTTTCTTTTTATTGCCCACGACCTCAGGGTTTCATGCTATTTCTGCGATACAATTGGTGTAATGTACAGGGGGCTTTTGGTTGAAGAAGCTTCTGCCCGAGATTTGTACAGAACTGCTGCCCATCCTTACACAAAGCTTCTATTTCAGGGGAGTGAAAGTTCTGCCAGTGAGTCAAATGGGGAGGTTAAAACCACTCTTGAAAGCTTGCACGGCTGCCCCTTCGCCCATCGCTGCCCCCATGCAAATGAAAACTGCCGTTTACAAATCCCTGAATGGAAAGAAATCAGCAATGGTCACAAAGTTCGTTGTAATCTCTGTTAATCTGTGCTAATCTGAAATAAAAAGGAGTTTGCCATGACAAATAAAGAGGTTCTGGAAGCGCTCAGGCAGATTAAAACCTATTGCGCGGCTGATTCACTGGACAAATTGAACTATGCAATTGCTGTTATTGAAAAACTTGATAATGACGGTATAAGTAATCCAATCAAAACAGATTTTTCAAAACTTTTAAATAAAGGAAAGTAAAATGACAGGAACTTTTTGGTCTCTTCTGCCTCCGATTGTTGCAATCGCCCTGGCACTTATCACAAAGGAAGTTTATTCTTCACTTTTTATCGGAATTTTAATCGGTGGTGCTTTTTTTGCAGTTGATGCATCAAGCGGATTCACAGGCTTTTTTACCCATGTCTTTAATGACGGTATGATTAAGCAGCTTTCAGACAGCTGGAATGTGGGTATCCTTGTCTTCCTGGTAGTTCTCGGAACCATGGTTGCCCTTATGAACAAGGCTGGCGGATCGGCCGCTTTCGGTGAGTGGGCAAAAAAGCATATCAAGAGTAGGGTCGGTGCTCAGGTTGCAACTGTTTGTCTGGGAATTCTGATTTTTATCGATGACTATTTCAATTGTCTTACAGTTGGCTCGGTTATGCGTCCAATTACAAAAAAATACAAGGTTTCCAGAGAAAAGCTTGCCTATCTCATTGACGCTACTGCTGCACCAATCTGTATTATTGCACCGATTTCTTCCTGGGCTGCGGCTGTTGCAGGCTTTGTCAGTGAAGGGGAAAACGGTTTGGCTCTTTTTTGTAAGGCAGTTCCTTTCAATTTTTACGCTTTCTTTACGATTGGAATGATGTTCCTTCTCGCTTTTATGAAATTTGAATTTGGTCCTATGGCAAAATATGAAAGTGCCCGAATTGATTTGCCTGAAGAAAACGAAAAAGAACAGTCTTCACACGGCACGGTATTTGACCTCGTTTTCCCGATTGTGAGTTTAATTGTGCTTTGTACAATCGGCATGATATATACAGGAGGATTTTTTGCCAGTGGAGATGAACACAAAAATTTCGTAGATGCATTTGCAAATTCCGATGCGTCGGTTGGTCTTGTTCTTGGCTCTTTCGCAGCTATGTGCCTTACAGTCATTGTATTTATGATTCGCCGGGTGCTTCCATTCAAAGAGTGTATGGGCTGTATTCCTGACGGATTTAAAGCGATGGTTCCGGCAATTTTGATTCTTACTCTTGCATGGACTCTTAAAGCCATGACAGATTCACTTGAGGCGTCAAAGTATGTAGCAGGTCTTGTTGAAAACAGTGCCCAGGGCCTGCAGAATTTCCTGCCTGCAATTATTTTCGTAATCGCAGCCTTCCTGGCGTTTGCAACAGGAACCAGCTGGGGAACATTCGGCATCCTTATTCCAATCTGCATCGCAGTTTTCCCTGCTGCAGATAATCCTCTCCGTATTATTTCTATTTCTGCCTGTATGGCAGGTGCTGTTGCCGGCGATCACTGCTCACCAATCAGCGACACTACAATTATGGCCAGCGCAGGCGCCCAGTGTGAGCATGTGAATCATGTTTCAACTCAGCTTCCCTATGCCATCACAGTTGCGACAATTTCTTTCGTCACCTACATCGTAGCAGGCTTTACTCAGAAACTGGGAATCCTTGCCAGTGGAATCATTTCATGGATTATCGGTGCAGTTCTTCTTATAGGAACAATGATTGTATTAAAGAAAAAATTCGCAAAATAGTGAAAAAGGAGCATTTATGGACACAAATAAAATTGTTGAAAATCTCAAAAAACGAGGTTTTGAGGCTGTTTTTGTGAATACAAAGGCTGAAGCAGTTGAAAAAGCACTTTCTTATATTCCCCAGGGCTCTTCTGTTTCGTGGGGTGGCTCTGTCTCAATCGAGGAGTCTGGCTTGCTCGACAAAATCAAAAGCGGGAACTACAAGGTAATTGACCGTGCTACAGGCAAAACTCCCGAAGAAAAAACTGAGCTCATGCGAAAGGCGTTCTTTGCAGACACATTCCTCACAAGCTTTAATGCAGTTAGCGAGGACGGCGTTCTTTTCAACATTGACGGGAACGGGAACAGAGTCGCCGCAATTACATTCGGACCAAACTCTGTAGTCGCACTTGTCGGAATCAACAAAATTGTAAAGAACGAGAGTGAGCTTGAAGAACGTGCGCTTAAAGTCGCCGCTCCCAAAAATGCCAAACGACTTGCCCTGAGCGATGAAAAGGACATTTGTGCAGTCTTTGTCAAACATCGTATTTCCCGCACAAAAGGCCGGATCAAAATAATCCTCGTCGGCGAAGAACTGGGATATTAATTGAAACCACAGATGCACACAGATTAACACAGATTGTATCATTTTGCTTATTTGTGTTAATCTGTGTTGAATTATGAAATCTTTAACATTAAAAGCTGTTTCTCCAATTTCATTGAATTCTCTCCTTCGTTCAGAGCTTCCCCGGATTTTGAACACGGAGATTTCCAACAGCAAAATCCGCCGTCTTATTGTTGCCGGGAGCGTGAGCGTGAGCGGGCGACAGATTCGGCTTCCTGGCTTCAATCTTCGGGCAGGGAGTGAAGTTTCTGTTCTTATCGATGAAGAAAAGCTCTTTTTTGAGAAGCAGCCTGATGACATAAACTATGAGCTCACCCCAAAAGACATTCTTTTTGAGGACGAGAATATAATCGTAGTGAATAAGCCAACTCATTTTCCGACCGAAGCAGGAATGGTTGGAAGCCGCGACAATCTTCATGCCGCAATCATCCGCTTTTTGTTCGAGAGACAGAAAATCGAGCACCCGAACGCAAAAAATCCGCCTTATCTTGGTATAATGCACCGGCTTGATCGTGACACAAGCGGCGTTATTTTGTTCACCAAAACCCGTTCAGTGAATGCCGCCTGCCATGAAATGTTTGAGAGCCACACTGCGCACAAAGTCTATACTGCAGTTGTCGCCGTAAAATCTTCAGAAGCCGCAAAGTTTCCTGTTGGCAAAAAAATCACCGTTGATTTTCCGATGGGCAGAATCAGCCCCAAAGGACAGGCTGCAAAGTGGGGCAAAGTCAGTGAAAAAAACGGCGGGCTTTCATCCCGCACTGAGTTTGAAGTCTTGAAGGAAATCAAGATTGATAAAATGCAGGGGACTACCGCGCTCAGTTACAGGCGGCCTTCATTCAGTAATTTCACTTTTCTTCTATTAAGGTGCTCTCCGTTAACTGGACGCACTCACCAAATCCGCGTGCACCTTGCATCCTTGGGCATTCCGATTCTTGGTGACAGTCTTTATGGAGGTTTGGATTATGAGAGAATCATGCTTCATGCCGAAAGCCTCACTTTTCCTCACCCGGTCTCAGGCAAAATCATGACTGTTGAAAGCTCCTTTAAATGTAATTGATTATTTTTTTTAAAATTGAATTGATTTGTTCATATTAATAGCTTAAAATAATCTATATTAGTAGAGTTGTTTTATGAGTAAATCACGGATATTCACATCTGCATTTTTTGCAGTATTCGTTTTAGGGGAACTTTCTGCTCAGGAACTTTCCTTTTCTGGGAATTTGACTGCTCAGGCTGGTGCAGGCATTCCGTCCACTCATGAAAACAAAGGACATTTCCTTGTTGGAACGACAGTTTTTGACAGCACGATAAAGTCATACACTGATGACAGCACATTGTTTGTCAATTCCCAGCTTGTTTATGATGCACTTTCGGGGCTGTCACCGAACGGAACAGAATCTTTGGTTTCTAATGACGGAACATTTGCTTTCAAGCTAAAAGAAGCCTATTTTGATTACAATGGCGGTTCTTTTGCAATCAGGGCTGGCAGGCAGATTGCGGCATGGGGAAAGGCTGATTCAATTCAAATTGCCGATATTCTGTGTCCTCAAGACAATTCATCATTGATTGCTTCAAATTATAAGGAAAGTCGTCTGGGAATTGATGCCCTTCGTCTTTCTTTCATACAGAATTCAATGCAGCTTGACGCTTATTGGATTCCTTTTTTTACGCCAAGCACCCTTCCTCTTGCAAAAGGAAATCCTCTTAATCCTATCAGCTTTCCAAAGTTTTATGAAGGATATGAGCTTTTTTCTCCAAAAACATGGAGTGATTTTGACCTTCCAGAAAAAAAACTTTCAAACAGCGAGTATGCGCTTCGTCTTAGTTCATATTTTTCAAAATTCGATCTTTCACTTTATGGTTTTTATGGCTGGGAAGACACTCCATTTTTCGAGTACGAGCCTAATTTCACTGGCGAAGACGAAGATTTTTCCAGCATAAATCTGAGGGGGGGCTACAAGAGGCTTTTAATGTTTGGTGCTGATGCGGCGATTCCTTTCGGAGCCTTTGTGTTCCGTTTGGAGTCAGCGGTTTTCCCTGGAAGATATATACAGACGACCGCAGAGCATCAGAAATCTTGTATGTTCTCTGGTTCAAAAATTGATTCTGCGCTAAAACGGAATCAAATTGTCGGACTGGTAGGCTTTGACTGGGA
>CAMVJE010000004.1 GCA_947167745.1 uncultured Treponema sp.
GAATGATAAGTTTAAGAAGCTGGTTTACTTCTGTTTGAAACTGGTATTCCGCCATGATTTTTTATACTCCTTGTACTGATGAATGAAAATATTTGGCTTAATTCAAAAATGCTCTCCCGTTGCGAACCTGTCATCAAAGTCGCGGTGAACAAGTTCAAGCGACTTTGTGCCAGAACCGCAACTCCGAGCATTTTTGCATTTATCGGCTTGTTTTTTCAATTATCAGTCCTATAAAAAATTTACATATTTTTATAAAGATAATGAAAATTTGGTGAATCGGAAAGGAATTTTTTGAGGGATTTATGGAAAAATGGGCGTTCAAATAACGCCGAAAACGAATGGCGTTACCCTACGCTCTGTCATTGCCGTGCGAGACACGGCAATCCCATCGCTTCGGGTCAGGCTTTTCGCCCTTCCGCCTCACGGCTCCATTGCTCCACTATGTTCCGCAACGGCTTCGCCGCCCCTACAATCCTTAACGCACAGGCTATACAAAAAAATCTCGTAAATGAAGGTTCATCGCCTTTGCTGATTTTGAAAAGGGAAATAGTTTCGATATAGCAGCTGATGAATATAGAATATTGACAACTCAAATAGACAAAGTTTTGCTGAGTTATACATTACATGTGTTTGACTGGACAATTAAAAATGACAATGGAAATATTTCATTAAAATTGAACAATGCGTTGACATCTGTTGTAGATAAAAATGGTAATTGGACATCTTCCTCAAAATTCCAAAAATCAAAGATTTTAAACGGAAAACAGATTGAAAAAATGGCGACTGATGATGTAATGAAATACATTGCAGTTTCTGATGAAGAATATTTAAAAAACAAAAAAGAAGTTGCATCAAATATCAATTTTTTGGTTTCGGTTGTTCCAAACATGACAGAATTAATGCTGGATGATTTTGTACGAGAAAATGATTTGTATAATATCGATACAAAAATTGAATTAAAAGTATTCGATGCAAGTAAAAATAATATGGAAGTTGAAGGATATACACCAGATGTGTATGCAACAAAAATTTACGGCAAAAACGGAAACGCTTATCTTTGGGGATTTACAAATACTTCAGCATTTAGCAAAGCCAAAAAAGACTCTGAATTTTCATGCAATGCAAAAATCAAAAATATTAAATATCGAATGCTGAAAACAGAAATTTATTTTGTTGTTGAATAAAACAATTATGAGCGGAGATGATTTTTTCTCCGCAGTTTTTTAAGCACAAAAAATTTTTTACTTTACTTCCTCATACAACGCTTCGAATTCTTTCTGCTTCATTATGAAAAAATCGCCCTTTTTGCCACGGACAATGTAATCTCCGGCGTGTGCGGCTTCAATTTTTTCGGAATTCTTGACTTTGAGGACTGCATCGAGAGTGCCGTCTTTGTCCATGTCAGCATAATCGAACATGGCGAACTGACTTGCAAATGCTTTTACTTCCGCCTGATTTTTCCCGGTCCACTGAAGGGCCTCAATGATTTCTTTTCTTCGATATTTCATGATTTTAGTCTAATTAGATTTGCACGAAAATTCAATAAATCTTATTTTTTCATCTTCGTCGTCTAGAATTTTTTTCAAAAAACCGGCATAATAATTCCATTCGGGGGCGTAGCTCACCTGGCTAGAGCGCTACAATGGCATTGTAGAGGTAGTCGGTTCAAGTCCGATCGTCTCCATAAAACCTTCTGCATCGGCGGAAGGTTTTTTATTTGTAGACAAGTTTTTGATAAGTATGCTTGAACCGACTTCCGAAACGAACGCCGACCAACGGGAGGAAAAGGCGGCAAGGATGCCGCCGTCAGTGAGCGTAGGTGGGGCTGGCGGGAGCGACAGGAAGGCGCGACTAGAAGCCTCGGTTCAGAGCCTTCGGCAGCTTTGCACCGATCGTCTCCAAAAAAGTCCTGCTGTTAAAAGTCGTGGAGGCTGGCAGCGAAAAAATAGGTCAGGTGCCTTCTCCAGAGACGGAAGGCTATCCTGACCTTTCAGTTTACATCACATTTGTATTTTCCAGTGACGAGCTTCACGATTTATGGGCTCAGTTCGGCCTGGAAGAAAGTCTGCAAGACTAAAAAAGCCCCACATGGATGTATTTTTTATTCGCGGAACATTGCCTCTAGTGTTTCTTTCGGAACGAAACCGGTTGAAGTTTTGCTCACTTCGCCGTTCTTGAAAAGAATAACGGTGGGGATGCTTACGATTCCGTATTTCTGAGCCAAATCCGGCTCATCATCCACATTTACTTTTCCAACTTTGATAGAGTCATTTTCATTTGCAATCTGCTCAATAGTGGGGGCGAGCATTTTGCATGGACCGCACCATGATGCCCAGAAATCAACGAGCACCGGTTTATCTGATTTGAGAACTTCCGCCTCAAAGTTTGATTCTGTAAGTGTAATTTCCATAAAAACCTCCTGTCGATTACCTGATTAAAGATACTAAACAATAGCATGAAAGGAAAGAAAAATCTATAGGATACAATATTATTTTTTACAATTTTTTCTAAATTTCCAGGAACAAAGGTAAATCTGGCCTGTAACAAGGCAGGGCGATAATTTTTACTTTAAAGAGATTTGACTTGTATTTTGCAAGAATTTTTTCGTAATTCGGGCCTTTCTCATTTTTTCTGGCTATTTCATTGACTTCATGATAAGTGAAGCCCAGGTTGTCTTCATCTGTTTTGCCGCACATGCCGTCACTGGGAGCTTTGTGTGTGAGGGAAGAAGGGAGACCGAGATAGTCCCCGATTGCAACGACTTCCTCTGTGGTAAGCTTGTTGATTGGTGCAAAGTCTCCGGCAGCATCACCATAGAATGTAGAATATCCGACTAAATCCTCACTTAAATTGCAGGTGTTGACAATGCGACAGTTTCCGATTTGCGCAGCTATTCCATAAAGTGTAACCATGCGTAATCTTGCAGGAGTATTAGTTTTAAAGACAGAAGTGAAACTATCGTTAGTAAGTTGAGTTGCACTATTTGCAAAATTTTCCATGTTTTCTGCAATTCCTGACTCTATAAAAGCACTTTGAATTCCTTCATAGGCTTTGGCGATGTTTACAGTGTAATTTTTGATACCAAGATGACTAACGAGCGTTTGTGAATCTGAAATATCTTTCTGCTGGCCATTTGGCATCATAACGCCAATAACACGGTCTTTTCCAAGGGCTTTTACCATAAGGGCAGAAACTACAGATGAATCTTTACCACCTGAGACGCCAATAATAACTTTCGTTCGTTCGTTTCCATTCTCTGAAATCCATTTTTGAATCCAGGCGATTACTTCTTCCGTGATTTTTTTGACATCAAAATTATATTCACTCATTTTGAGCTCCCTGTTTTAGTTTCATAAATATTACTAAGATTTTTATTTACTGTCGAGTTTTTGTTTTTCTATAAATGCATAATAATATGAAAAATTCTTGTGACTTTCAGATTTCCTAGTGTATAATATTTATAAATAATTTCTTATTTTGTAGGTTTTTTATGAAAAAGAGAGAGTTGCTTATATATTTACGAAATGCCTCTGTCGCGTTAAGTGTTTTATGCATCTTAGTTCTCTTTCTGTTCTTAATGCGATTTTTTGCAACCGGAATTGACAAAAAGCAGGAAGTCAAGCCGCCTATCGAAGTTTTTCACAGAGTTCTTTTTATCAGTTCTTACGATCCTTTGTATTTCACATATGAAGCACAGATAAAAGGATTGGAAAAGGTCTTGTACCCAAGTGGAATCGAATATGATGTTGCTTATATGTACTCTGATGCCCGTGGCGAAGCTTCAATCGAGATGTTTTATTCATTCCTGAAAAAAAAGCTAGAGGGGTCAAAAAAATACGAAGCGATTTTTCTAGGCGATGATACTGCTTTGGAATTTGCTTTAAAATATCAGGCAGAACTTTTTCCGCGTCTTCCGATGATTTTTTTCGGTGTAAACAATCACGAATTAGCTCTTAAGGCTTCCGAAAACCCCTACATCACCGGCTTATACGAAAACAATTTTATCGAAGATACAATTCGCCTGGCTATGAATTTATTTCCTGAAAGAAAAACACTTGTTGCCCTTCATGATCAGACAGTTACCGGTAAAATCGATATCGAAAATTTTTGGTCCCTTCGCAGTAAATATCCGGAATATTCCTTTGTTGATCTTGATTCCTCTCTTTTGAGTAAAAATGATTTGATTTTCCTACTTGAAGGTCTCCCAAAGGATTCGATTCTTTTTTACATGACTTGCTATTCAGACAAACAGAGCAATATTTATTCACTTCTAGCTCAAACCGCTACCGTTGTTCGTTCAACTTCTGTTCCGATTTTTAGAAATTATGTTGGTGGCGAGGGAATGGGAATTCTTGGTGGAATTTATCTGGATGTGGAAAAGCAGTGTGAAGAAGCTGCGGGAATGTTCATTGATATTCTAAAAGGAAAAAAGATTTCAGACATCTACATGGATGAATACACTGCGAGTAAAATCTCAATTGATTACACAATTCTCAAAAAATTTGGTCTCGAGAAAACTGCCTTTCCGAAGGACACTGTCTTTTACAATAAGCCGGATACATTCATTGGTCACTACGGGAAAATTCTTCCGTCTCTGATAATGCTTTTTATCACTTTCCTTTTATTTCTCAGTTATTCAAAATTTGGTCGCATGATTGCTGCAGCGCTTATTTCAGACCTTCAGGAATCAAAAAATCTGCTGATGGGGCGTGAAGCAGAGTTAAGATATCAGGCTGAATATGATGAGGTCTTGGATATTCTTAATCGTCGTACGATTACAGCATGGCTTCGTGATACAATGACTGAAAAAGATACATATTCTGTCATAATTCTTGATATTGATAACTTTAAAATGCTTAATGATAATTACGGTCATTCCATGGCGGATAGTGTTCTTCAATATCTCGTTGCAATGTTAAAAGGCATTTCTCCTGTCGAAAATCCATGGAAAATTGCCCGATTCGGTGGCGATGAATTCCTTATAGTTATTTCTGGTGAAACAGTAACCATGGAAAGCAAGGCCGTAAAAGATATTTTTGGTGTAATTCGTGCCCCAATCCCTTTAGGTGATGAAACGCTCTCAGTAACGGCAAGTATCGGTGTATCATGCTCGGATGGTATTACCTCATCTGACCAGCATATAATAAATGCTGAGAGTGCTGTTTATGAAGCAAAAGCGCATGGAAAGAATGGAATTTTTGTCTATGATGATGAAATGAAGCGAAAAGCAATTGAAGAGCTCAAAATAAAAGATAAACTACAGCAGGCATTTGACAATAATGGCTTCTTTATGGTGTATCAGCCACAGATAGATTCTAAGACTAAAAAAATCAGCGGTTATGAGGCTTTGGTTCGAATGAAAGAACCGGGAATTTACCCGGGTCAGTTTATTCCTGTTGCGGAACGAAGTGGCTGGATTTGGCGAATTGGTCGTATTACTACAGAACTTGTCATTAAGCAGATTGCGGAATGGCGTGACGCAGGCAAAGAATTACATCCTGTTTCAGTTAATTTTTCTTCAAATCAACTTAATGATCATGGTTATGTGGATTTTGTTGAGGATTTGCTCAGAAAATATGATATTTCGCCTCAATACCTTGAGATTGAGATTACCGAAGGCCTCTTCCTTGAAAAGAGTGCCCTTGCCGATGATATTTTCAAGCGCTTCAAGGACATGGGAATCCGTCTTCTTATGGACGATTTTGGTACAGGATATTCTTCACTTGCTTATCTAACATACATTCCAGTTGATGTAATCAAACTCGATAAATCTTTGGTTGACACTTACCTTGTTGACGGCAGAGACTCCTTCATCAAAAATATAATTCACCTCATGCACGACTTAGACAAAGAAATGATAATCGAAGGTGTTGAGGAAGAATGGCAGTTCGAGCGGCTTCGGGATTTCGGGGCTGACACGATTCAGGGATATTACTTCTCAAAACCGATTCCTGCAAACGACGCCATTGAATTTAAAGTCAAATAAAAGACCATTGCAAAGGGGGAAAGACGCAAACTTACAAGTTTTCTTCTTTCCCCCTTAACCCCCTTGCTTTTTTCATGTAAAGACAAACTCTCATTTCTTCTATATAATTAAATCATGGCAAAGACATTCGACGATAAAAAAATCATTTACACGATGGATCGCGTTAGTCGCGCGTATGGAACAAAAGTTGTTTTAAAAGACATTTCCATTTCTTATTATTACGGAGCAAAAATCGGTGTTATCGGTGAAAACGGTGCCGGTAAATCTTCACTTTTTAAAATTTTTGCAGGAATCGATAAAGACTACACTGGCGAAACCAAACTTCTTCCCGGTTATTCAATGGGATATCTGGAGCAGGAGCCTTACTTGGAGCCTGGCAAAACCGTTCTCGAAGTTGTAAAAGAAGGCGTTAAGCCGATCACAGACCTTTTGGCAGAATTCGACAAGGTAAACGAAGCTTTCGGTGACCCGGACGCTGATTTCGACAAACTTTGTGCCCGTCAGGCTGAGATTCAGGAACAGCTTGACGCTGCCGACGCATGGAATCTGGATGCAAACTTGGAGCTTGCAATGGATGCCCTCCGCTGTCCTCCTGGAGACCAGGTTGTAGATGTTCTTTCCGGTGGTGAACGCCGCCGTGTGGCATTGTGCCGCTTGCTTTTGCAGAAGCCGGACATTCTTCTTTTGGACGAGCCGACCAACCACTTGGATGCAGAAACTGTTGCATGGCTTGAGCGGCACCTCAAAGATTATCCTGGCACAATCATCGCAATCACCCACGATCGCTACTTCCTCGACAATGTCGCAGGCTGGATTCTGGAAATGGATCGTGGTGAAGGCTATCCTTTCAAGGGAAACTATTCTGAATGGCTTGAAGCAAAAGAAAAACGCCTTGCCCTTGAAGAAAAACAGGCTTCAACACGCCGCCGCGAAATGCAGGAAGAGTTGGAATGGATTCATGCGGGCGCAAAAGGCCGTCAGGCAAAGCACAAGGAGCATATTACAAAGTACGAGGCCTTGCTTGCAGAAGAATCAAAACGTGTTCAGCTTAAAGACACACAGATTTCAATTCCAGCCGGCCCTCGCTTGGGAAGCCTCGTAATTGATGCAGAAAAGCTCACAAAATCATTCGATGACAAGCTCTTGTTTGAGAATCTTGACTTTCATATTCCTGCTGGCTCGGTTGTTGGAATCGTCGGCCCCAATGGTGCCGGTAAAACTACTCTTTTCAAGATGATTGCCTCTGCTGCAGGTCAGGAAATCGAGCTCCCCGACGGAAAAATGGGCAAGGAAGTTCCTGATTCAGGAAGCATTAAAGTTGGTGACACAGTTAAGCTTGTTTATGTCGACCAGATGAGAAGCAAACTTGACCCTAACAAAACGATTTACGAAATGCTTTCAGGCGGAAGCGATTTGGTTAAGCTTGGTGCGGTTGACGAAAAAGGCCGCCCGGTGAACGGTGCTGTCCGCGAAATCAACGCGCACGCATACTGCTCTTGGTTCAACTTTAACTCAGTCGAGCAGAACAAAAAAATCTCAGTCCTTTCTGGTGGAGAAAAGAACCGCCTCAATATGGGCATGATGTTCAAAGAGGCAGGAAATGTTCTTCTTCTTGACGAACCGACCAACGATCTCGACATTACGACCACACGAAGCCTTGAAGAAGCAATCAACAGCTTTGCGGGCGTTGTAATGGTAATCAGCCACGACCGCTACTTCCTCGACCGAATCTGTACCCACATCCTCGCATTTGAGAACAACTCAGATGTTCACTTCGTTGAGGGCAGCTGGTCTGATTATGTTGAATGGAGAAAAAATGTTCTTGGAATCGATGACGACGTGCCGCATAAGACAGTGTACAGAAAATTAACACGCTAGGGGGTGTAGCCCCGCCGAAGGCGTTCCGAAGCGAAGGAATTCCGACTTTTGTCGGAATGACTGAGTGCAGGAATGAGCGTGAGCGTAGGGAGCGACCCACATAGGGGCAAAACCTGTGAGACAGGTTTTGAGCGATTCTCCGAACAGCTTTGCTGTGAAGGCGTAAGGGCGAAAGACCCGACCCCGCTTGCGGGGTAGCGGCCAGTTTCAATTTAAAAACAAAAAACCGTCTGCCTTTACGACAGACGGTTTTTTATGCTGTAAAAGAAACTTATGCAGCTGCTTTTACCTGATCCGGATGCTGGATGTGAGCAGCACCGAGAACTGAGCCTACAATTGCAACGATAAGGCCTACAACAACGAGGTAACCACCGACAGATGTATATCCGAAGAATGGTGTTACAGGAGTCTGACCATAGAATTCCATATAAGCGCCCATAAAATCTGTGAGTGAAGGAGCGATGCTTATAACGGATGCAACCTGGAAAGAAACAGCAAGCAGAACAGTAATGATATCACCAATAATTGTTTTTGTGATAAAGAAAAGCGCAATACCTGCGATAGAACAGAGCCATATAGCTACAAGGAAAGTTGCATTGTAAGCAGATGGAGCTTTATTGAAATAAGAGGCTGCTCCAAAAATATTCTTAAGAACAGTGCCAGAAGCATCCTTAACGAATACTGTAGGAATCATAAAGCCGATAAATACGAGAACCATTCCAATAAGGAAGATTACGCGGTCGAGGGATCTCTCTTTTTTTAATGTGTCTAAATATTGCATCTTTTAGTCTCCTTTTTTAAAGCAATAACACTTCTATTATACAATATTTCAGCCATTTATCAAGAAAAGATTTTGTATTATAATGTCTTTTATGAGTACAATTTACGAAAAAGCATTAGAAAAACATAGTGAATGGCAGGGCAAAATTTCTACCGAATTGAAAATGCCCCTGGAAAATAGAGATGATTTGTCTGTGGCATACACACCAGGTGTTGCTGAGCCATGCCGACAGATTCATAAAAATCCTGACGACGTTTACAAATACACCTGGAAAGGAAACACAATCGCCGTAGTATCTGACGGAACAGCTGTTTTGGGGCTTGGCGACATCGGGCCTGCCGCAGGACTTCCCGTTATGGAAGGAAAATGTGTCCTCTTCAAAAAATTCGCTGGTGTTGACGCAGTTCCGCTCTGCATTGACACAAAAGACCCTCAGAAAATTATTGAATTCTGCAAGCAGATTGCACCAACTTTCGGCGGCATCAACCTTGAGGACATTTCGGCTCCCCGCTGTGTTGAGATTGAACGCACGCTGATTAAAGAACTGGACATTCCGGTTTTTCACGATGACCAGCACGGAACTGCAATCGTCGTAACAGCCGCAATCATGAACGCCCTCAAAGTTGCCGGCAAAAAAGCAGAGGATTGTACTCTGGTTGTAAGTGGTGCTGGAGCTGCCGGCTCTTCAATCATCCGAATGCTTCACAAATTCGGCATCGGTAAGATTTACGCCTTCAACATCAATGGAATCATCATCAAAGAAGATTACGACAAATACGATTTCTTGACTCAGGAACTCACTGAGATTACAAATCCTGACAATCGCCGTATCACAATGAAAGAAGCGATGGTCGGCGCTGATATTTTCGTGGGCGTTTCTGCTCCAAATCTGGTGAGCGAAGAAATGGTCAAGTCAATGGCACCAAAATCAATTCTCTTTGCCATGGCAAACCCTGAACCGGAAATCACTTACGAAAAGGCAAAGGCGGCGGGAGCCTACATCATCGGGACTGGCCGAAGCGACTACCCCAACCAAATCAACAACATCCTCGCTTTCCCAGGCCTTTTCCGCGGAGCCTTGGATTGCCGTGCAAGCAAAATCACCGAAGAAATGAAAATCGCCGCCGCCCGTGGACTTGCAAGCCTTGTCTCTGAAAGCGAACTCGGCCCTGATATGATTATCCCCAACCCCTTTGACCCACGCGTGGCAAAAACAGTGGCAAAAGCTGTTGCAGAAGAAGCGCGAAAGGCAGGATTGGCAAAAGCCTAAAAAGAATTGAAATATCTTCTTCCCTTGTTTTGCTTGATTTTTCATTTGATTTCTCCAGTTTCAGGACTTGAGTTAAAGTCAATAGAACTTTCGGATCAGTTGTATTGGACTTTAGAAACTACATCTGGCTGGCAGAATATAACGAATACCATGACAAAGGAAGAAGGTGACAGCACTCAGCTTAGGGAAGGATTGAATTTTAACGGGATTCTATTTCATTCTTATTGGGAAGGAATTCAAACTTTAAAAGCACAGTTGAATCTGGGTTTTAAGCAACTTACAAAATTTCTCTGGACAGACAGTCCTAATATCAATAACGGAGAAAATACCATAAATGAGAACTTGCGTTGCAGTGAGCTTGATGTTCAGGCAACACTTCCTTACCGCTTGTATTATGCTTTTATTATTTCACCATTCATCGGGTATTCATTTATAAATTATTCATATAATGCAACTTTTTCGAGTGATGAAAGAGAAACTGTAATGTACAATAGCCTTGTTTTAGGAATGACGGCAACGCATAAAGTAAACAAAGTTTTTACACAAACAGCCTATGTATCTTATTCACCGCTTGTTTTTGAGAATTATAGCAAAAGCAAAACACAGTTTATAAATTTTGGACTTGAGGTAAAAACAGATACACATCCGATTTCGATAACACTATTTATGAATTCAAAATATGCCTTCCTTCAAAAAGGTCGGTTGATTTTTGAAGGAACGGATTTTAATTTTACTACGGCTGAAGCAGGTTTTTCTTTCCACATGAATTTACGCTGATTTATGGCAATACACACAAACCCTTGCCTCGGAAAGCTGATTCCGGGGCATTTTTTTTTGCCGTGTGGAATTCGCCCATGTAAAACCAGCCGATTTTGCCGTCAGGCAGGGGGATTTTTTCGCCGCCCAGCCAGTAAGATTTGTCATTCCCGTGCTTTGACACGGGAATCTCTTTGAATTCTTGATCCCGCTTGGCTTCGTATCTTGCAATCAGGTTTTTGATGAAATTCTTGGGTACGGTCGGATGGGGAAGAGGAAAATCAAACCATTTTTGAACAGGCTTTTCTAAATCTTCGCCGTGCATCCACTGATTGAGGGAAAAATCCAGGGCGGCTCCGTATTTCTCGCTTTTTTTTTCGCCGTCGAAGTGAAGGCCGTTTTTGGCAAAAAGAGGGGCGTTCTGTTTTTCCTGCGGGTCGATTGGCTTTAAGTCGGGAATTTTTCCTTCAGTCCATTCCTTGTAGACCCGTGAGTGCCTGGTGAGGACGAATTTGTGCCAGAAGCAGGAGTCAAGAAGGCCGTTTGCGTAGAACTGCCGCAGGGTTTCCATGGAGTTGATTAAATCTTCAGGCTTTTCCCACCAGTAGCCGTAAATCATGTAGGCGTGAACGAGAATGCCCGCTTCCTTGAAGGCACAGCAGGCTCCCACGATGGATTCCAAATCCGTTCCTTTATGGATGGCATTGAGGCCGTTTCCTGTTGCAGATTCAAGCCCGGCTGAGACTCCGATTAAGCCGCCGTAAGCGAGGAAGTCCGCTACATCGCGGGTAAAAGATTTTTCAAAGCGGACATTTCCCCACCAAGTTATGGGCGAGCCGTGGGCGATATTTTCCCTGGCAAAGGCAATCATCATGGCAGGAGGCATTGCCTCGTCAACAAAATGAATGCCGTAGACACCTTTTTCCCTGCACTGATCCAGCAAACCTTTATATAACTTACTAACGTTCGTTGGGCAGTAGCCTTTTACATAATCCAGAGTGACATCGCAGAAGGCACACTTGTGCCAGTAACAGCCGTGAGCCATGTAAGCCTTAATCCAGCTGCCATCTGACCAGAGCCGGTGCATGGGATTCGTGTCGTCAATCAATCGGGGGTATTGGGAAAAATCGATGTCAGAAAAGTCCGGGATTAAGGACATGGTGACTTCTTTTTCGTAAGCTAATGCTCGTTTGTATTCTTCGGAATTTTGGTCAGAAAGCGGTTCAATCACAGAAATGCTATCGCTCGTTAGTCTGATGAACTGCCTCAACTTGTAGATAGGTTTATCTTTAATTATGCATTCACCATTCTGCATTAACAATTGTCTGTAGGAAGCGTATCCTCTGTCATAGCAAATTGCATCACAATAATCAGCTAGCTTTCGTTCGTTTGTATCTCGTAATTCTGTGTTCACGAAGCCGCCGCCGAAACTGACATAGACAGAATCCTTGAAGTGCTTTTTGAAAAATCGTCCGGTGGCAAGGGCGGCCGCAAATGTTCCCGCAAAAGGAATTGAAATGAGGACGAGGGTTTTATCATTACGTGTCATTATCGGGCAGTTGCTGAGCTTGTCGAAGTCTGACCCGATAATCTCTTTTTCACGAGATTCTCGTGTCAGGCACGGGAATGACAGAGAAAGACCTTCCCCTTCCATAAAAAGACGCTGCAACAAGGGAAGGTAAAATTCTTTTAGAATCGGGCTGTCCGCACCTTTTTCGACCTGTGCAAAACTCGACTCGCTTACGGTGAGGCTTTCGGCATAGCGCACCAGGGAAAAATTCTTGTCAAAGGCTACGGCGATAAAATCCGCAAGGTCGGCAAGGGCAAAACTGGCGAGGGCGCGGGCATCGTCGGTGGTTAAATCGTGGGTAAGATTGGCGAGGTAATTTTCCATCCGTGAGCCGCGGGGAACATGGGCGCCAAAGACAAAGCGGTGGGCATTCTCGTAGCCCGAAGAAAAGGAATCATGCTTGCCCGGCCGCAAAATCGCAGTGATAAAATCAATCCAGTTAATCCACAAATCTTTTTGGGCGACATAGCGGCGCAGATTGAAGGCCGTCGCCTCGTCTCCAGATTTCTCCGCCTTGTCCGCCAGGCTCAGGGCTTTCTCTGAACAAAGGGAAAAAAGCCTAGTCAGCCCCGCGCGGGAAAAAATCTCGTAGTAAAGCTCCAGGCTCAAATCGAGCCAGCGGGTCTTGTGACCGAGAGACTTGAAAAAGGCAGAGAGATAGGCACCGCTGGGGTAAGCCGTGTTCAGCTGAACTATTGGCGGCTGGAGAATCAGAATGTTCATAGAAGACAGTATAGCAGAAAATGAGTGAGATAGAAATGTGATGAAATGCAACAAGAAAAAGAAAAGCCTAGCTCATCTTTCCGATGTCTTCGGCGATGGCAATTAAAAGCTTTTTTTGTGTGGCGGGCAATTTCTTGAAAATATGGAGCAATTCCCTTGATTCTTTGTCGTCTTCGATGGGTAATGAATTTTTATCGCCCATAATCAGATATTCAACGCTCGTGTTCAGGACTTTCGCAAGTTTAACAGCGGCATCGGCGGAGGGCATACAGGCCTGCCCGCTTACATAACTGATTATAGTCCGATGTGAAATGCCTGTTTGTGAGGAAAGTTCTTTGTAAGACAAGCCCGAAAATGCGATTTCTTCTCTTAATCGTTCCCTAAAGTCCATATTTATAGGAAAAATTAGCAAAATACTGTTATTTTGTAATTGATTTTTACAGTTATTTGGAATACCATTTTAAAATAGAACATTATACTGTATGAAGATACGCAAAATCTGACAGTATGATGTTAAAACCCGACAACTGTCACTTTTCCGGGTGAATTGCTTGTGCGATAATTTTCCAGTTAAACAAGCAGGGAGGCTTTTTATGAAAGCGAAATTTTTGAGACTGTTTTCGATTTTAACCCTCTGCGGACTTTTCTTTGGTTTTTCGGCTTGTCAGACGGAAGGTGGAGATGAAGACTCATCGTCTAAGAAAACCGAAGAAACAAAGACCGAAGAAACAAAAAACGATGGAACTAAAACTGATGATACACAAACTGGCGGTCAAAATACACAAACTGGCAAATACAAAATCACTTATAAGCTTAGCTATGAAATAGACAAAAATACTGTTCCTTCAAGCTCAACATACAAGACAATTTACTTTGACGAGCCATACACCATCACAGAAGATGATCTTGCTATTCCTGAGCCAAAATCCTACATGACAGGTGAAGAATGGGTTTTTGATGGCTGGTGGAATCAAGGTTCTTCTATATCGACAAAACTTACGCCCGGTGAAATTATTGACACAAGTATAACGGTGAGTGGATTTTGGCGAACGAGGCTTTTTGGTGAGTTGCATTATGATTCAAAATATGATTCTGAACATTGTCCAGAAAATATCAATATAAAGGAAAACGAAGTTCTTACAGAAGAAAATCTCCCGGAGCTTTCATGTGAGGGGCATAATTTTAAAGGCTGGTGGACAACTATTTATTCAGATGGCAAGAGTAAGGAAATTCCTGTTACTCCAGGCTTTAGAACTCCTATTTCGGGAAATTTTAACATCTATCTCACTGCAAAATGGGATCAAACTGTATCTTTCTCCACAGAGTATGGAACTGCCCCCGAAGCGATTTCTGTTCCAACAGGAACTTCCTTTAAAAAACTTGCTGAAATGCTCACAGAGGACACTTATATTCTTACAGATGAAGCGGATGCTTGGGGGTTCGCTGGATGGGAATGTAAAACCTCGTCGTCGTGTGGAAGCCAACTCCTCACCCCCGATAATGAAAATCTAAGCAGTTATTGGATATATTATATAGATGAAGATATTACATTGACGGCAAGATGGGTTAGAGAAAAATATATAATCACTTTCGTAACGGAACTCGGTACAGCCCCCGAAGCGATTAAAGTCGCAACAGAAAGTAAATACTCGGATTTAAATGCTATTCTTCAATCTGATGCAGTATATTCATTACATGATGAAAATTTTTCCTTTTCTGGCTGGTATACTAGCTGGTTTGATGGTGATAGAAAAATAGAAAATTGTGGTGATGCGATAATTACAACTGATATACAACTTACAGCGAAATGGGAAGCGAAAGTATTTTCATATACGGTAAAACATTTTAGACAGAATCTTGATGACGATGAATATACTGAATTTGAATCGGAAGAGCTGACTGGTACATACGGTGAAAAAACAAAAGCAATTCCAAAGGAATACGAACATTTTACGGTATTACCTTTTGAGCAGAAAACAATCAGTTCATCTGAATCACGCGATATCAGAATTTATTATGACAGAAAGAAATATACAATAACATTTGATACTCAGGGCGGAGGAGAAATTTCACAGCAGTTGATAAAATATCAGGGAAAAATAGTAAAACCAGACGCTCCTGAGAAAACTGGTTTTGAATTTAAAGATTGGTGTACTATTTATTATGACAGGATTGGTGAGCATGATATTAAATGTTTTTCAATCGATGGGTTTGATTTTGACAGCGAAGTTTCTTCGGATATGACTTTATGCGCAAAATGGATATTGCGTTGTAGTACAGATAATGATGAAATTTTTACAAAGGTAAGGGCGATATCTGGCCCTTGCGTCATAAAATTGATTGCTAATGATGCTACAGATGTAGATATTTATAATGCAATAGGATGGATAGATGGTAATGTAGGTGCTGTATATCGTTCGGGAGGGGGATATTCTGCCTTCGGATACGAATTAGATCTATCTGAAACAAATTGGGGATATGTTCACAATGCTTTCCAAATTAATGCGTATGTTACAAATATCATATTTCCCGATACATTATATGGAATGTATGAGTATACATTTGATTATATATCACTTCTTAAGCGCCTTATAATTCCAGATAGTGTTTATTCTATACCTGTCGGCTGTTTTGATTACTGTAGAAAACTTGAACTGGTTTCTCTGCCGGCAGACCTGAACTATTTGCATGGGTTTAGTAACTGTATAAGTTTACAAACCATAATTTTTAGGGGTACTGTTGAGCAGTGGAATAAATTATTAGAGAAATCCGAATCTATGTTTAAAGAAGCGCTCGCAGAAACTGTTATTTGTTCAGACGGTGAAGTCCCCATAAAAAAGTAACTGACGAGTAAGACATAAAAGATAAAAAAGATTTTCAGTAAAATTTTTTGTTTGACTGTTATAAGATGTTGGAATATAGTTTTAAATGTAAAACATTATACTGTTGTAAAAAGGAGAAAATGATGGAATTAGAAGATTTGCAGAAATCACAAACTGAAATTGAAGAAAAAATAAAGAAATTTGCAGAAGATAATAATCTATCTAAAAAAAGACCAAAACTGCAACCAATTACAGATGGTATTGTAAACATTCAACAATACTTTAATTCAAAATATAGAATTATGTGGGTGTTAAAAGAAGCTTATGATGATACGATGCGTCAAAACAAAAATAATAAAACTGGTGGCGGATGGTCTTTGGCAGATGATATTAATAAAAAAACTTATGATTATGGTGTTTATGTCAAAACGCTTAAACGAATTGCTTATGTAACTTATGGAATACTTAATGGAATCGAAAAATATAATAAAATTCCAGATATTGAGGAGTCTTATGTCTCTTTAAAGTCTATAGCAATCGCTAATACAGGAAAGATGCCTGCTCTTACAAATACATCTGAAAAGCAATTAAAAGACATATATAACACATGGCATGAAATTTTAATCGAGCAGATAAAAGCGTATGAACCAAATATTATTATCTTCGGTAATACATTTAATCTCTTTCAAGATGAATTAACTAAAATTTCTCCTTTAAAATCTTTAGGTAAAGATATTCAGAAAAATAAAGATATTTTTTGGTCAGAAACATTTAAATGGAAAGATGCAGTAATTATTTCAGCTTTTCATCCAGCCTGTCACTACAAAGAATCAGATTATGTTAATTCTATTTTACGGGCATTTAAAAATATAAAAAATGAAATGACTGTTTGATTTAAAACCCCGCCACTTGTCACTTCTCCGAGCGAATTTCTTGTGCAATAATTTTACTTGTTAAATAAATTAAAGGAGCTGGAAACCAATGAACTACGCACTTTTTACGAATCTTTTCAAATACAAGGAAAAGGCTGGGCAGTCGCCGCTTGAAAACTATCTTACGGAATTGTTTGCCTATATCCTCGATGAGTTTATTCAAAATAAAAATCTCGTGGCTATTACTCTGCTGAACGATTATTTTCATATTCCTTTCTCTGAAAAAGATTTTTGCGACACAAAAGTTGAAACACAGTGCTCCTATTATGTTTGTGATTATGACTGCACTGCCCGCCCGGACATAAAAATTACGCTTCGTGGAAAAGATGTGTATTTTATTGAAAACAAAGTTGAGGCAGAAATCGCTTGGCACGGAAGTTTTGACCAAATTGAGCTTTATGAAAAAATCCAATGTGAAAATGGCGAGATAAACAAAGGAATCCGCATTCTTTCAAAATATGCGATTTCGACCCACTCGAAAAATTTTTCTTCTGAAAACACAGTGTTTTGGCGGCAGATTTACGGTCTTTTCAAGAAAACGAAATTTAATTCGGAAGAAAATCTTATCATACAAAACTTTTTGAACTTTTTGGAGGAAAACAATATGGCAGTAAGAAAATCTTTGGAATTATCGGAAGGTGGGTTGAAAAATTTTTATGTGCTTTACAATTTCTTGTCAGAAAATTTGACGGATTTTGCGGGTGAGCATGGGTATAAAGCTGTTGTTTTTGACGGAAACTCTGATTATTTTGGATTTAACATCATGTACGATAAAAAGCCGTATATTTGGGTTGGCTGCTATGATGAAAGTCCTGATGAAATTGTCGTTGAGAGTTATGCTGAGAATACAGAGAAACTAACAAAGAAATTAGGAAAAGTCCTGAAACCTGGCATATTTTTGACATCAAAATATGGGAATCGTATTTTTGCAAAAATCCTTATCTCAGAAATTCAAAAAGAAAAGACAGCAGAAGGACAGGCAAAAATTTTTTCTGATTGGCTGAAAGAGAATCATGTTGGTGAAATCCTCGCAGAATCCTACAACTTGATTAACGGATAGAAGGAGGAACGGGGTATATTCAATTTCTTGAAAAAGCAAAAACTTGCAGGAAGAAATCCTTTACATTTTCGATGAAATCCATAGGAATGTGGGGCAGCTTGTTTTTACCAGCGACAGAAAGGAATTGTCAGTTCAAAAACCCGACAAGTGTCACTTTTTTCTGCTGCCGAATTGTGCGATAATTTTTGTACATGGAGCAGATTATGGAATCATTAAGTATACATAAAAAAATTGCGGTTTTACGGAAAATGCGCGGGCTGAAACGCTCGCAGTTTGCCGAGATTCTTGGCGTGAGCGATGATGCGATTCGCACATGGGAAAAAGGCTCGCGCACCCCAGATTCATTTCACCTTCTTGCCCTTGCAGATGCCCTGAATGTTTCCCTTGATGTATTCAGAGACGACGCTACGACTTTGGACTTGCCCCGTCCTGATTTTGGCAGTGCGGCGGCTGAATCCCACAAAAGCGAAAATCCTGCTTTTGATGGCGTTCCCCTTCGTTTTGGCAGCAGTGAGCCTGACACAAAACAAAAAGAAATCCTTGATTTTTGCTCTGCTTACCTTGAGACTCTCGACGATTCTTTTTTTATCAAAGGGGCAGGGCAGAATTCTGAATATGGAACCGGTCGGTACTTTTGGGAAAGACAGATTGATATGCTCCTGTTTATCGGTTTTATGCCGAGTTTTGAAAAAAATCATCCCGAATATGCTTTTTCAATCAGCGTGAACACAGAAAATCCCCTCGATGCCGAAGACCTTTCTGGATTTAATGCATTGCAAATCAGAGAAAGCGAATATGAAAACTGGATTTATCTTCCTGTAAAGTGCCCGCTGAAAAAAGACGGTGCCTTTTATCCCAAGGAACTTCGTGAAGCCTGCGACAAGGCTCTGGTAGATGCAATGAAAATCACCCGCAAGTCTCTGGAAAGGACAATGGAGCGTTTTATTTCGCAAAAGGCTGCTGAGAATCAGACGAAATACGGAAAATTCGCCCACTAGCCACCAGTAATTTTACTTTAGCCCAGCCTTAATCTCCTCCAGAACGCGCAAATCGCTGATCGCATCTTCAAGCGGCGAGACAAGCTCGCTTTGGCCGTCCAGAAAATCCACTGCGTTCTGAATCATGCCTGAAAAGTAGCCGGTCTTTTTGGGCAGCTTGAGCTTTTGTCTGGTGAGGGAGTAAAAGCCTGTGTAAAGTCTTGATTCCTTGCGAAGGAAGAGTTCTGCAAAGCCGTTTCCGATGCAGATTTTACCCAGCGTACCCAGGATTTCGATTCTGAATTCAAAGAATTTGCTGCGGCCGCTCATTTTGATTGTGACTTCGGGGATTGTTCCGAAAGAAGTGACTACCGATTGGTAATGAGCGGAAAAATTTCGCACGATTCCTTTTTCGTCCTTAAAAACGCCTGTGACGAGAGGATTTTTCAGGATTTGGCAAGGAATTTCTTTGCTTGAAGCTGAATTCTTTTTGTCGGAAAACCCCTTGTTTTCTTCCGAACGGTCGTTAGTTTTATCCTCTTTGGCGAGATTCCCGCCCAGCAAAAACTGAATTATATCCACCAAATGCGTTCCGTCATGCAAAAGCGAATAAGTCCCGTCTTTTTCAAACTCTTCGCCGTAAATGCGCAGGCCAGAGTCCAATTCTCCGACTACCGATTGTATGTCTCCGATTTGCCCTATCATTTTGACTACCGAAAGATAGTCTTTTGCAAATCTCCGTTCGTGGTTCACCATGACAGGCACTCCACATTCTTTGGCCTTGGCACGGATTTTTTCGGCTTCTTCTGAGTTGAGGGCGACCGGCTTTTCCAGAATTACAAGGCGGGGTTTATATTCAATGGCCTTGATACATTCTTCGAGATGATTGTCTTCGTTTACAGCCACCGTGATTATATCCAGGCAGGTGACATTTTCGTAGAGTTCCTTACTTGTCGGAAAAACGAGCGTGAAATCTTTTTTGCCGTTATGCTTTCGGACATATTTACGCCAGTTTTCAAGATTCTCTTTGTTCGAGTCGGCGGCGGCAATCAGATTGATTCGCTTGTTGCCTAAAAGTGCCATTGTGTGGCTTGCGGGCTGCTCCCTTTTTTTGTCAAATCCCAGCGTGAATCCGATTCTGCCTGTGCCGACGATGGCGGCGATGTAACGATTTTGTCTCATGCTTAAATTATAAGCGATGAAGAGCCGATGTGCTACTCTTTATGACTTATGCAAACCAATTTAAAAGTGAGAGGGTGCTGCAGTCTTGCAGAGGCTCAAAATCTTTTGTATTGCGGGTGACTAAAATCATTCCGTTTGAAATTGCTGTTGCGGCGATTCTTAAATCAGCGTCGGGCATGGGGTGTCCTCGTTTTTCAAGGCGGACTTTTAAATCCGTGTAAATCCAGGCGCAATTTTGGTCGAAAGGTAAAATCTCAAAGTAGCTTTGAATCGTATTTAATAAAAAATCTTCGAGACGCTCTTTTTTGGCTCCATCCGGCATCCTTTTGACACCATACAATGATTCTGACCATGAGACAACTGAGATTGCGGACAGCTTTTGATTCTGGATGAGTTTTTCGCGGACTGAAGGATTGGGTTGAGGACGAGCTATTTCTGAGTAGATGTTTGTGTCGAGAAGGTAAATTTTGCTCATTTTGCATCCCATAAATCGGCGATTTTTGAGAATTCATTTGCGCGACTTGAGGATTCGATTTTTCGCTCGCTATTGAAAACTGAGTCGATGTCTTCGTTTGAGAGAATGGCTGCGGATTTTTTTTGCCATGAATCGAGGCTTTCTGCGAAGGGAGAGGATTTACTGGCATTTTCAAAATATTCGACAGAGCTGAGAACGGCGACAGTCTTTCCGTGCCTTGATATTTGAACTGGCTCGTTTTTTTCGACCAAATGGAGTAACTGAGTGAAATTATTTTTTGCCTCTTTGACCGCAACGCTGTTCATATTCGCACCTCAACTTTATTATAAGTCTAGGTGGCTACTCTGTCAAATTTATAGCTACTTTTTTTGTTCTACTTTTCTTTGACTTATGGCGGTATTTTAATTATCTTTATAGAAAAAAGAATCTGAAACAGAGGTACTAAAATGGCTGAAGGATGCACGCACGATTGTTCAAGCTGCGGCTCAAATTGTAAATCCAAGGACTTGCGGGCGACTCTCCGCGAGGGAAGTTGTGTTAAAAAGGTAATCGGAATTGTTTCTGGAAAGGGCGGCGTTGGAAAATCCCTCGTGACGGCTTTGCTGGCTTCAAAAATGAAGAAAAACGGTTTCAAGACAGCTGTTTTGGACGCTGATATTACCGGTCCTTCAATTCCGACAAGTTTTGGCGTTGCTGATCAGAAAGCTATGGGCGACAAGACAGGGGTTATTTACCCGGTCAAAACGGAAAGCGGCATCCAGCTTATGAGCATGAATTTCCTTCTCGAAAAGGAAACTGACCCTGTTTTGTGGAGGGGGCCTGTTATCGCTGGTGCTGTTAAACAGTTCTGGACGGATGTTGTCTGGAACGATGTTGATTTTATGTTCGTTGATATGCCTCCTGGAACGGGCGATGTTCCCCTCACGGTTTTTCAGTCTCTTCCTATTGACGGAATTATCGTCGTTTCTTCTCCCCAGCAGCTTGTCCGCGTGATTGTGGAAAAGGCTGTCAAAATGGCAAATATGATGAAAGTGCCTATTGTAGGCCTCGTGGAAAACATGAGCTATGTAAAATGCCCTCACTGTAACGAAGAAATCAAAGTCTTCGGCGAGAGCAACATCAACGGAATCGCAAAAGACTACGGAATCCCTGTTCTGGCGAGAATCCCAATGAGCGAGGACATTTCCAATGCTGTCGATGAAGGCGATGTTGAGCGGCTGGACGCAGAATTTTTGGATGCGGCGGTCGATTTGATAAAAGCGGTGTAAGGAGACACGAATTACACTAATTGACACGAATTAGGGTTAGTTTTAAGGAGAGAGCTGTTTGTGGAATTGATTCAAAAGGACGAGGTTTATAGGATTGTTGGTGCCGCGATGAAGGTTCATTCTGAATTGGGGAGTGGATTTTTAGAATCCGTGTACCAAGAGGCTTTGGCTTTAGAGTTTAATTCTGCAAAGATTCCTTTTGAAAAGGAAAAAGAACTGGAGATATTTTATAGCGGCCGGAAACTGACCAAAAAGTTTTATGCGGATTTCATTTGCTTTGGTTCTATTATTGTTGAATTAAAAGCAATTTCTGAATTGAGGCAAGAGCATATTGCACAGGTTATGAATTATCTTAAAGCGACAAAAACTCGTGTTGGTGTACTTATAAATTTTGGTGAGAGAAGTCTAAAATATAAAAGAGTTATTTGTTAGATAATAAAAAATAATTCGTGTTAATTCATAAAATTAGTGTTAATTCGTGTTTAAAAGGAGTGCTATGACCCCACAAGAGGCTCGCGAAAAGGCGACGGCTAATTTCAAATCCGGAATGAATTGTACTCAGTCGGTGGCGGCGGTTTTTGCTGAGGGCTTTGGCTTTTCGCCTGAGCAGATTGGCGCGCTTGTTCAGCCTTTTGGTGGCGGCATGAGCCGTATGCGTGAAGTTTGCGGAACTGTCAGCGGAATGCTCTTCTGTCTTGGAATGCTGAATTCCAAAAAAGCTAAGGCTGGCCTGAAAATCAATGGCCTGGGTGGCGACAAGTCGCAGAAAGATGAGACTTATGCGACTGCCCAGAGTCTTGCGGCTGAATTCAGAAAAATCAATGGTTCGATTATCTGCCGTGAGCTTTTGGGGCTTGTTCCTTTGGGAAGCAGCGAAAAGTTGATGAATGAAAAAAAAGCTGATGCCCACGAATTCTCCATTCCTGTGAGTGAAGCCCGCACTGAAGAATATTACAAAAAAAGACCCTGTGCAGAATTATGCGGAATTGCCGCTGAAATTTTCCAGAAATTCCTGGATGAAGAAAGTGCCAGGGATTGTAGCTGCGGCGTCAGCCGTTGCGGAACGAAGTGGAGCAATGAAGCGGATAGCGGAACAGCGGAAAGCCCGACCGCCGAAGGCGGTGGCACCCAATGAAACTTTTTCTTGCTCCTATGGATGCCATTACCCATCAGGCTTTCCGAAATCTGGTGGCTCGTTTTGGCGGATGTGACGAATATTTTAACGAGATGATTAACGCTTCCTCCCTGCTTGCGGGCGGGGCTTGGGAAAAATTTTATCTTCTTGACGGGCCGGAGCCTGAAAAACTTGTCTGGCAGCTGACAGACAAAAACGGCGAGAAAATGGCTCAGGCGGCTTCTTTTCTGGCTGAACGAGGCGGAATTGGAATTGATTTGAACATGGGTTGCTCAGCTTCTCAGATTGCAAAAACTGGAGCAGGAATCGCATGGATGCTAAAGCCTGTTGAAGAAACTCAGGCTATGGTTCGTGCAGTAAAATCGGCCATTGAAAACGGGGCTAAGGACGGAAGGGCGGCAAAAAGGCTTTCGGTCAAGCTCCGCTTGGGAGACGAAAAATATACTGAGGAAAAATTACATTCATTTTGCGCCATGTTAATAGAAGAAGGAGTTCAGTTGATTACCCTTCATGCCCGTACTCAAAAGCAAAAACATTCAAGGCACTCGGACTGGCAGGCGGTGGAGCGTCTGGCACTCAGGTTTCCTCAAATTCCTGTGATTCTTAACGGCGATGTAAAAGACCGGGATTCTTATGAGCTGGCGAAAAAAGCGGCTCCCCATGCGCAGGGAATCATGATTGCCACGGCGGCGGCTCAAAAGCCCTGGGTTTTCAGGGAGATTGTCGGGTCAAGCCCGACAATGACAGATGAGGCAGACACGAATTGCACTAATTCACACGAATTAGAAAGAGGAAGTTTGTCCTTTGATGCCCAGGAGCTGGCACTTCGCTTTATCGATGATGTTGAGAAATTTCAGCCTCCTGAATTCTGGAAAACCCGGCTTCAGCGATTCTTTGCTTTCTATTGCCTTAACTTCAGTTTTGGTCATTATTTCCAGACTTCCATGATAAATGCAAAAGACAACGATGACGCGCGGAAAAAAGTGCTTGAATATTTTGAAAAATGCCCGAATGACAGAATTATTCAATTGAAATTTTAAATATATATATTAGAATATTCTTATATTTTACTGAAAATGGAGATCATGAGATGAAAAAATTATTTATTATTCTTTCGCTCTTGTGTACTTCTTTTGTTCTTTCAGCTGAGTCTGCACAGGATGTTATTAAGGTTTTTTGTGATTTGGACCGTGTTCCAGATTATAATTATTCAACATTGATTCTTGAAAATATTGACCGAAACGGCAAATCCGAAATGATGGAAATTAAACAGTATGGTGGTGGCGATAACGGTCTTAAAAATGTAGCATTTGATTTCATTTCACCGGCAAGTGTAAAAGGTATGCGTGTCATTCAAATGGAAAAAGTTAAAAAAGCTGATGACCGTTGGGTTTATATGCCAAAATTGAGACAGTCTCGTCGTATTCCAATGGCTGACAGAACAGGTTCATTTGGTGGAACAGAATTTACATATAATGACATGACAATTCGTAATGAAGATGAAGATAACAATGAAATGCTGGATGCAAATGCAAAAATCACTGTTAATAATACGAATTATAATTGCTGGAAAATAAAATCAACTCCATATAAAAAGAGTGAAGTTGAATACTCATATCGAATTTCCTGGTTTGACAAAAAATCTTATATTCCAGTCTTGATTGAATTTTATGACAAAAAAAACAAAATGATAAAAACTTATGAGTGTCTTAAAATTGAGATGGTAAAAGGAAAAACCGGAATCGAGTATCCCCTGCGACGCTCAAATCGTATCGTAAATCTTTTGACAGGGCGAAAGACCATTACAACTGTAAAAGATTTTGTTTTTGACGAAGAAATTTCTTCTGCATATTTCACCCAGCACTGGCTTACAACAGGTAAAGCGCCAAAGTTGAAGTCAAAATAGAGCTTGGTTTTCTTAAATCTAGATTCGAACTTGCACAGAAACACTTTTTGATATAATATAAATTTATTAAACTGTAAAAGGAGCTTATGAAATGGCTTTAAAAAAATCGTATTCGAAAGACAAAAAAACTTGTAACGTAACATTCACGGTTTCTCCAGAAGCTGCTCAGGGGGCAAAGACAATTACAATTGCTGGAGATTTTAACAGCTGGAGCTCAACAGAAACTCCTCTAAAAAAAGGTAAAGACGGCTCTTTCTCAGTCAAACTTGCTCTTGAACCAGGCAAAGAATATCAGTTCCGATATCTTCTTGACGGCTCGCGCTGGGAGAACGATTGGGCTGCTGACAAATATATTCCTGCCCCATTTAGCTCAACAGATAACTCAGTCGTTATTTGCTAAATTGAATGCTTAAAACACGAAGAGCACCCAAAATCGGGTGCTCTTTTTTTATCACGGTACATGAATCACTTCGCGGGGCTTGGAGCCGTTTGCGGGCCCTACTATTCCCCGGGCTTCCATGTCTTCAACAAGGCGGGCTGCACGGTTGTAGCCGATTTTAAGGCGACGCTGAATGTAACTTGCGCTGGCCTTTCCTGCCTGAACGACAATCTGCAAAGCCTGGTCATAGAGGGGGTCTTCGCCATCACTGAAAAGTCCTGGTTCGTCATCGCCTTCTTCATCATCATCGACGAAAATTTCATCGTCAATGTAATCTGGGCCTCCGAATGTTTTGACATATTCGACAACACGTTCAACTTCATTATCTCCAACCAATGTTCCCTGAATTCGAGTTGGAATCGGGTTGACGGCTGAAGTGTAGAGCATATCGCCCTTACCAAGCAATTTTTCGGCTCCAACGGCATCAATGATGATGTTTGAGTCCGTGCGGCTGGCGACCATGAATGCGATTCGGCTCGGAATGTTTGCCTTGATAAGACCGGTGATGACATTAACGGAAGGCCGCTGGGTTGCAAGGACAAGGTGGATTCCGACGGCTCGGCTCATTGCGGTGAGTCGGGCGACGCTTGTTTCAAGCTCTTTGCCACTAGTTGCCATTAAGTCAGCAAACTCATCGATGATTACAACGATATATGGCAATTTTTCTGTGGCGATTTTGCGCTCACGAATTCGTGTGTTGTAGCTTACGATATCACGCACACCCATTCCGTCGAGGAGGGCATAACGGCGTTCCATTTCGCAGATACAATACTGTAAAACCTGCAATGCTTTTTTTGGTTCTGTGACGACTGGTGTAAGCAGGTGAGGAATATCATTATAGAGTTTCAATTCAACGACTTTCGGATCAACCATAATCAGTTTGACTTCATTAGGCGAGCGGTTGTACAAAATCGAAAGGATGATTGAGTTTACGCAGACAGATTTACCTGCGCCTGTAGCTCCCGCAATCAGCAAATGAGGCGTTTTTGCGATGTCGATAATCTGTGACTGACCTGAAATATCTTTTCCCAAAATGACGGGAATTGCCATCTTCTTGAATTCGGGCAAGTTCTGTTCGATAATTTCTCGGAATGAGACGATTGCCCTTTCTTTGTTCGGAATTTCGATACCGACAGCGTGTTTTCCTGGAATCGGTGCAACAATTCGTACTGATTTTGCAGCAAGAGCAAGGGCGATATTGTCTTGCAGGTTGACGATTTTGCTCAATTTTACGCCCGGAGCGGGGAGTAATTCAAACATGGTGACGACAGGGCCTTTTCGGATTCCGGTAACTTCTGCCTCGATGCCGAATTCATTCAGGGTCTGCTTGAGGTTTTCGCCGGCCTGCTTTGTTTCGTCATCGATTCGCCAGTATTCGTCGTTTTCGAATTTTTCAAGCAAATCAGTTGGAATTTTGTATTCGCTCAATTTGCGCGTAGGAATTTCTGTTTTTTCTTCAATTTGTGAGATACGGGCTTCTTCCTGAGCTTTTTCTGCCGATTGAACTTCTTCCTCAGAAACAGTATCCGGTGCGTCAATTTCCTGCTGATAATTTTGTTCTTGAATTACGGGCTGCTCCTGATCTTTTATTACCGGGTTAGCAGCGGCATCGGCTTCCATTTGAGAGAAAATATCTTCGACTCCAAATGGCTCTTCTTCTTCAAAATTATCCGCTGAAACAGGAATTGCATCTTCCATATCATCGAAGTCGTTTTGAAATTCTTCCTCTTCATCAATATTAATTTCTTCTTCTGCAGAAATTTCAGGCTCATCAAAAGAGATTGTTTCTTCGTCAGAAATGTCATCATCTTCGAAAGAATCTTCATCGGTTTCAGGAGTTATTTCGGGTTCATTAAAGGCAATTTCTTCCTCGTTTGAGAGTTCGGGTTCTTCAAAGGAAATTTCTTCTTCAGTTGCTTCTTCTTCCTCAAAATTATCCGTTGAAACAGGAATTGCATCTTCCATATCATCGAAGTCGTTTTGAAATTCTTCCTCTTCATCAATATTAATTTCTTCTTCTGCAGAAATTTCAGGTTCATCAAAAGAGATTGTTTCTTCGGCAGAAATGTCATCATCTTCGAAAGAATCTTCATCGGTTTCAGAAGTTACTTCCGGTTCATTAAAGTCAATTTCTTCCTTGTTTGAAAGTTCGGGTTCTTCAAAGGAAATTTCTTCTTCAGTTGCTTCTTCTTCCTCGGAGACAGTTTTATCGTCTTCGTTGAGGATTTTTGGTTCAGTAAAATTTTCTTCTTTTGCAGGATTTTCTTCTTCCTGTGGCAATTCTGGTTCCGTAAAGACTTTATTTTCTACATTATCTTCCACGATTGTCGGGTTTTCGATGATGGTCGGTTCTTCTGTTTTTTCATCATCAGTTTTTCCGTCATTTATAAGGTCTTTGAGGAATTCTTTCTGGGCCAGAAAGAGCTTATCATTTGACAAATCTATCTTAGTTTCATTTTTTGCCGGAGATTCTTTCTGTTCAGCTTGTTCTTCGATTGTATTTTCTTCATTTTCAAAGAGAATTGTTTCGTCGTCGTCATCGTAAACCGTTTCCGAATATTCCCTGCTTTCTGTAAAAGAATTTTCAAGAACTTCACCCAAAATAGAAAGGAGAAGATATTCGCCAGCGAGAACGAGAACACCAATCAAAAGCGTGGATGATAATTTGACAAAAAGAACAGTATCTGTGTTAGAAGTGAGAATCATTCGACATATGTGTTCTATTGCATCTATTGTGAAGAATGGGATGATTGATCCTAATAAAAGAACTCCGTTACGAATTCGCCATTTAGAAATAAAGCATTGAATTCCAGCTGCAATGAGAAAAATTGGAATAAAAGCCGAGGTGAGGCCATATACTCCGGTGAACATTTTTCCCAAAGAATAAAAGAATGAATTTTTGGCAGGGTTGATTCCGCCAAAATCGATGGCTACCAGCAATAAAGAAATTGAGAATAATGCCGCAAGAACAAAAAGAATAATTCCTGCCACAACCGAATACTTTTGCTTTTTCATACTTTATGATTATCGGAATATGAAAAAAATTGTTAAGAGAGGAATTTTAACTTTGCGTTAAATGTGATTTTCAATATAAGAATGATTTGGTATACTTTAAGAATCATGTGCGTGATGGGCGGGAACGCTTTTAAGTGCAATTTCTGTAAAGTCTGTAACGGAAAGGGCTGTATAGGTCAGCTTCCGGGTATGGGCGGTGTGCGTCAAAATGAGAATTTCATTCTGAACTGTGCGGCTTGGGAAATTGTCCGGAACAAAAATATCGAAAAAATTCAGAATTTTCTCAAACTGGAGCCGGAATTCCGCAATCCTTCGATCAGCATAGCTCCCATGACTGGTGCGGTAGAGAATATTGGTTTTTCCCGCGAGGCTGATTTTTATGAAGAAATTATTCAGGCAGTGCATAAAGTCGGCGTCGGTTTGTGCATAGGAGACGGATATCCTGACGAAAAGCTAAAATTCGGCATCGATGCTTTGAAAAAAATCAAAGTTGACTCTCCTCAGGCGCGTACTTCTGTTTTTATAAAACCCTATTCAAACGAAAAGATTTTGGAACGATTTGAATGGGCGAAAGATTGCGTGAAAGTTACGGGCATCGACATCGATTCATACAATATCCTGACCATGCGCAACAAAGTCCAGCTAGAGAAAAAATCTGCGGAACAGCTTATTCAAATCAAGAATCATGTGAAAATGCCTTTCGCAATCAAGGGAATTTTTACAAAAGAAGATATAAAGCTCGTTAAGGAAGTGATGCCTGATATCGCTTACATTTCAAATCACGGCGGAAGAATCGACACCCGCAAGGGAAGCACAGCCGAATTCCTTGCCAAGTACGGCGACGAGCTGAAAAAATATTGCGGTGAATTGTGGATTGACGGCGGAATTCGCTCGCCTAAAGATGTTGCCACGGCAATGGCTTTGGGCGCGGACTGTGTTTTGGTCGGTCGACCTTTTGCCAGCGCCCTTTGCCACGGTGGTGCGGAAGAGCTTTGCGGAAAAGTGCTAGAGCTCTCGCTTTTGAAATACGGTTTTTAGTTTACTGATAAAGGTAAAGGCATTTTGCGCCACCTTTTCCAAGGAGTTCGTAAACGCTGGCTTCTGGATTTTTTACAAAACTTGAGGCTCCAGAAAGAAGCGACATCCAGTTTTCTTCGTAGCGGTATTTGTATTCAATAAAGTTGATTTCTTCATCAAAATCTTCTCGGATATCATCTTTTGCGTTTTCAAATGAGCATACTGCATCGACCAAGCCATTTTCTTTTGCCTGTTTTGCGGTGTAAATTCGTCCGTCAGCAAGTTTTTTTACATTAGAAAGGCTCATGTCGCGGGCTTCCGCAACAATTCCTGTGAACTGCTCGTAAGCCTCGTCTGCGATTGACTGAAAGATTGCCCGCTGTTCTTGTGTGAGTGGGGCGTTATAATTTCCCATGTTTTTATTTTTGCCAGCTGTTATGGTTGTCATCTTGATTCCCATTTTATCGAGCAAGCCAGTTGCGTCCACGCTTTGACCAGCAATGACACCGATTGAGCCGGTGAGGGTGTTTCGGTTTGCGTAGATATAATTTGCGCTGCATCCGATATAATAGCCGCCACTCGCCGCAAGAGAGCAGAAATAAGCGTAAACCGGGCGTTCAGTTTCGCGTTTGTAGTCCTGGAGGGCAAGGTAGGCTTCGTCAGACTCGTAGACCGTTCCTCCGGGTGAGTCAATTTTGAGAAGGATTCCGCGATTGTTTGAATCTTCCTTTGCATTTTTAATTTGTTTTAAAAGCCATTTCTGGTTGTAAGTTTTATTTTCTTCTGAAATTACGCCAGTAATGTAAATCACTGAGATGTATGGAGACTTTGTGTTTTTTACGGAAGAATTTTTGCCTTTGTTCAGGCTTTTTGCAAAGATTTTAGAGAAAGAGTCGTTTGAGCTGAAATCTTCGTCATCTTCTGAATCATAACTTCCTGAAAAGTCATTGAGAAGGGAAAGACTTTCTTCAAGTGAGGGAGAATTAGAATCTTTTTTTGAAAGGATTTCTTTGCCACCCAAGAATACGGCGACAATCGCCACGATGATAAATACTTTAAGTCCTTTGTTGTTTTTCATAATGTTTCCTTTTTATGCGAAATCAGCGGGAGAAAGTTTTCTCTCGTTGAAAGCCATTTTTTTCAAATCGTAGTATGCGTTTAGGTTGGTCATCTTGAAGTAGGGAAGAAGCGCGATGAATCCGACACCGCTTGTAAATAAGCAGAGTAGCCACCAGCCAAAAAAAGACATGTGAAGTGAGAACAAATCAGCTTTGTGACCTCTCGTGAGGACTTTACTGATATTCATTGATTTTTCAACACCGATTTTTGGATTTTCTGCAAGCACGAAGAACATCATCGAGTAGCTGTAGCCTTTGACGATTCCCGGAATAATGAAGAGAAGTGACCATAAAAAAGTCCACAGCAAAAACCAGAGCGCACCAAGAAGGGAAGTAAGCCAGTGTGTACCCAGTGAATCAAGGAAGGAAGGGAAGGAAATTTTTTGTGATTCTGGATTTGAACAGTATTTCATAAAAACACTGTTGAGGGCCACTGAAAGAATTCCCCAGATAGCCGTGGAGATGATTATGCCGCCGAATATGCTGATACAGCCGGCAAGTCCTGAAATTGCAAGAAAAATCGTTGAAAGCAGGCAGGTATCGAGCCACTGACCTTTGAGGGATGCGAGTGCCTGTTTTTTATATGCTTTTCGATCGAACATGAAAAACTCCGTGATGGGCGAATTCCCGATTAGTGCGATTATAGCACTTTAACATCTTTTGTGATACAGTAATTTTTATGACAATCACACTTAAAAACAGCAACTACGAAGTAGTTATCAGCACGCACGGAGCAGAAATCAATTCTTTCCGCAGCGTTAAAGACGGCACAAAATATGTATTTGAAGGCCCGGAGGAAGTCTGGAAATTCCACGCACCGGTTTTGTTCCCCCATGTAGGCCGTATTAAGGACGGATTCTACACTTACGGCGACAAGGAATATCATCTTGTGAACAACGGAATGAGCCGTGACATGGAGCACAAAATCATCGAGCAGAGCGAAACTTCGGCAACTTTTGAGCTTACCGAAAATGCCGAGACTGCCGACAAGTTCCCATGGAAATTCAGCCTCAAGACTCATTATGAGCTCAAAGAAAACGGCCTTATTTTTACAACGACCGTAACTAACACAGATTCAACACCGATGCTTTTCTCTGTCGGAAGCCACACTGCTTTCTGCTGCCCTCGCAACACAGACCCAAAAGGCACGACAAATGCTGACTATCAGTACGAATTCGAGCAGAGAGAGCCTCTGACCACGGTTTGCCTCAACGATGCGGCTCAGCTTGCCGTTGATGAAGAAGGAACAGCCCCATGCACAAAGCCTTACGGCGAAAAAGAAGCCGGAATCATCCCGATTAACGCTGACGGATTCGGTAACGGCCACTTCTTCACTGCTTTCAAGTCAAACTGGGTAGGCTTGCGAAACAAAAAAGATGGTTCTCTGATTAAAGTAAACTGTGCCGGCTATCCTTACCTTATGGTATGGCAGGGTGGAAACGGAGCGGCCGGAGCTGACGGAAACGGCTTTAACTGCATTGAGCCGTGGTACGGAACAGCTGATGCCGAGAACACTGAGCATGAGTGGGAAGAAAAAGCGGCTCTCATTACTCTGGAGCCGGGAAAATCTTTCACTGCTGACCAGAGCATTACTATTGAACGCTAAGCGTTAGGGGCTGTAGCACCGAAGTATCGAAGATATGGAGCGATGAGCGGAAGTGCGAAAGACCCGACCCCGCGAAAGCGGGGAAACGCCCTTGTTTTTTCAATTTATTTGTATTATATTTTCACTAACAAACAGTCTAAATCTCCCGTCGATTTATCCAAATTGCAGGCGGGGTCGCTTCGTATGAGGCGGCAAAATCTTGCTAAATAGGAGGCTCAAAATGAGCGCTATCTTATCTAACAATCACTATCTTTTTACATCTGAGTCAGTAAGCGAAGGTCATCCTGACAAACTCTGTGATCAGGTTTCTGACGCAATTCTCGATGCTTGTCTTGCGGCTGATCCTCAGTCACATGTCGCATGCGAAACTTATGCAACTACAGGCATGGTTCTTGTTGGCGGCGAAATCACTACCCACGCTGATGTTGATTTCCAGAAAGTCGTCCGCGATGTAGTCCGCGACATCGGCTACACGAACGAAGATTACGGAATTTCTGCTGACACAATGGCTGTTTTGAACACAATCCACAATCAGTCGCCTGACATCAATCAGGGTGTCGTTGGAACAGGTCTCAAAGAGTACGAAGGTCAGCAGGGAGCAGGGGACCAGGGAATCATGTTCGGTTTTGCCACAAATGAAACTCCTGAGTACATGCCGGCAACTCTTGTTTATGCCCACAAAATCCTCAAAAGAGCGGCAGAGCTTCGCAAGAACGGCACAATCAAATGGCTTCGTCCGGATTCAAAGTCTCAGGTCACAATCGAATACGACGAGAATCACAAGCCGGTGCGAATCGATGCAGTTGTCGTAAGCCATCAGCACAATCCTGATGTTGAATACGACACAATCAAAAAGACAATCATCGACGAGATTATCAAGCCTGTCCTTGAACCAACAGGTTTGCTCGACAGCGAGACAAAATACTACATCAATCCGACTGGCCGCTTCGTTGTTGGCGGTCCGCACGGTGATGCCGGTTTGACTGGCCGAAAAATCATCGTTGACACTTACGGTGGAGCAGGTCGTCACGGTGGCGGAGCTTTCTCTGGCAAAGATCCTTCAAAAGTTGACCGCTCGGCTGCCTACATGGCACGTTACATTGCAAAGAACATCGTTGCGGCAGGGCTGGCTGACAGGGCAGAAATTCAGCTTTCTTACGCAATCGGCGTTCCCCACCCGGTTTCAATCATGGTTGAGACATTCGGCACGGGAAAAGTCGAGAACGCAAAAATCGTCGAGGCTGTAAAAAAAGTCTTCGATTGCTCTCCGGCCGGAATCGAAAAGACCCTGGATTTGCGAAAGCCAATCTACCGTGCCACCAGCAATTACGGTCACTTTGGTCGCGAGGGCTTTAGCTGGGAAAGAACCGACAAGGTTGAAGAATTGAAAAAGGCAGTGAAATAAGCTACCATAAGGGCGTCTTTTGCGGACGCTCTTTTTTTGCGGTTGTCATATAACGGCTATTATCCGGGCTTCCCAAGCCCGAGACGCGGGTCCGACTCCCGTCAACCGCTTTTTATGGATTCGGATTTATCGGCGCAGAATCATGAGGCGCATATTCATTACATTGTTGCTTTTATCGGCGGATTTTTGGGAATCTTTCCGGTCGTGAACGCCGTGCATTTCCTTGGCTCGGCTCAGACTTCAAATCTTATCGACATCGTTCTGGCTTCCCTTCGCGCTGACTGGTCTTCGCTTTTACTCCATGTCTTCGGGGCTTTTTTGTATGTGCTGGCGGTCTTTCTGGTCACTTTTCTTCCTAAGCACACCCGCTTAAATGTGAAGTGGCTGGCTCTTTTTGTGGACGCAGCTGCTTCTTTTGTCATGTGGCTTTTTCCCATTGAGCGAGACTTTCCGCTAACGATGTATTTGTACCCGACTTTTTTTGCCATGGCTTTTCAGTGGTGCTCTTTTAAGGGTGCTTACGGTTTTACAAGTTCCACGATTTTTTCAACGAATAATCTGAGGCAGTTTATAGCTTCTCTGACTGAAGTTTTTTGCAACGGCGATAAGTCTTTTTTACTCAAGGCAAAATTTTTCGGTCTTACACTGCTGGGCTTTCATCTTGGTGTGGCAGCAAGCGGCATACTCTGGTTTTTTCTTGGCAATGCGGGTTTTTTATTTGCTCTCCTTCCAATTTCTGTTGCTGGGCTTTTGTACAGGGCAGGTTGATATTGTCACGCAATGTCATGGAAGGCTGAGTAAATCCAGTTGGCACAAGTGGCGAATTTTTTCTGATTGGCTTAAGTCAAAGAATTCTTCTTTTGTTGACAGTTCTTCCAGATACCGGGCGGCATGGGTTGCAGTTTCTTTTAAGGCAGACAAAAGATTTTCGGAACAGTCAGGAATGTAGCATGAAAGACGGCTTCCTTCGTTTCCTTTTATTCCCATAAAATACTCAAAATACTCTGCTTTGTAAAAGCCGAAGGCTGAGTAAATTCCGAAAAAATCTGCTATCAGTTCATCGTGAAGATGGTTTTGAGCCGTACCAAAATATTTTTTTGTAAAAAAATGAGTGCATTCATGTTCCAGTCGAATTTGCATGGATTTTTTTTGCCAGTCATCCTCTGAAAGCTGCATTATTTTTGTCGACACATTGCTGTAGGGTTTTTGGGAAAGAATGATGAAGCGTGTAGTTGCTCCGAATACGAATGATGCTCCGGTTGCGCCAAGATTTGGGGGGGATTTGCCTTTGTGGATGAGATTTGTAACAAGATTTTCAAAGTCGGCAGTATCTTTGATTTTTATGACCGGAATTTTTCCTGCCACCGAATCGTATATTTCTGCCGAAATTGCATCTGCATTATTGAAGGAAAGAGGCATTTTTGTGACTAGCATTGTGTTGATGGCCTGTTCGGCTCCATTTTTGGTTAGGGTAGAAATAAAATTTAGCCAAAAATCCAAAAAGGAATCGTCTTCTGCGGGATTATTATTGTATGAGATAAAGTGATTTTTACAGTAATTGTCAAAAATGCGCTGGTCGTTGGTGTTGAGTGAAGGAAAATCCTGAGACATAGACACATTTTAACAGATTTTTTCATTTTTTCACCCATTTCCTCAGATTCTGCATAAAAATCTTTATTGAAAACAGGTCGTTGATAATGTTGCGGAACTTTTAGTAAAATGACTCTTATGAATCTCCTTTCTTCCCGACAAATTAACGAAGTATTTACTCGTTTTAAAGCTCAGAACGAAAATCCCAAGTCGGAATTGAACTGGACTTCACCATTTACTCTTCTGGTTGCGGTTGTATTGAGCGCGCAGGCGACAGATAAATCCGTGAATCTTGCCACGGAAGAATTATACAAAGTTGCCGATACTCCCGAAAAAATTCTTGCTCTCGGTGAAGAAGGGCTGATTCCCTACATAAAATCAATCGGGCTGTACAAGTCAAAGGCAAAGCATGTTATCGGTTTGTGCGAAAAATTGCTTGCTGATTTTGAAGGTCAGGTTCCCAGAAGCCGTGAGGATTTAATGAGTCTTCCTGGTGTTGGCCGAAAAACCGCCAATGTGGTACTTAATGTGGTTTGGGGCGAACATACTATGCCGGTGGATACACATCTTCTGAGGATTTGCCCTAAAATCGGTCTGGCAGAAGGCAGCACTCCCGAAACTGTAGAAAAATCTTTGATGGAGCGGATTCCAGATGAATTTATGGAGCACGCCCATCACTGGCTGATTCTGCATGGCCGCTATGTATGCACGGCCCGCTCTCCCAAATGCGAGAATTGCCTTATAAACGATTTGTGCAAGCATAATGACGAAAAAGTCTTAAACTGATAAAATCAATTACAAATCAAAAAGGAGTACTTTATGAATGAAATGGCTGGTGGCGCAATGAATGTTGCCAACGAAACTGTTAATCAAATGCAGAACTTTTTCCATGTGAATGAAATCGTCAACTATGTGAAAGAGCCGGAGCATATCATTAAATTTGCTACGGGTGTAATTGCGATTCTTATTTTCTGGATTGTTTATCGTCTTATCCGCATGATTATCAAAAAGGGTGCGGCAAAAAAACTTGAGCCACAGGCGGTAAAATCCCTTACAAAAATCGTCGGCTATGTCTTTTATGTGCTGATTGTAATGTATGTTTTGGGCTTGTTCGGAATCAATCTTGGCGCAATCTGGGGTGCCATGGGTATCGCCGGAGTTGCAATCGGCTTCGCTGCTCAAACAACCGTGAGCAACTTGATTTCAGGCATCTTCATCGTTACAGAAAAGACCATGAAAATCGGCGACTTCATCGAGGTTGACGGTGTTTCTGGTACAGTCGATAAAGTCGGACTTCTTTCTATTAAAATCCACACTGTTGATAACCAGCTTATCCGTATTCCTAGCTCGGCAATCATCAACACCAAACTCAAGAATTACTCAACCTACGATTATCGCCGCTATGTTTTTGCTGTGAGTGTCGATTATGCCACTGATTTGGACAAAGCTGTCGAGGTTCTTAACGGAGTTCCAGCCCGCTGTTCTCTGGTCGTAAAGGACAATGCAAATTATGCTCCTAAAGTTCTCGTTACCGACTGTTTGGATTCTGGAATCGGAATGAACCTTATCGTATGGTGCAAACGCCCTGATTTCTTCGATATGAAGACAGAAGTTTGTATCCAGACAGTAAAAGCCTTCAACGAAAACGGCATCAACATTCCGTATAATCGCGTGGATGTTTCTATGCTCACCGATAAAACGATTCCGTCTCTGTCTTTTAAAGCATAAAATGCACAAAAGTCGGCGAAAAGGTCAAATTTTGTACAGATTTTTATTTTTGATTTGGATATACTGATTCCGAAATATGACAGAAAATCTTTTTAGCAAACAAGACCTTCGTCGGCTTATCTTTCCGCTTGTCGCGGAGCAGTTTCTTGCGATGACTATTGGCGCTTGTGACACCGTGATGGTCTCGTCTGTAGGCGAGGCCGGTGTTTCAGGCGTTTCTCTTATTGATCAGCTTACACAGCTTTTTATCCAATTATTCGCAGCATTCGCAACTGGCGGTGCTGTCGTTTCCAGTCAGTATCTTGGTCACAAATCAGACGAAAAAGCTCGTACGGCAGCCCGGCAGCTTCTCAATATTTCAACTTTTGTTGCCCTTGTGATTATCGCTATTTGCCTTCCGCTGCGGCATTTTATCCTGAACATGATTTACGGCAAAATCGATGAAAGCGTAATGCAGAACGCCCTCATTTATTTTGTGTGGATTTTGCTTTCATTTCCCTTCCTTGCAATTTACAATTCCTGTGCAGCTCTCTTCCGCTCCATGGGGAACAGCAAAATTTCCCTCAAGGTGAGTCTCATGATGAATCTCACAAATATTGCTGGAAACGCGATTTTGATTTACGGGGCAAAAATCGGCGTGGCAGGAGCCGGAATCGCCACCCTTGCCAGCCGAATCGTCGCCGCTATCGTTATGGTTTATCTGCTTGCCCGGCCCAGTGCAAAAATCAACAGCCGTATTTATCTTGAAAAACTCTGGAAAATAGAAATCCGCTTTGACATGATTCGAAAAATCCTCAAAGTTGCAATCCCCAGTGGAATCGAAAATTCAGTATTCCATATCGGAAAAATTCTGGTTTATTCATTTATGTCTGGTTTTGGTCTTGCTGCAATCGCTGCCAACGCAATCACTAATACAATAGCCAGTTTTTCAAACATTCCGGCTCAGGCAATTGGTCTTTCAAGTGTTACAGTTATCGGTCAGTGCATCGGAGCGGATGAAAAAGAGCAGGCTAAATACTACGGCCGCAAAATGATGAAAGAAGCTTACATCGGAATGTTCTGCGTTGCGACTTTCATTTTTATTCTTGCACCACTTTTGGTTCGAGCATTCAATCTTTCCGACGAGGCCCGATCTCTTGCAACCGGTGTTATCCGTACCTGTATGGTAGCCAATATTTTCTTCTGGCCCATGTCTTTTACAATGCCCAACATTCTCCGTGCTTCCGGAGATGCAAAATTCACCATGGTTGTTTCTAACATCAGTATGTGGCTGTTCCGAGTTCTTTTTAGCTTTCTTATTTCAAAATATCTCCTCTTCAAATTCCCGGAGAATACGGCTTTAGCTCTCTATGGAATCTGGTTCGGAATGTACATCGACTGGATTTTCCGTGGTCTTTGCTTTGGAATCAGATTTCATAGAAACCGCTGGCTTGATAAGAAAGTTATTTAGTTTCAAAATTCATTTAAATTTCCTGTAATCTGCGTTACAATTTTTGAATAGAATTGTTTTCTTAACAAGGAGTTTTAAATGAAAAAAATCGTTTTAGGAATGTCCGCAATTATCGCGGCGGCTTTGTTTTTGAGTTGTGGTTCTACAAAGAACGCTGTAAATATCACTTCTCAGAATGTTAAAATTGAGAGGGTTGACTGGCAGGGTGCAAGCACTGGATCAATGCCTCCGGCTTGGCTTGAGGCTGTCACTTCTGGCGATGTCGAAGAAGTTGCAAAAGCCCTCAATGTAGATTCAAAACAGTACAAGGTTTTCGTTATCAGCAATTCTGGCCCAAATCTTGACTTCCTCAAAACATGGACAGACAATGTTGACGCCGTTTCAGAAGTTTCTGGTTCAATGAGCCGTGTCGTAGGACAGTCAGTTCAGGCAAATATGACTGGTACAACCGAAGAAGTCCAGAAAAATGTCGATCAGGCAGTAAAAGTTGCTTCAAGTGTTGAACTTATCGGCCTCGAAAAAAAGGCTTCTTATTGGGTAAAAACCCGCCGCGTAAAAACAGGAGTTACCGAGCCAAAATATGATTCTGACTATGAGCCTTCTGTTTACACATACTATGTCGTTTACATTATGTCAAACGAAGTATTTGACCGCTCATTGCGATCTTCTATGGACCGCGGAATTTCTGAAAATACAGAAAATGCAAGTCTTCTCAAACAGTTGATTACTGCAAGCCTCGCAAAAACAATCATCCCTGGATATTCGGAGTAATACATGAAAAAGTACGCACTCCTTTTTGCTTCCCTCGTATCTCTTTCACTTATTTCTTGTGGCACAACATCTAATACTGTTGAGAGATATGCGGCTGGAGCCGATGTAAAAGACATCACTGGATATTGGAATGAAAACGATATCAAGCAGGTTTGCGAAGAATTAATTTCCGGCTGTATTGCTTCACCGAGGGTTGCCAATTTCAAAACAGAGAAAGGTAAAGCTCCGGTAGCAATTGTGGGAAAAATTTCAAACAAGAGCAGCGAGCATATTGATACAGCAATGGTGGCAAAACGATTCCAGACAGCGATTATCAATAGCGGTGTAATGGAATTTGTTGCCGACAGTGAGCAGCGTCTTGAACTTCGTGCCGAAAAAGTCGATCAGGCCGAAAATGCCTATGATACAGCAAAATCAATCGGAAACGAACTCGCCGCAGACTTTATGCTTCAGGGAACTGTATACTCGCATGTAGATGAATCTTCAACTGAAGCAGTGCGTACATATCAGGTTGATGCTCAGCTTATTGATATTGAATCAAACAAGATTCTCTGGCAGGGCGAAAAATCTATCAGCAAGTACATAAAAAAAGCAACAAAAAAACTGTAGGATTAAATGAAGGATTTGTATTTTTCTATTAAAAACGCAATATCTTTTATTTTATGCACAAGTGCTTTCTTTTTTGTTTCTTGTGGTTCTACACGACTTTCATCTCCCGAGTATCTTGCCAGGCTTGATTCGGGAGATTATAAGTCTTGCCTTGACGATATAGAAAAAGCCGGCAAAAAAAAATCTAATCCAGATAAAATCCGTGATAATTTTGATGAAGCTATGATAAGGCATTATCAAAAAGATTACGACTCATCCCTTAAAATCCTTAATGCCACAGACCGCCTTATGGACGATGCTGTAACTAAAAGTATCAGCCGGGGCTTTGCATCAGTCTTTGGAAACGACAATGCTACTGAATATGCCGGTACACCCTACGAATATGTTTATCTGAATATTTTTAATGCACTTAATTACTACAACAAGGGTGATATTGAGGAAGCTGCAGTTGAAGTGCGGCGATTAAATGAAAAACAGCGAAAGTGCCTTAATGAATATGGTGAATGGGTTAAAACAAATGACTCAAAAATCGAAGTTTCAAATACATATAAATTACTCAATTTGGATTCGGCTAAGGTGATTTCTAGTTCACCAAAAAAGCCTTCTGAAGCAGATATTTTCCGTGATTCTGCTACAGCGCGATATCTCAGCATTATTTTTGCAATGATGGACGATAGTGTAAACAACAGCTGGAACATTTCTGCGGATAAAGCAACTTTTAAAGCTTTGAACCCCGCATTTGATATAGATTCTGTGAGTAAAATTTCTGATGGAAAGGGGCGGCTTGATGTACTTGCCTTTACAGGCTTGATTGGACGGAGGGGCGAAAAGCGGGTCATCATAGGGCCTTTCCCAGGAATACAGTTTCCTGTAGGAAAATCTTTCGTCTTTATTCCACCATTTGATTTGGAATTTGTGTATCCGCAGTTTCCGGCTCCTCAGGAAAAATTATCTCCCTATGTTGCGCCAACTATAGGCAGAGGGCCGTCTTTTACAATTTATCCTGGCAAAAACGAAATCATTCCAATGCCAAAAAACCAAATTGCCGGCATAAAATTGATTTTCGAAAAAGGAAGCAATCTTTCCGTAACTGAGAAAAAGTTTTCACTTCTTGAAGATTTTAATTACGCAGTTCAGCAGGATGTAAATACCAAGGCAAAAAGTGCATATTCCCGAAGTATAGGGCGCAGTTTGATGAAAAAATTTACGGCTGTTACCGGCGCAACTGCAAGTCTTCTTTTTGCGGAAGAAGGGGTAAAACGGGATGAAAATTTGCTCACTGTAGGAATTTATGTCGCATCATATTTAGCCGCTGCAAAAGCGATTGATCAGGTTGATAGAACTGAAACTGCTGATATCAGGCAGGTTTATGCCCTTCCAGCTCAATCCTATGCGACTGGGATTGAACTTTTGCCAGGAATTTATTCTTTTAAAGTTCAATATCTTGGGAAAGATGGTAAAATACTCAAAGAAGAGCATTTTAAAAATATCGAAATAAAAAGCGGAAAAACCGTTTTAGTGGAGTCATCATGTCAAAAGTAAGAAGTCTATTTTTATGTTTGTTGCCGGCAATTTTTTTCGGATGTGCTTCTAGCTCAAATGTCTCAAAAACTTCCCAATCAGCAAAAGCTATGCCTGACTGGATTCTCGGAACATCTTCAATGTATCCAAAATCTTTTTACCTGACGGGAACAGGCTCGGCTACCGACAAAAAATCTGCTGAACTTGATGCAATTAACGAGCTGGTTTCGATTTTCGGGCAGAGCGTATCTTCTGCCGCATCAACTTCACGAAGAATGGAAATGGCTCAAAGCAAGGGAATCGTGGCTTATGGAGAGGAGTCGTCTATTGATCAGGGGGTTCTTCGTGAAATCAATCAGAATGATGTAATTGCAGTTGAAATTCCTGAATTTTACGAAGAAAAGAGTGAAAACAAGTGGTATGCCCTCGCCGTAATGAGTAAATCAAAAGGAAGCCAGATTTATTCGAATATGATTGATAAAAATCAGGCAGAAATCAATTCAATTATTAATCAGATAAAAGCCGAAAAAGAACCAAATACAATGATTAATTATTCCAGACTTGATTTTGCAGAAGAGATTTCAAAAATAAACGAGGGATATTTAAAACGTCTTACAATTTTAAATCCCGAAGCAGCCAGAAAGTATGATTCAATATACACGGCGGTTCAAATTCATAAAATGAAGTCTGACATGGCGGCAAAAATCCCTGTTTGTGTTAAAGTTGATAATGATTCGGACGGCCGGGTAGCCAAAGCTTTTCAGGAAGTGATGGCTTCTTACGGCTTTAATACTACACTTGGTTCAAACGAGCGTTATGCAATCAAATGCAATATTCTTTTCTTTCAGCGCGAAAGCTCAGATAACAAGACAAAATTCTGCGAATATGTTGCTGACTGTACATTAAACGATACTTTTACAGGCGAAACCCTTGTTCCTCTGGGAATCAACGGGCGGGAAGGTTCTCCGACTTATCAAAATGCAGAAGTCCGTGCCAAGCAAAAGATTTCATCAAGAATAAAAAATGATTTTTCTAAGAGTTTCAAAAGCTATTTAGGTGATTTTTCTAAAGCCTTTTAAAATTATTTTTTGCATGATTAGTACTTTTGGTTTACAATTTAAGTACCATGCAAAAGTTATATACAGAGACTCAAAAAATTGATGCATCCTGTCGTGCTTCCTACGGTCTGACAGAAGAAATAATGATGGAAAATGCCGCAATTGCTCTGGAAAATGCAGTTCGGGATCCATACCCAATAAGCGGTGAGAGACGCAAACCTCAAAAAGTTTTAATTCTTTGCGGCTGTGGCAACAATGGTGCTGACGGCTACACCCTCTCTCGTCGGCTTCGTTTTGATTATGATGTAAGTGTAATTCAATTTACAGAGCCAAAGTCTTCTTTATGCAGACTTCAAGCAGAAAGGGCAGAAAAATGTGGTGTGCGTTTTGTTTTACGGGAAGATTTATCTTTTTATGACCTCCGTTTTACAGATGTTATCGTTGATTGTGTCTTTGGAAGCGGATTCCACGGCGAATTAGACGGAAAGATTCAAGAATCAATGGCTGACATGAATGCATGTGAGTGCTTTAAGATTGCTTGTGATGTTCCTTCTGGGCTTCGAGAAGATGGTACTGTAACCGAGGGCGCTTTTGTTGCTGATTTAACTGTTACAATGGGTGCCCTAAAAACCTGCCTGTACAGTGACATGGCAAAAGATTACGTCGGAACAATATTTTGTGCTGATTTAGGTGTAAACCGCCGTTTATATGAAAATTCAAACAATTCAAATCTTGTGAAGGGCATGCTGCTCGAAGAAAGTGATTTAATGCTTCCTCACAGACCCCTCTGCAATGTGAATAAAGGTTCTTTTGGTCATGTTGTGATTGCTTCTGGCGAAAAGCAGGGAGCTGCTGCGATTGCTGGTTCTGCGGCCCTTCGTTTTGGAGCCGGTTTAGTTACATTGGTTCACAAACAAGTTTCAAAAAAAGGTCTGGATATTTTCCCGGAACTGATGGTTTCTTCTGAAATTCCCGAAAAAACAACGGCTCTTGCATTTGGAATGGGGCTGGGTGTAAAAGACGAAACAATCCAGCCATATTTTGATTATCTATTAGAGCACACTAATATTAAGTGCGTGATTGATGCTGATGCATGCCATTCTTCAAATCTTAAGAGCTTCCTCGAAAAGCGGGAAGAGGGCATAGTTCTTACACCCCATCCAAGAGAATTTAAATCGATTCTCAAGAATTGTGATTTAGGCGATTTTTCTATTGAGGAGATTGTTGTAAGGCGTATGGAACTGGTCGAAAAATTCTGCCGTAAATTCCCCAAAAAGACAATCATACTGAAGGGGGCAAATTCACTTATTGCACATTTTGACGGCCATAATTATAAACTTTTCGTAAATCCTTTTGGCCGCCCTTGCCTTGCTAAAGGTGGAAGCGGAGATGTTTTGAGCGGTATGGTTGTGGCTTTGCTTGCCCAGCATCGAAAGACACTGGACGCTGCTATAACTGCTTCTCTGGCACATTCTCTTGCATCACAAAAAATCAAATGTGATTTTGCAATGACTCCCTATGATTTAATGCAGGCTGTAAGTGAAATTTAGCGATGTTTTCCCTGCTCAATAAAATTCATGTGGGCTTTATCCTTTGCACTCAGCCGTTTTGGTCCCAGTGTAAAGGATTCTGTTTTTTTAAAGGAATCACCCTTTTCAACATAAGATTTCCATTCTGCAGGTTCAGCTTCTTCAAAATGTAATTTTTCGCCGGTTACAGGGTGGATGAATTCAAGAGTGCGCGCATGTAGACAAAGCCGTCCAAAATGATCTGTTTTTGCCCGATAGTTTTTATCTCCAGCGAGAGGATAACCTTTTGATGCAAGATGCGCACGGATTTGGTTTTTCTTGCCTGTATCCAGGGAAAGTTCAAAAAGTGTATGCGTTTTTCCCCTAAGAATTGTTTTATAGTTTGTGCGGGCAGTTACGCTTTTTTCATTATTCTTTGCGACATAGCCGATATTGTATGCATTAAAAGAAAGCTCTTCATCTATAAGACCACTGGCAGGAAGATAATGGTGTGGATTTTTTGGGTTTTCTGCAACAGCCCGATATAATCGTTCGGTGACCATATCATGCCAGTTATCCATTAATTTTTTTTGGGCATTTTCTGTCAGGGCGAACATCATCAGACCGCTTGTTTCTCTGTCGAGACGATGAACTGGGAAGGGGCGGTGTTTTGCGGAGTAAGAGCCATTTTTACGCATAATGTCTTCAAGAAGTCCCAGAGCGGATTTATCTTTCTTTTGATTTGGTACGCTCAGAAGACCGGCCGGTTTATTGATTACGACGATATATTCATCTTCAAAGAGGATTTTTATCATAATATGAGATGATAGCGAAAAAAACGAAAATTTGATACTATTTATTTGTGGGATTGGGATATTTTAAGACTAAAGAATTCAAAAAAGATTTCGCTAAATACGCTCAGCGTTTTGTACCGGTTCTGGTGCTTTTTATACTTTTTCTGGCTCCTATAAGCATCGCTTCGCTTAATTTGTACGAAGACACTTCCGAAATTATAAAAATTTTCTGCTTTAAGCTTCCATTTGATAAAAATCTGAATCTTGATTTAGGACCTGTAAGACTATTACTTTGGCTGATTTATTTTCTGCCTGTGAGCATAATTTTTTCCCTTGTAAATTTTATTCTTGAAAAAAAGGGATTCAGGTATTATCCGCGAATTGAATATTATGCAACACTTTTTTCTTTTTCAGTTTACATTTTCTGTGCATTTGTCTGCCTCATCGAAAATGCAAATTCCTTACAGTGGTTTTTCAGGCTTCCACACTACATTTATGTTTTGTTTTTACTTTCCTTTGCCGAGCATGCATATCTTTCATGCCGGGGAATTCTGTATCTCAGGGCATCAAATCCTGAATATGTGGAATACCGAAATGTCCGCGATGAAAACTCTGCCTACAAAAACCGTCTGTCAATAAAAACAAAATTCACTTTTGTCATTACTGGAGTAATTGCCATCATCCTTATTGCCTTTATGCTCCTGATTCTTACCAGTTACAAAAAAATGTTTATTGAGGCTGTAAGTGATGTCGGACGCGCTCAAGCTGAACAGACAGCGGCTGTTTATGATTCAGCTGAAGGAAAATATGAAAAAATCGCAGCTTTTTTTGATGAACAAAGGACAGCAAATAATTACGCTGAAACACCATTTGAACGAATTGATATTATAATCGCTGCACGAGCCGAGCCAGGTGTTTTTCTAGAAACCTGGGAACAGGCTGGAGAATTGCCGGATTTTAATACTTTTGCTTATACGACAGGCCGGCCAAAGCAGATTGATGAAAGTGAGAAAATCATCACTCAAGAGCAGGCAAAAGACTACCTTAGAAGATACAAAAACGGTTCTTACAAAAAAGAGTATGTTGCTGGAAAAATCGGCCGCACATGTAAATACATTTATCCAGTTACCTTTACCCGAAAAGCTGGGCATAAATTAGTTGGATTTACTGTCGTCACTTATAAAGAGCAGGTTCTTATGCGCCAGTATTTCCGCACAAAGATTTTTGTCTTCACTGTAATCACGATATTCCTCTATTTGACAGTGATTTTTTCAATTCTTCTTTCTGACTTCATATTCAACCCTCTGCTTTTTCTGCGAAAAAATGTTCGAAAAACATCCCGCTCAATCGAAAAAATCCTCAAAGGAAGCTCAAGGAATTCAGCTTCGGCAGTTAAATTTTCTGACACAATTAAAACCAAAGATGAAATAAAAGATTTATCTCTTGAAATCGGAGAGATGGTCGGGCTTATTAGGGGAATGATGCCCTATGTCTCATTTTCTACGCTGCAGCATGCAGACAAAAGCGGTGAAGAATCATCAAAAAAGAGTACGAGCGCCAGAGATTTATGTTTCCTGTTTACAGATATCAGGGGATTTACAGCTCTCTGCGAGGGAATGCCACCAAAAAAGGTTGTGGAACTTTTAAATCACTACCTGGATATTGAAACTCAAATTATTCTTGATAATGGTGGCGATATTGATAAATATGTCGGAGATGAAATGATGGCATTTTTTGCCGGCCCCCGAAAAGAAATTAATGCTTGCAAAGCTGCTATGCAGATTCGTGCATCTATGCGTGAGCAGCAAAAGCTCTCAATGGAAGAGGGGCTTACCTATGTCTCAATAGGAATTGGAATCAATACGGGCGAAGTCATTTTTGGCTCAGTTGGTTCACGCACTCGAAAAGACTTCACTTCAATTGGTGATACTGTAAATCTTGCAGCCCGACTTGAAAGCGCGAACAAAGCTTATGGCTCAAAATCAATCATAACTGAAGCCGTTTATCAGAAACTGCGAGGAATGTTCATTTGCCGGGAACTTGATTTTATCACTGTAAAGGGCAAAACTGAACCAGTAAGAATTTATGAAATCCTTCAGCAGAAAAGCAATGCCGATAAAAACAATGCAACAGCAAAACTTACAGAAATCAAGGAACTTTTCGAAAAAGGTCTGGAATTTTATCGTCAGCAAGAATGGGCTTCAAGCGAGAAATGTTTCAATGAATGTGCCTTAAAGTATAACGATTTGCCGTCTGTGGTGTTTTTAGATAGAATAAGACATTTCAAAAATAATCCGCCACCTGTTGATTGGGACGGAGTTTTTAAAATGTCAGTAAAGTAGGTGACTTATGAATCTTGAGACAGAGACTGAATTTAAAATCGATTTTAATGATTGTGATCCAATGCGTATTGTCTGGCACGGCAATTACATTAACTACTTTGAACGGGCCAGATGTGCGCTTCTTGATAAAATTGGCTACAACTACATCGAAATGGAAAAGTCTGGATATCTTTTTCCGGTAACTGAAGTAAAAGCAAAATACATGCACTCGCTTCGATTTGGAGACACATGTCGGGCAAAAGCAATTCTCGTTGAGTATGAAAACATGATAAAAATTAATTTTGAGTTGTATAATGCGAAGACCGGAGAACTTACCACCAAAGGAACGGTCAGCCAGATGTGTGTTGAAGCTGCCACGGGAGAGACTCAGTTTGTCTGTCCAAAATGCTGGATCGAAAAAGTAGAAAAATTCCTTGCCAAAGGAGGCCTAAATTGATAAAAGAAATATTCAGCCTTAAAAAGACTTTTTTGATGTTTTTGGCACTTGCCTGCACCGCAAGTTCATTTTCTGACTCTCCAGCGCAGGAGTCAGCCGAAAAAGATGAGAAAGGCCTTGAAAAAGTATGCCAGGTGATTTCTTCAAAAAAGATTACAAAAGGTGACTTCAAACAGAACAAACTCATCAAAAGGTTAAAAAGAGAGATGGCTTCCGAAGGAGTTTTTATTATTTCAGCGGAAGACGGAATTTTGTGGGAAACGGAAAGGCCTTATTATTCTGCTATGGCTATGACAAAAAGCGCAATCATACAGACAAATGCAAAAGGCAAAAAAACTGTTTTAAGTTCAAATTCCAATGCAACCTTCGAACAATTCGCTACGGTTCTTTCATCTGTTTTTACTGGAAATTCAAATAGTCTATTAGAAAACTTTGAAGTAGAATTTGTTGGAACGACGGATAATTGGAACATTAATCTTAAGCCCAAAAATTCAACTGTAAAAAATTTTGTTTCAGAAATCGAGATGGCTGGCAAAATTTCAATTGACAGAATGACAATTCATGAGCCGAATGGAGATTTTGTCCGTTATGAATTCATGAATCACATTTATCCGGAAAATCTCACCGACGAAGAAAAATCTTACTTTAAGCCATGAAAAAATTTTTTCCTTTGTGGATTGCTTTCCACGGACTGATAGTCTTCTCTTTTTTAATTTCTTTGTTTTTTAGCCCGAATATTAAATTCGCCACATCGCTGTTTGAAATATTGCCGCCTTCATCATCCCTTCATGAAGTGCAGGCAGCAGACGCAAAACTTGCCGGCAAAACGGGCAGAGCTGTTACAATACTCGTAAAGTCAAAAAGTTTTAGCAGCGCAAAAAAAGCGGCAGAAAGGCTTTGGTCAGCATATCAGACTCCATCAGAATTTTTTGATGAATTTTCACTCTATGTTGATTCTGGAATGGTCGCAAAAATTACGGCTTATCTCCATGAAAATCGATTTGTCCTGCTTGACGACGAAAGCCGCAATTTGATTGAAAGTGGAAATGCCTCTCAACTGGCTGATGATGCACTTATGAGCGTCTATAGCGCTTTTACTCTTTCAGATTTGTCTAATTTGTATGAAGACCCATTTTTACTTTCAGAAAAAAGTTTACGGAGCCTTCTGGAAGGCGGAGCTGTTGCAAGCACGGCAATGTCTTTGCGGGATAATGTTCTTGCTGCTGAAAAAGATGGGGATTTTTATGTGCTCCTCAGGGGAAGAGTTTCTGAAAGGGGCGCCGCTCTGGCAAGTTCAAAAAGCACGGTAAAAAGTCTCTACAAAAAAATGCAGGAACTTAAGGCAGATTTTTCTAAGGAAACAGGCGAAGAGGAAATTGATTTTATCTGGTCTGGCGTTCCATTTCACAGCTATGAAAGTTCAAGTTCTGCACAGACTCAAATTTCAGTGATTTCTACAGTTTCATTGATTTTGATTGTGCTTGTATTTTTCTGGATTTTCAGAGCTTTTTTGCCTGCAATAGTTTCAGCACTGGCTGTTACTCTTTCCTGCGGAATCGGCTTTTTATCCACGCTTTTGTTTTTCCGGGGAATTCACGTTCTTACTTTTGTTTTCGGTACAACCCTCATCGGAACTTGTCTGGATTATTCAATTCATTTTTTCGTTAACTGGAAGAATTCGAAATATAAGTCAGGTGAAGAAGTCCGGAAACATATTCTCAGAGGAATAACTCTTGGATTTGTTTCAACGGAAATTTGTTTCGCAGCACTTTTTCTTGCGCCATTCCCATTATTAAAGCAAGTCAGTGTATTTTTGTTTACAGGTCTTGCCGCAGCCTATCTTTCGGTAGTTGCATTATATCCGATTTTGCCGAAAAGTTCTCCATCAAAAAGGCATACAAATTTTGTTGCTGAGAAGAGCTCCTTGTTCGTCGGAATTCTGCACCGTTTTAGGCTACTTCCAATTATTTGCATGGCGATTTCAATTCTAGTGATATTAATTAACTACCGTTCGTTCAAAATTTCAAATAACATTCAGGAATTGTACTCAATGTCTCCTAAAATGCTTGAGAATGAGATTAACTCGGCTAAAATTTTAAACACAGGCTCAAGTGGCTGGTATTTTATTCTCAAAGGAAGCACAGAAGAAGAAGTCCTCCAAAAAAATGAAGAACTGGATTCATATTTGAAGAACTGTGTTCTTGAGGGTAAACTCGGCTCATTCCTCTCGGTTAGTCAGTTTATTCCGTCAGAAAAAACTCAGCAGGCAAATTATTCAGCCGCCGAAAAATTGCTAGCGCTCGTTAGCCAGCAGTATGAAGCACTCTCTCTGGCCGAAAGTAAGATCGAAAATCAAAAACTTGTCACTGATTATATAAATAACTATCGTTCGTTAGCAAATCATTATGTCCATATCTCTGACAAAAATCTCCCTGAAACAATAACTGAAGCTACGGCAAATCTCTGGATTGGAGAAGTAGATGGATCATATTTTTCTTGTGTGCTACCTCTTCATGTAAAGGCCGAGGAAGAGGAATTTTTTAGGGAATATGCAGCCAGCAATGACGGAGTGTTCTTTGTAAATAAGGTAAAAGATATTTCTTCTCAGTTGGATCTGCTTTCAAAAGCCATGCTTCTGTTACTGGCTCTTGCATTCATAATTGTTATTGGGATTCTCTTTTTCTTTTACAAGCCGAAAATTGTTTTAAAAATTGCTGCGATTCCGCTTACAGTAACTCTTGTAACAACGGCAGTCCTGCTCTTGTGTAAAATCCATTTGAGCTTTTTCCCAATTACGGCACTGGTTCTTGTTTTTGGACTCGGACTTGATTATATCATTTACGCAATTGAAGGAAGCGATAACACTTTTGCAATTCTGCTTTCTTTCGTTACGACAGCCCTGTCTTTTGGCGCTCTGGCAATTTCGACTTTTCCGCCAGTTCACATGCTGGGACTTACGGTTTTTGTAGGATTGACTACAGCTCTTTTGACTGCATTTTGCATGACAGGCAGGGCAGATGATTTATCAGGCGAGTCTAATATTTAAGACTCCATACTTTTTGTTTTTCGGCGGTAAGAAGTTCTCCCAAAGAAATTTCATCTTTCAGCTTTTTTTTGCCGTCTGGGGAAGAAAGGTTTATTGAGAGCTTTCCGTTTACAATTTCGTCTGCAAAAGTCGGGCCATACATTGATGACAGCAAATCCTGGTATTCCTGAAAGGACATCTTCTCACCAATTAAGGCTGGAATCATCATTAAGTCTAAGTAAGATTTTGCATCGTCATTCAAAAGAGTGTAAAAGTCAACAATTTGCCTGGGTCCGATTGTTAGTGTTATAGAATCTGCAGATTTTGTGATAAGTCCTGTTAAAGAGAGCTGATTTTTTGAGAGTTCATTTATTGTTCCACTTGCCGTGATGTCAGTCGGGGTGGGCAGTGTTGCGCTGGGATTTGTTGCTCCCGCACTTAAAAGCAAAGTGAGAATGTCTTCTTTGTTGAAGATAGCTGCCTTTTCATCTATACCGCTTAAATTTTTCAATGTTTTTGCTGTTGATTGCGAGAAACCTGTAGAGAACAAAATTGTTGCTTCGTCAGAATTTCCAGCCTTTACAGATAAAGACGGTTTGCATGAGACGAATAAAAGTCCAAAAGCCAGAAGTAAAGTAAAAATCTTCATATCTTATAAAACATTTCTGAGAGGCAATGTTACACGAATCCCAGTAGCAAATACCAGTCCGGTGGGGAATGCCTTGTAGAAGGGAAGTGCTGATCCGTCAGTGTCGTTGTAAACAGTATAGTGAATGTCCTGAATCAAAGACGCGCTGGTTTTTCCAATTTTGACGGAAGGTGTACTTAAAGAAAGGCCTATAATTCCAGGAAAGACGGAATTCTCGATTTTGCTGTCGCTGTCTCCCGGTAAAGATGGATTTCCAAAAGAAATAACTGGTCCTGCAAAGATACGAAAAAAATCATTTAAAGTGAGTGTAACAACAATTGGAAACTGAAGGTTTCCTGTCCCTGCATCGTAGCGAATATAAGTTCCGAGGCCGGGCTGTAGAATTTTACCCTCATATTTAGCATGAATCATAGAATCAAATCCGCGGAAATTCAGGCGGAAATATTCCGGAGTACAAAAACTCCAGTCAAAGCATAAAGATGCGTCAACGACCAGAGATTTTATGAATGAAGTTTTTCCATCTGAAGAATTCCCGGTGGAAGAATCTGAATTTGAGGAAGCGGCCTGTGAATCCTTTTTGCCCTGAGATGAATTAGTTTTTTTTACAGAATCAGCAAGCAAATCAGAGTTTGAAGCCGGCAGATATCGTCCGGTCGAGTAATAGTGAGATTTCCAATAAGCTTCTTTTAGAGAAGACACAATAACACCCGTATTTGGTCCGTCGCTTACGGAATGTATAAACTGACTGTTGCCAATATAAAGTCCTACATGTGAAATATCTCCGCTCGTAGTTGTTTTAAAGAAAACTAAATCTCCTGCTTCCCGTTCATTGTCTTTGATGGAATCACAGAAATTGTAAATTGCTTTTGTAGTGCGGGGGAGCTGAACCCCAATTGATTCTCGGGAAATGGTAAAAATCAAACCGGAACAGTCAAATGAATTCGGGCCGATTCCTCCTGAAACATAGGGCTTACCGACAAATTGCTTTGAGTAGTTCACCATCTTTTGCCTTGCCACAGCAGCTTCACTGGGAGACATTGATACGGAATTTTGCGCGCACAAATGAGGAACAATTAAAACAAAAAGAAAAAAAGAGAAAGTTAAAAAAACGATTTTTCGAGTGTTCATACTTATATTATCGGTAAAAAGAAGATTATATTTTGTTGAATTTACGAGAAATATAAATTAAATCGATATAAATGCAAGATGATAAAAAAATATTTATAAATTATGCTTAATTATGCGGGTATTTTTATAATATATGCTTTTATATTTCTTAAAATAGCCATAAAGAGGTTTAAAAGGTGGGATATGAGTATATTTTATAAAAAAAATGCAAAAATATTGTACTTCTATATGGTGAAAGGACGCTAATGTTCAAAAATGCCTAAATTTTGTAAATAAATTATATATTATTTGTGATTTTTTTAATATGACTTTCTCTAAAATCTCCATAAACTCTACGCTTAGGAACGGCGTACATGAATTTGTAGTCGTTTTAGTTAAAAAATGGAGGAAAATATGAAAAAAGAGAAAAAGTTTCTGCAGGCAATTTTTTCAAGCTTGTGTGCAATCTTTTTGAGCTTTGGTGTAGTCTCATGTGCCGGTGGCGATGACAGCAACAATACTGTTGCAGGACCTTCGGTCAATGGTTCGTTGGCTGCAGGAGGTTCTTACAGTGTGCTTTCTGATGGAACAAGCGCCGGCCGAAAGGCTGTGACTGCTCCAAGTTCTGCTGGAACAATCCAGATGTCTGTAGCAGGTGGAAGTGCAACAACATACAGCACGATTCAAGCTGCATTGACAGCTGCCGCTTCTGCTTCTGGCGACTGTGTAATCACATTGGGAAAAGGTACCTATTCTGAAAATGGACTTTCTTATTCTGGAAACAACAACCTCAAGATTTCAGGTCTTGGTTCTGCCGAGTACGGTCTTGATGTAGTGATTCTCGGACAGGGAAGCGACACTTCAAGTGAAAAAGGCCGCTCAACTTTCGCAATCGCAGGCAAGGGAAACATCGTTCTTGAAAATCTTACAATCAAGAGCACTCGTGCAGAAACTACGGGAACTGCACAGGCAGAGGTAATCGGTACGGATGGAACAGGAAATCTTGCCGCTTACAACTGTTCATTCATCTCTGGTCAGGACACTCTCCGCACTGTAGCAAAGGCCTGGTTCTACAAGTGTTACATTGAAGGCGATGTTGACTTTTTGTGGATGGAATACACAAATGGTGTTGCTGCCCTTTACGAAGAGTGTGTAATCCGTGCAATCGGAACTCGCACTACAAAGGCATACTTCACGGCTCCTCGCCTCGGTCTTACTTCAAAAGTTGGAAAAGGTCTCGTAATTTACAATTCAACTTTGGAAGCAGAAAGCGGACTTGAAAAATTGTATCTTGGTCGTAATCCGTGGGCTTCTTCTAACATGTCTGACTACTATGAGCAGGTTGCATTTGTTGGCTCAAAACTTTATCTTCCAACAGGTGTAACTTTGCACTCTGATGTCTGGGAAAGTGCTGCAAATGGAACAAGCGACCAGAAATATATCGGATTCAAAACAGACGACTACTTCCCGGCTGGAAAATACGGAACAAGAATTGATTCTTCTTTCATCGCTCAGGAATATGCAGGCCGTGAGAATATCTTGAACCGTCTTGTTGTAGTAGCTACCAATAAATTCCAGAAAGATGTAGACACTTACTGGGATATTGCTAAAGTTATTTCTGATAACAATTGGACTGTAACAGCTGATTCTTCAAAGTCTTTGCTTAGCGGTGAGACTGATCCTTCAACTCTTTCTAAGACTTATGATTTCTCAACTGCTAATGCGGGAGCTTATGTTGATTCAACAGTAACTATCGACGGATTCAGCAACCATTCTTCTGGTACTGCAAGTGGTGCTACAGGAAAAACAATTACAATTCCTATCTCTGGAAAATGTGTTGTTACAATCAAGGGATGCTATTCAGGCTGGGGAACAATCAAAGCCGGTTCTCAGGGAGAGGGTGTCTATAACATCAACTCTGGTTCAACATCTAAGTATCTTGAATGCAGCTATATAGTATATGATTCTTCTGCAACTTCAGTTGTTATTACCGCTGGAACAACTTCTTATATCAGATCAATTACTGTTGAGAAAGATGATTCGCTTTCATACACAGCTGTAAGTGGAATTACTGTTTCTTCAAGTACGGATGCTCCAACTGTAGGTGTCGCAGCAACAATGACTGCTACTGTAACACCTGATACAGCAACAAACCGTGCAGTAAAATGGACTTCTTCTGATGCAACAGTAGGTACAATTGATGAGTACTCTGGTGAAGTAAAATTCCTCAAGGCTGGTAATGTAACATTTACCGCAACAGCCCGCGATGGCAGTGGAAAGAGCAATTCTGTAACACTTTCTCCTGTAGCCGCTACTTGGACGAGCGCAGAATGGTACGACAAAAAAGATTCAAGTTCTTCAACAGCGAGTGGAAATGGAACTGGTCTTGGAGGAGCTGCTGGAACAAACAATTCTGTATTTGATACAGGCACTGCAGGTGGAGTAACTCTTGGTGGTGTAAAATCCGTTACATTGATTGATGGAACTACAGCTTCGATTTCGACAGGCCTTAAGATGAATTCAAGTGGAAAAATTACTTTCTCTGTTACAAAAGCAGCAAAAGTAACTGTAATGACTGGATATTGTTCTGATAATAATGCTACAAGCGACACTTGTGCAATCACTACATCTGATGGAACTGCCACTGCTGATAGCTCTAATCCAACAACAACACCAACCGCAGATGCAACTTACATTTGGACTTTGACAGCTGGAACTTACACTGTTGGACGCGCTGGTTCTGGTTATGCTCCTTCAATCTACTATGTAAGGGTCGACATTACTGAATAACCTAACCTCCTCGCCGTGTGGAGAAAATGCACGGCAATTTCCCCTGTGCCACGATTGCGGTGCAGGGGATTTTTTTGTCCCAGTTCAATATTACATGAAGAGGTTCAGTGTCGTACAATAAATTCTGATTAAAATTTTTCATTGTGAATTCTTCTAATCGCTTATATAATATAAGAATGAAAAAGTGTTCATTCCTTTTTATTGCCATTTCTTTGTGCATAAGTTCTGCTCTTTTTGCTCAAAAATCATACATTGATAATTATGTATATCAAACCTGGAATTCTTTTGGAGGGCTCACAGGGACTACCGCTACTGATATCGTCCAGACAAAAGACGGGTATCTTAATATCGGTACTTATGAAGGCCTCGTTCGATTTGATGGTGTTGATTTTAAAACGGTAAAGCGCTCCCGCGGCAATAATTACAAATTTTCTTCCGTCCGTATAATTCTCGAAGATTCAAAAGAGAATATTTGGATTGGTTCAAATGACGAAGGTGTCCACATAATTAAGCCGGATGGCAGCAGCAAGGCCTACACAACACAAAATGGTCTTCCTAACAATTCTGTGCGCGCCTTATGTGAGGACAAAGCCGGAAACATCTGGATTGGTACTGCCGCCGGTGTTGTTTATCTTACGCCAAAAGGTCATTTGATTACACCACAATTTCAGGCAGGTACTGTCTCAAAGGGAATAATCGCAGTTTCTCTCTATTGTGACACGGCCGGGCGAGTCTGGCTTATTACTTCAAACGAAAACGGCCTCTTCTTATTCTCTGACGGGCTTTTTCATACAATACCTCAAATTGATAAGGAATTTGGAAGTTATTTTGCTACTTCAATTATTCAGGATTTAGGTGGCACTTTCTGGATTGGAATGGCAGAAAGCGGCATAGTCAGAATCAATAATGGTGATTTAAAAAAAGTCCAGACAAATACCATTCTTGACGACACATCAACATGGGCAATGTATGTAATGCCGGACGGCACAATTCTTTTTGGAACGGAGCGTGGTCTTGTAGCTTTTCACAATGGTGAATTCAGTGCCTCCGAAAATAAAGATTTAGTATCTGCCAAAATCAATAAAATCATCCGTGATCGTGAAGGAAATATCTGGCTTGCAAGTGACCGTAATGGAATCGGCAAATTGACTCACGGCAAGTTCAATGTAACAAAATTAGGAACTGCGGCAAATGCCATAGTAGAAGATTCTGTTGGCCGTATTTGGATTGGAACCGATAAAGGTGTTTTGTGTTATGTAGGCGAAAAGCAGATTACAAATATTCTCACAGAACGCACAAAAAATATAAGAATTCGTCACTTGGCTACTACCATGAATGACGAAATTCTTGTCAGCTGCTATACGAAGCCGGGGCAGATTCTTTACAATCCCCGCACCGGCGCAATTAAGAACTGGACGACAGATGATGGTCTTGCAGGCAACAAAGTTCGTGTAGCCCTTGAAACTTCACCTGGTGAGTATTATGTCGGAACCACAACAGGTTTGAGTATTATTCATGCAGACGGTTTAATCAGCACTTATAAGCAGATTGATGGTCTGGAAAATGAATATGTAATGTGTATTCACAAAGATAATAACGATGTTGTCTGGATTGGAACGGATGGCGGCGGAATTTATTTAATGAAAAAAGAGGCGATTATTGCCCACATTACTTCTGATGATGGCCTTATCGGTAATGTAATTTTTAAAATCTCTCAGGACAAAGAAGGCTCTTATTGGATTTGTACTGGCAGCGGAATCAGTCACTGTCCTGTTTTTGATTCGGCACATACAGTTCCAACAGAATATAATAATCTTAATTCAGAGAATGGGCTTGGTACGGATTCCGTGTTCCAGATTATTCCGGATACAACAAATTCTCTCTGGATAACCAGCAATTATGGAATCGCGTCAGTTGATGCAAAAGAGATGCTTGAATCAGCAAAATCCGGCGCCAAAATGACTCATATTCAATTTTATACGAGAAATGACGGTCTGGATTCAGATGGAACAACTTCAACGGCTTTGAGCATTTGTGATTCTCACGGGCGGCTCTGGTTTACTATGGTTGACGGTTTTGCCGTTTATGATCCAATAAAAGTGATGGAAAATCCTGTTATGCCTCTAGTTCATATCGAGAGCGTTACAATAGATGATGTTGTCTACAAATACTACAATAATTATTCAGAATTTATCTTAAAGCCAGGTACAAAACGAGTTGATATTAAATTTACAGGTCTAAGTTTTGACGCTCCTGAACGCATTCAATTTCAACATCAGCTTACAAACTTTGAAGAATTGTTCAGTGCACCAAGCAAGAATCGCACTGTTTCATACACAAATATTTCACCCGGAAAGCATACTTTCCTTGTCATGGCAATTAACGGAGAGGGAGTTCCTTCTGAAGAAGCCGAGGCAATGCTTTTCGTGCAGCGACCATTTTTCTACCAGATGCCATTATTCTGGGTTATTATGGCAGTTATCTTTATTTCGGCCGTGATCGCTGTCTTCTACTTAAAGCAAAGGGCTATAAGACTTGAAAATATCCGCCTTGAGGGAATGGTTCGTGAGCGTACGGTAGAGCTTGCTGCCGAAAAAGATAAGTCTGATCAGTTGCTGAGGGCAATTCTTCCGGATAAGATTGCAGATGAATTAAAAGACGGCACACACTCAGTCGCTGAAAGTTTTGATGATGTTACGCTTTTATTTTCTGATATTGTTAGTTTTACAAATGTTTCAAGTAATCATACTGCAGATGAAATTGTAAGTGCGCTTAATAATTTGTTTACGCTTTTTGATATTCGTGCAAAAGCAATGGGTGTTGAAAAAATTAAGACAATCGGCGATGCTTATATGGCTGCTTGCGGTTTGCCAAGTCCGGTTGAAAATCATACCCGCACTATGGTTGAATTTGCAAAAGGAATGTATTCTGATTTGGAGTCATATAATCAGAGTGCAAAAATTAAATTTGTTATGAGAATCGGCTTAAATTGCGGTCCTGTTACGGCAGGTGTTATCGGAAAAACAAAATTCCAGTATGATGTTTGGGGTAACACTGTAAATGTAGCCAGCCGAATGGAATCAGCTTGTACTCCGGGAGAAATTCGCGTAAGTCAGGCTGTTTTTGATAAGCTTAAGAATTCTGATGTAAAATTTACGGAGCCAATGGAATGTGATATCAAGGGAAAAGGTAAGATGGTCACATACGAAATAATCAAATAGGAGATAATAATGAAACTTTTAAAATCTGCAATGACTGCACTTGTTCTTCCAACACTTTTTTTAGTTTCCTGTAATGAAAAAAAGGCAGAAACGGTGAAGGTTGGATTACTTCATTCTTTATCTGGAACGATGTCGATAAGCGAACTGGCTGTCAGAGATGCAGAATTACTTGCAATATCAGAAATTAATGAAAACGGTGGTGTTCTTGGAAAACAAATTGTCCCGGTTCAGGCAGATGGTGCCAGCGACCCGCAGATTTTTGCAGATGAAGCCAGAAAACTTCTTGACAACGAAAAAGTCGTAACAGTTTTTGGATGCTGGACAAGTGCATCCCGCAAAGCTGTAAAACCTGTTTTTGAGGAATACTTTGGTCTTTTATGGTACCCGGTTCAGTATGAAGGAATGGAAGCCAGTCCTAATATCATGTACATGGGTGCTTCTCCAAATCAGCAGATTGTACCGGCTGTTGATTATTGTGCAGAAAATATCGGAAAGCGTATGTTCCTGGTGGGAAGCGATTATGTTTTCCCGCATACAGCAAATAAAATCATTAAAGCACAGCTTGCGCAACTTGATGGTGAGTGCCTAGGTGAAGAATATATTCCTCTCGGCGGAACAGATTTTTCTGGCGTAATTAAGATGATTCTTGATAAAAAGCCGGATGTTATCCTTAATTCTCTTAACGGTGACTCAAATGTTTCTTTTTTTGCGGCACTTTCCAAAGCTGGAATCACTTCTGAAAAAATTCCGGTTATGAGTTTTTCAATTGCCGAAGAAGAAGTTGCAAAAATGGATATAGAAAATCTTGCTGGTCACTTAGTTTCATGGAACTATTATGAAACTACACAAACTCCTCGTAACGAAAAATTTGTTAGTGATTACAAATCTGCTTACGGTGATGACCGCATGACAGGAGATCCGATTGAAGCTGCATATATCGCAGTTTATATGTGGGCGGCGGCTTGCGAAAAAGCAGCCAGTTTTGAAGTTGAGGCTGTTCGTGTTGCAGCAAAGGGATTGAGTTTTGCAGCCCCAGAAGGAATTGTTACAATCGATGGTGGAAATCAGCATTTGTATAAGCAGGTCAGAATCGGTAGAATTAATAATAAGGGTTTAATTGATGAAGTGTGGTCAACTCCCTCAGCAGTAAAACCTGATCCATATTTGAGTACATATCCGTGGGCGAGAGGATTGTAAACTGCGTTCATGCGGTGTGCTATAATTTGCTAGGAGATCTACATGAAACACTTAATGGAACAATTAAAAGAAGTTGCGGAGCAGAATGGACCGCTTTGCGTTGGCTTGGATACAGATCCGTCTTATATTCCGGATTCTGTGCTGAAGGTTTTTTCTTCTCCTGCAGAGGCTATTCTTGCATATAACAAAGAAATCATTAAGCGTGTAGCAGCTGACAAATCTGCCTGCTGTTTTAAGATTCAGATTGCTTATTATGAGGCCATGGGAATCAAAGGCTTAAAGGCTTATATCGAGACAATTAAAGCCGTTCATGAAGCAGGATTTATCGCAATCAGCGACATAAAGCGTGGTGACATTGCAGACACGGCAAAGGCTTATGCCCGTGCTCATTTTGCTTCTGGCAGCGATTTTGAGACTGATATCATTACAATCAACCCTTATATGGGTTTTGACACTCTTAAACCTTTTACCGAATATTGCAAACCGGTCGGAGAGCAGGGCGGAAAGGGCATTTTCGTTCTTTTACGCACATCAAATCCAGGTATGGTAGATATTGAGCAGCAGGAATTGAAGGCTGGTGGTCGCGTTCTTGATAAAACAGGAAGCGAGTTGGAGCGAATTTCAGCTGAATTCAAAGCACTTTACCCAGAGCAGACTTGCTCGCCAGTGGGAGCAGTCGTTGGCTGTACCGAAGAAAGCGATGCCCGTGCCCTCCGTGACGCATATCCCGATGTATTTTTCCTGATTCCAGGCTACGGTGCTCAGGGTGGTGCGGCAAGAATTGCGGCAACTCTGCTTGATAAGGCTGGCGGTACGGTTAATTCAAGTCGTGGAATTTTGTGTGCATGGAAAAAAGACGAATCTCTGGCAGAAGCCCGCGATAAGGGAATCCTCTGCCTCAAAGACATCGCCGATGCGGCAGGAAAGGCTTGTCGTGACTCAACGGCAGACTTACTGGGAGCAAAAAAAGCCCTTGGCTTGTAATGGAAAATAAAATGAAACAGTTGACTGATTGTAAAGGCGAGCCGCTTCCGATTTTTGGCAAGGGCCTTGTAACTGAATGTGATATTGTAGCAGGTGCTGTTCCTTTTGGAAGCGTCTGGAATCTAAAAGTCCTCATGGTGGCAGATTTATCCACTGGCTCAGATGATATTCCTGTTCCTGTTCCGGGGCAGTTTTATCTGATTCGAGTCGCAAAAACCGGCGTTCTTTTGGGCCGCCCAATCAGTGTTTATAAGGGACGAAAGGCTGGTGAAGCAGCACAAATTGAATTCCTCATTCTCAAAAAAGGAAAGGGGACTCAGGAAATTTGCGGTCTCAAAAAAAATGAAGAAGTCCAACTGATTGGCCCAACGGGAAATTCTTTCCCTACTCCCGAAAAAACTGATAGACCCTGTATCGTCGGCGGCGGAATCGGCGTAGCTCCTGTGGCGGGTTTTGCCTCAACGCTTGAGCCAAAATCTTATGATTTTTATGCTTCTTTTAAAAGCGGATCTTACGGACTTGAATATATCGAAGCTAATGAGCTTACGGTTACCACAGATGACGGTTCAGTCGGTATTCACGGAATGCTGCCGGCTGCTCTTACGGCTCAAACCCTCAAAGAAAAGGGCTACACCGTGCTTTACGCTTGTGGTCCGACCCCAATGCTGGCATATTTGCAGAAAATCTGCCTTGAAGCGGGGGTTCAGTCTTACCTGAGCATGGAAAAAAATATGGCCTGTGGTGTGGGCGCTTGTCTTGGTTGTACAATCACCACCACCGAAGGAAACAAACGCTGCTGTAAAGACGGTCCTGTTTTCAAAGGTGAGATTTTGCAGTTTGAGCCGCCTAAAAACAAGCCTGTCTTCGGAAGTGCCAGAGGAAATGATGGTAAAATTGCAGAATTTGAGCCTGATTTGAGCGTCGAAGTGGCGGGCGTAAAATTTGCAAATCCCGTAATCGCTGCCAGCGGCACTTTCGGCTACGGCTCTGAATATTCCACCATTTTTGATGTGAACAAGCTCGGCGGAATCTGTTCAAAAGGTCTTACCTTGCTCGCTCGTCCTGGCAATACTGGAGTTCGCCTTGTTGAAACTCCGTCTGGCTTAATAAACTCCATCGGCCTTGAAAACCCTGGAATCGAGCACTTTATCGAACATGAACTTCCTTCAATGCTGGCATTAAAGCCTGTCACGATTGCAAATCTCTCAGGTTCTTCAATCGAAACTTATGTAGAGGGAGCCAAACTGCTGGAAAAAACAGCAGTCCCCATGATTGAATTGAATATCAGCTGCCCGAATGTAAAGGCGGGCGGTATGGGATTCGGCATGGATTGCGAGCTTGCTTCCACTGTTACAAAAGCTGTTCGGGAAGTCACAAAAAAGCCTCTTATGGTCAAACTTACTCCGAATGCTCCTGACTTAATCGGAGTCGCCATGGCTGTCCGAGAGGCCGGTGCAGACGCACTCAGTCTTGTGAACACTTTCCAGGCAATGTCCATTGATTTGAACACAGGCCGCCCTGTATTTGATAATATACGGGCAGGATTTTCTGGCCCGGCTGTAAAACCAATTGCTCTTCGTATGGTCTATGATGTCCTTCAGGCAATGAACAAGCTCCCAGTAAGCGAGAGAATTCCAGTTGTTGGACTTGGCGGTATTTCATGCTGGCAGGATGCTGTGGAATTCCTTATGGCTGGAGCAAGTGCAATTCAGGTTGGAACGGCGACATTTGCTAATCCAAACACTATGATTGAGATTGTACGCGGTCTAAAGGATTACATGAAGCAAAAAGGATTTAAGACAATTTCTGAATTTAAGGGAATTGCTCAATAAAAGATGGGGAGTTGCGGGGCATTAGTAAAGAAAATTGCCCCGCAGAGAGGGTAGGGCGCAACAAAGTGCGACCGTAGGGGGAGACTTCCCCCTTTTTTATTAGTCGATTGCTGACATATCCGTGATTTCTTTTTCGTAGTCAACGCCGTCAACTGCGAAACCGTTGATGTTCAGGAAGTCTTTACGGATTCCTTCGAGGTCGATGTGCTCGTGGATGTTATCCTGATTGATAGCTTCCATGTGCTTGTCGATTTCAGCCTGAATCTCCGGCTTAAGTTCAAGGTCATCGATACGGATTCGACCCTGCTCGTCTGTCGGTACTTTTTTGTCGGCAGTGAAGAGTCGCTCGCGGAAGAGGCGGTCAATCTGTTCTTTACAGCCTTCGTGTGTTCCGGCTTTTTTCTGAACCTTAAAGAGACAGCCAAGATAAAGCATGATGATTGGGATAACTGAGCTTGAGCGGGTTACGAGTGCTTTGTTTACTGAAACATAAGCTGCACCACCAATCTTTTTGAGGCTTGCATCGATATTCTTTGCACGAGCTTCGAGGTCTTTTTTTGCCTCACCGATTGTACCGTCGCGATAAATTGGCTGAGAGTATTTTGGTCCGATGTAAGAATATGCTACTGTGCGGCAGCCTTCCTCAAGAACTCCTGCTTCTGAAAGATATTTAATCCAGCGTTCCCAGTCTTCGCCACCCATAACTTTTACTGTGTTAGCGATTTCGTCGCCTTCTGCAGGTCCAGCCTCAATAGTGTTAAGTTTTTCGGTAATCATGTCGATTGCGTAACCGCCATAAGGTTTGCCGATTGGTTTAATTACTGATTTGTAAAGAACTTTTGTATCCGGGTCAGTGCGGACTGGTGAAGCCAGTGAATAGATTACGAGGTCAAATTTTGCTCCCCATTTTTTTGCCTGATCAATTACTGTCTGACGGCATTCATCACTGAAAGCGTCTGCATTGAATGTGACAGAGCGCAAGCCCGCTTTTTCTGCAGCACGGTCAAATGCCTTGTTGTTGTACCAGCCAGGAGTACCACCTTTTGTTACGGTTGGTTCTTTTTCAAAAGAAACACCAATTGTGTCTGCTCCATATTCAAAAGCTGCCATGATTCGGCTTGCTAATCCGTATCCAGTTGAACAACCGAGAACGAGACCATTCTTCGGAGCGTATCCGCCTTCTTTTGCAGATTTAATGCCGAGTTTTGCTTTCTGTGCGATTGCAAAATCAATCTGATGTTCTGTGTCGCGAGCGCATCCTACCGGATGAGCGTTGATACAAATGTTTGAGCGAATCATCGGTTTAATTACAGCCATTTTATTCTCCTAAAAGTTTATTACCGTGTTTAGTATACGGCAGTTACAATATTGCTTTAAGTGTATTTATTTTGACAAAATTAGTCAATGTGTCAAAATAAAATGAAATTTATTCCTTTACCGTGATAATTAAATCGTTGCTTTCACAGCGAGCAGAATATTTGTAATCTTTTTCTTCACGAGAAATGATTTTGAAGTAGCGGAATGATTTGAAAGGAACTCCATTGCTTGCTTTAGAGTATGAATCTGTATCTCCGGCACCTTTTAGAATTGCAATCGTTACAGCCTTTTTTTCTTCGTTTTCGTCATTGTAGGCGTAAATCTTAAAAGAAGCGGCAGATGAAAGTGATTTTCCGCCTTCAATTTTGAGCGAATCACTAAATTTGCCGATTGTGCTTACATCAAAAACAGCAAAATGTGATTCATCACTATTTTTATTATCGTAGAACCAGATGTGAAGGTCGTTGTTTGCTTTACTTGCGCTGTATTTAAAAGAATTGTCAGATGCCGGAATGACGGCGATGTAGTTGTAGTTTTTGAGTTTTATTGACTTGCTGCTTATTGAATCGATGGTGTCTGTGTCACCGAGCCCTTTTAGGTAACCTTCACCGAAAAAAATCCATTTTCCTGCAGCTTCATCGTAAACTTGAATTTCGATATTAAAATTTGCAGCTGTCGAGACATTTCTGACTTTAACGGAATCTTTCATTTTTCCTGGAATTTTTGTGGCATCAATGACATAAGCCTTTGGATTATCAAAAGTTGGTGCCTCAGCGAAAATGCTTCCTGCAAATGCGAGGGATGCGGCCAAAAGTGTGAATAATTTTTTCATGATTTACTCCTTTATTTTTTTAAAGATTATACTTGTGTTGATTCCGCCGAAAGCGAAATTGTTGTTCATTACATATTCGCAGTCAATATTGCGACCGTCACCCGTGATGTAATCGAGTGGTGCGCAGGCCGGATCAATTTCCTTGAGGTTCAAGTTTGGAAGGAACCAGCCTTCGTTCATCATATTGATTGAGAGCCAGCTTTCGATTGCGCCACAAGCTCCCAAAGTGTGGCCTATGTAGTTCTTGACGGTTGAGACTGGAATTGCCCGCTTGAAGACATCATAAGTGGCACCCGTTTCAGTGACATCGCCGGCCGTTGTTCCGGTTCCGTGGGTGTTGATGTAGCCGATTTGGTCTGGAGAAAGACCTGCATCGTCCAGAGCAAGCTGGAGGGCATGAGCAATTGTTGGGCGATTGGGCGAAGTGATGTGGGTTCCGTCTGTTGTGGTGCCGAATCCGACAATTTCTGCATAGATTTTTGCTCCACGGGCTTTTGCGTGCTCGTATTCTTCAAGGAAGAGGGTTCCTGCTCCTTCGCCGAGAACAAGACCATCGCGGTTTTTGTCATAGGCGCTGGGAGTGAGCTCCGGTGTGTCGTTTTTGGTTGAAGTTGAGAAAAGTGTGTCAAAAGTTGCCGTGTCCATCGTGCAGAATTCTTCGGCTCCTCCTGCAATCATCATGTCCTGTTTGCCGTACTTGATTGCCTCGTAAGCATAGCCGATTGACTGGCTGCCGGAAGTACAGGCGGTATTTGTGGTGATGATTCGGCCGGTTAGGTGATAGTAGACTTCAAGGTTGCAGGCACAAGTTTGGGGCATTGCCTTAATGTAGGTGGTTGAGCCAACCTTACTGGTGTCGTTGGTGACCAGCATTGAGTACATTTCCATGAGTGGGTCAACGCTGCCGATTGAAGAGCCGTAAGCGATTCCAGTCATGCCCTGAGTCAGTTCCTCCTTTCCAAGCATACCAGCGTCTTCGAGGGCTGTATCTGTTGCGACCAAAGCCATTTGTGCAACGCGCCCCATGCCTCGGATTGCCTTCCGCGAGTATTTTTCTTTGTCGATTTCAAAATCCACCGGACAGCAAAGTCTGGTGTTCATCAGCGGATACTTTTCGTCCCATTCGTGCATGTATTTAACGAAATTCTTTTTTGCCTTGAGATTTTTAAGAACTGTAGGCCAGTCATTTCCAAGCGCGCTGACAATTCCGCCGCCTGTAACGACAACTCTTCTGTTTTGCATTATATAATACCTCCGTTTACGGAAATTACTTGTCTTGTGATGTAGCCAGCTCCTTCACTGAGCAAATATACTGCAAGGGAAGCAACTTCTTCTGGCTTTCCGGCCCGTCCCATTGGGATTGTGGGAAGAATATGTTCCATTGGTGCCTCTTTAATCATCTCCGTTTCGATTACGCCCGGCGCGATGCAATTCACCGTGATTTTCCGGCTGGCAAGCTCCACGGCCAGGGCTTTTGTGGCTCCCATGATGCCGGCTTTGCTGGCCGAGTAATTCACCTGGCCTCTGTTTCCCATTAAGCCAGAAACGCTGGCAATGGTAATGATTCGGCCCCGCTTTTTACGGCAAAGGGGCATGACCAGAGGCTTTAAGACATTATAGAAGCCATCAAGATTTGTGTGAATTACTTGATCCCAGTTGTCGTCGGAGAGAGCTGGGAAGGCATTGTCTCGGCAAATTCCCGCGTTCAGGACGATTCCCCAGAATGCGCCGTTTTCCTCGCTCCATTTTTCCAGTTTTTCCGCACAATCGGCACGGTCAGAAATGTTGAACTGCAAGAGAGAGCATTTTCCGCCTGCGGCTTCAATTTCAGCTTTGAGGCTTTCTGCCTTTTCTTTTCCATTGTTGTAGTGGGCTACGATTTCATACCCAGCCTGGGCTGCCGCCAAAGCGATTGCCCGCCCTATTCCGCCTGATGCACCGGTTACAAGCACTTTTTTTTCTGAATTCTCGTTCATGTTTTCTCCTGCTGTATTTTATTCCGTTACTTCCATGACGGTTAATTTTCCGCCGCCAGATTCTTTACCGTTTACAAAAACTTCTGCCTTAAAGGAATATACATTATCGACGACTGCTTCACGCTCAGCTTTTGCCCGAACTAAATCTCCGTCAGCAAGGGAATCAAAATCAAAATGAAGGTTGGAGACGCTCAAGATGAAGCCCATATTCGGCGGGAGATTATTTTCCCTTGCGTAAAGGCCTGTAAGAGCCGAAACTGTCTGGGCGATGATTTCAAAGCAAGCGTAATTTGGCACTGCGCCCAGATTCTTGTCGTAAAACATAAAATCTGGTGTGATTTTAGTCTCGCTTTCGATAATCCAGTCATTTGCCTGGGCTTGAGTAATTCGATCGATGATAAACATCTTGCCCTTGTGGGGAACAAGCGTTGCCAATTCTTCGTGGTCGATTTTCATCTTATCTTCCTTTGTATTCTATTCTTTTTTGATAATCAGACTTGCGTTGCAGCCGCCGAATGCGAATGAATTGCTCATACAAACGCGGATTTGCCGGCTTTCTGCAATTTTTGTGGCATTTTCCTTTGTTACAAGATTGAGCGAAGGAATTTCCTCATCCTGAATGCCGTCCCAGACATGAAGGGGCAATTTCTGTGATTTAATCGCATAAAAACATGCCGCAAGTTCAAGGCTTCCTGCCGCGCCAAGAGTGTGACCTGTGAGGGGCTTCGTAGAACTTGCCGCGACCTTGTAATCACCGAAGACTAAATCTACGCCCTTTCCTTCCATGCTGTCGTTTAAGTGAGTTCCAGTTCCGTGAAGATTCACATAATCGATTTCCATTGGGGAGACTTTTGCGTCTGCGAGGGCGGCTTTCATGGCCTGTTCAGCGCCGCTTCCGTCTGCGAGAGGTGCCGTCATGTGGCTCGCATCGCTTGACTCGCCGCTTCCAGCTAAAAGAATTCCTGTTTCGTCTAAATCATCACGGCTCAAAAGGAAAAGACTCGCGCCTTCTCCAAGATTGATTCCGCTGCGGTTTTTTGAGAATGGATTTGTTTTTTTGTGATCAATGGCTTCAAGGCTGTCAAAACCCAGCAAAACTGTATCGCTGGCCACATCTACGCCGCCTGCAACAACGGCATCGCAAATCCCGGCGCGAATAAGTTCTTTTGCCTTGATGATTGCGCTGGCACTTGAAGAGCAGGCCGTACTGAATGCGAGGGAAATTCCTTTTGCACCCAGACGATTTGATGCAAAAGTGGCCACATAATCAGCCCCCTGAGCCTTCAAATCATAATCAGCAGGGAAAGCACCTTTTGTGAAAAATTCTTTGTGAGCATTGAAAGACAAAAAACTTCCGTTATCGCAGGAGCCAATGCAGACTCCGACTCTTTCTGCTCCGTAGCGGGCAATGGCTTTTTGAGCGGCATTTTTTATAGAAGAAAGGGCAAAATCCAAAATCTGCAAAACCCGCATGTCGAATTTGTCGCCAGTGGATTTTAAAAGAGAATCGTCGATTTTTCCCACAAAAAAAGATTTTACGCCGTTTTCGCCCGCCAAGCCGCAATCGACTTTTTTGATGCCGTCACGATTTCCTGAGCTGAGATTTCCGATAAATTTTTCCGGGTCAGAAGAATTTCCTGCCGAGCAGATAAAGCCCGGATTTGAAAGATAGATTTTTTCGTTCATGCCTCAACTCCCGTTAAAAGATAAGAATAAGCTCGCAGGAAGTTCTCGTAGTAAATTGATTTGACTTCCTCCCGGCCCGTTTTTTTGTTTGTTCCGTAAGATTTTGTGATTTTTGAAATGACTTTGCCCTTTTTGCTGAGAATCCGGCTCTCGGTTGAAGTTCCGTCGGTACCCTTGGCAGTAGAAATTTCAAAATCCACGCCGATTTTTGCCAGCGCCGACTTTAAAGAATCTGCCCGATAAAGGCAAAATTGAAAATCCGCAACTATATATTCTGCTTTTAAATTTTTAGGAAAAACCGATGAATCAAATTCCAGAGAAGCGCCGTCATAAAAAAGACTTGCCATGGTCGTTCCGAATTCATTAAAAATAGTCATTGAAAGCTGGCTGGAATCAGAAATCACATAAACATCAAAATCGAAACTCTGCTCACCAAATTTGGCCGCCATCCTTTGCACGGCATCAAGAGGAGTATCTGCTTCAGCAGTCGACAAAATTCCGAATTTTGAAGTGTTGGTCACATAAACCGGCGCAAAATTCGAATCAAACCGCGAGGAAGCACAGGAGACGAGAAAAATCGAAATAAAAATAAGAAGAAAATGCTTCATTTTTTTGGCGTTTCCTGCCTGTCGGCAGGCCGGGCTTTCCGTGGTTTCATTGCCTTCGGCAACGCTTCGCGCCACTACAATCCCTAACGCATTTTAGCATTTTTCCGTTATTGTGAAAATCAGTCTTTTTCAATACACTTTACTTTATATGAAAAAAATACTTGGAATTATCTTTTTTTTGTGTATGGCCTTTGCCTGGGCTGAAGAAGAGCCTGCCGTAGCTGAGAAAAGCCAGGAATCTCTTAGTGAATCTTCAGCAAACGAAATTGATCAGAATCTTTTAGTTACAAAAATTAATTTTATTGGTCTCAAAAAAACTCGTGATTCATACATTCAGTCAAAAGTCAAAAAGTTCATAGGAAAACCACTGGCAGAAACTGATTTACATGACCTGGAGACAGTCCTTCAACTTGAAGGCCTTTTTAATGACATCAAGGTTAATCCAGAACAGATTTCCGCTACGGAAGCCCAAATTAATGTTTCTGTAAAAGAGAAAATTACTTTTATTCCCCTTCCGTTTGCAATGGTCTCAAGTTCTGGCTTTATGGCAGGGGCTGTTATCATGGATACAAATGCCTTTGGGCAAAAAGATATGTTTATGCTGGGCGGATTTTTCTCAAATACAACAAAAACGGGTATGGCATCGATTTCAAAATCGCCTAAAACAAATGGAATTCCAGGTTTTTCAGTTTTCTTTTCAGCTTCAAAAAACTCCCCGGAACATAACAATCTCGATAACAAATGCATCCTTAAATACAATTCGCTTGCATTCAACGGCGGATTTACGGTCACTGAAAAATTCGGTGAAAACTTTTCTTTTTCCAATGGTTACAGCTTCAAACATATTTCCACAGAAGAGCATTCAGATTATCCTAATGCTGCTCCTGAATCAATAAATGAGGGCGGTCTTACCCTTTCTCTTAGATATTCAAAATCTGACTGGAATGGTGTATTCATGTCAACAAATTCTGCTTCAATATCTGCGAATTTCGGGCTGACGGATGCAAATGATTCTGATTATCGTTTTCCGATGGGATTTAGTTTTTCTATTGGAGAAGAGCATCCTATTTTCACTTCGCGGCTCCGCATGTATCAGCATTATTCAGGATTTTACGGCCGAAAAAATCATATAACTTCATTTAAAGGTCAGGGAGCAGGTTCTGTTACAATTCTTCCGGGCAAATTTGCTACAGAGAGAATTGTCGGTGGCAATCTGGGGCTTGAGTATGCAATGGCAAAATTCGGCTGGGGCATGATTTCGATTTATTCAGATTATCAGCTTGTTTATACCCAAAATACAGACGATTCCTATAAATTTATGCACGGCCCGAACGGTGGAGTAAGGTTTTATCTTGCAAAAATTGCATTTCCGGCTCTGGCAATGGGCTTAGCTTACAATGTTACAAATAATTACTGGCAGTTTTCAGCATCAATGGGAGTGAGCTTTTAAAAAAGCTTAACAAAGGAGACTCTCGTAACTAAAAATTAAATCGTTTTCCAATCCACGCCGTGTTTGCCTAAAAAAACATGAACACGGCTTTTTTGTTTGCCGCAGTTCTCAGTGAAAAATTCAATGTCGGTGCCGTATTCACTCATAACATCGTCTGGGTGGTAGTGGGTTGTGAAAGTGGACTCTGTGCCGTCGAATGTACAGCGTCCCAAAGCGGCGTGCATTCTGATTAAATCTTCTGCGGCGGGCAAAAAGCGTTCTTTGTGCTTTTCCTGGAAGCGCTTCTGAATGAAAGCAATTTGCAGTTCTTCAATTTGGCTGGAATTTTTCTCAGCTGACCAGTCTCGGATTGAGCCTGTTGAAGTAAGATTTTGCTTGAATTCTGGCGAAAAATGCGCGC